>JAUXPP010000009.1 GCA_030683705.1 Polaromonas sp. | reverse complement strand
GGTTTGGACAGCCGGGAGGCGACTTTCTCGGCCTTGGTACCCCGGTGCATCAGCAGCGTCGCGTCACCGCCGTCGTCCAGGATCATGTTCGGGCCTTCTTCAGGCGTGCCCTTGGCGCCGCTGAATTCGAAGATGCGATGCGTGTAGTCCCAGTAGTCGGCCAGGGTCTCGCCCTTGATCGCGAACACCGGCGTGCCGGCGGCGGCAATCGCGGCGGCGGCGTGGTCCTGCGTCGAGAAGATGTTGCACGAAGCCCAGCGCACGTCAGCGCCCAGGGCTTGCAGCGTCTCGATCAGCACGCCGGTCTGGATCGTCATGTGCAGCGAGCCGGTGATGCGCGCGCCCTTGAGCGGCTGGGCTTTCGCGAACTCTTCGCGAATGGCCATCAGGCCGGGCATTTCGGTTTCGGCGATTTTCAGTTCCTTGCGGCCCCAGGCGGCAAGGGAAATGTCGGCAATGATGTGGTCGGCGGTAGGTTTGAGAACGGCGCTCATGGTGACTCCAAAACAGGCTTTTAAAAACCACTGCTGGGGTCAACTCACCTCACAGCACAGTGGGTGAGCGCGGTTGGCAGGCAGAGTCGGCAAGCGACCTGGTGTCCGAGCCTCGCTCGCCGTCTGACGTGGTCAGTATCTGGCGGGCTGCATCGCTCCTCGAACAGCCGCTATTCTATATGCCTCGCCCGAACGGCGCTGAAAGACCCTGCAATGAGCGCCATGGCCTGCTACTTGTTCACGAAAAACCTGGAAAGCCTGGACCTGAAGGCCGCCGGGGCGGCGATGGCAAGCCATGACTTCGAGGTCCAACTGGTGGCGAACGAGAGCCCCCCGCAACTGCGCGTCAACTGGCAACCCGACAACATCGTGCACCCGGATCGCCGGGGGGGCGGCATGCTGGACAAGCCGCCCGCCGAAGATTACGTCCTGGCCTTTGAAAGCGGGGAGGCCGCGAAGTCGATACGGACTGACATCGCCCGCCTGCTGGCCGGCGAACACCGGGACCTGCCTGCCGTGCTGGGCCAGGACAGCCTGGTCTGCCTGACAGACATCGATCCCGGGCAGATGGCACGGCATTCCGCTGCGATGTTGTACGCCCTGCTGTCCGAACTGACCGCCACGGCCCGGAAACCTGCCGAGGTGCTGGTCTACGAGGCGTCCAGCTCGGCGTGTATCGCCCCTGACAATGCGCGCGAGCTGATGAACTGGCGCGACATGCTGTATCTGCTGGACCACCCCTTGCCCTTGGGCGACCACAGCGTCATTCAGGATCCCGATTTTGCGGACGGCCTGAAGGCTGGCCCCGCCCCTCACGACGACCCGGTGGCCAGCCCGCCAGTCCCGCCCCGTGACAGCGCCGCGCCTGGCGAACAAGCGTCTACCCTGCCGTGGAGCTGGCTGATCGCGGCCATGGCTGTCGCTGCAGGCCTCGCGGCCTGGTATGCCGCCTGATCGCCCAGCGAAGCCCTTTTCCCTCCCGCCACCCGGACCCTTCATGCTCCCACTCGCTTCATGGCCAACCGCCGACCGGCGCCACATCACCGGCGTTTTCACCGACATCGACGACACCCTGACCACCGAAGGCGCGATCACGGCTGATGCATTGCAGGCGCTGGCCGACCTGAAAGCCGCCGGCCTGCAGGTGATCCCCATCACCGGCCGCCCGGTCGGCTGGAGCGAGCCCTTCGCGACAAGCTGGCCGGTCGATGCGATCGTGGCGGAAAACGGTGCGGTGGCCCTGATTTCAGGTCAAATCGGGCTGCAACCCTTGTCCGGCGGGCGTGAGCAGCTATCAAAAAGATACCAGCAGGACGAAGCTACACGGCTGGCCAACTACGCACGCATGCAGCAGGTGGCGGCCCGCGTGGTGCGCGAGGTCCCCGGCGCGGTGATCTCGCAGGACAGCGCGGGGCGCGAGACCGACATCGCCATCGACCACAGTGAATTTGTGCACCTGCCCCCCGCTGCCATCGCGCAGGCGGTGCAGATCATGCAAAGCGAAGGCATGAACGCCACCGTGAGCTCCATCCACATCAATGGCTGGTTCGGCGCGCACAACAAGCTGGAGGGCGCGCGCTGGATCGTTGGGGAGCTGTTCGGCCGCGACCTGGCGGCGGAGATGACGAACTGGGTCTACGTCGGCGACTCGACCAACGACCAGCTGATGTTCGAGGCCTTCCCGCATTCGGTGGGGGTGGCCAACATCCGGCGCTTCGAAGCGGAGTTGAGCCACAAGCCGCGTTACATCACGAAGGGTGAGCGCGGCGCCGGTTTTGCCGAAGTGGCCGCGGCCCTGCTGGCCGCGCGCCACAGTCCGGGCTGAAGGGGATCAGCGGGCGGCGACCGACAGCGTGGATGGCTTGGCTGCGCTGAGCACCTTGCCTTCGGCGGCGTTGCTGACCATCTCCAGCCGCAGGCTGTAGTCACCGGCCGGCGGGTTCAGCCAGGTTTCAGTCTGGCCGGCGGTGAAAGCGATCACCTCCGGCTTGCGACCGGCGCGCTCCATGGTCAGCCGGAAATGCCCGGTGTCCGCCGCCTTCGGGCCGGTATGCGACACGTTGTAGCCTGTGGCATGGAACTGGACCCGGAACGGGCCCTTGACAGTTTCGCGGTCCGCCGGGCTCAACAGTTCGACACGGGCCGGGCCCTGCACCGCAGCCGCTGTGACCCCCTTGTTCTGCTTGCTGATAGTCACACTCAGGGGCTTGCTGTAGACGAAATAGGGGATGTGGCCCTGGTCGGCCAGCAACAGGCGGAACTTGTACTTGCCCGGTGGCAGGTTCACCACCATTTCCATCTGGCCCTTGCCGAAGTGAATGTACTGGTCGGTAAAAGGCAGGGGCTTCTTGAAGTCCAGCGGCAAATCCTGGTTCACCAGCAAATGGTGGTGGCCGGCGCGCCCGGCGGTCTGGCCCGCCGGGACCAGGCCGCGCATCGACAGCCCGAAGCGCGCCACAAACGGCGCCTCGTAGGTGCCGCCGTCCTGGAGGTTGGTGAAATAGGTCTCCGCGCCGCGTGGCGCCGGCACCACCCAGGGGTGGATGACCTCCACCTCGTCGGTCGGTGCCACCGGGCTTTGCGCTGCGGCTGGCACAGCGGCAGCGAGCAGCAACACCGCCAGGGAAAAGCCAGAAACCGGACGCTGCGAGAGGGAGGTGATCATGGTGTTGCCGTTAAATTGGAACGAAGAGTAATAAATATTACTATTTGGTAATTTTATAGCCCGATCGTTCTACTTTTTGCCTGCCCCTTGATAACCCTCCACTTCCGCAGGTCATTGCCCTAACGCGCCAGCACCGGCGCGAGCGCCTTGCCGGTATGGGTTCCCAGCCTGACCACCGCTTCGGGCGGCGCCGAAGCCACCACCTGGCCGCCGGCATTGCCGCCATCCGGCCCCAGGTCGATCACCCAGTCGGCTTCGGCAATCACGTCGAGGTCGTGTTCGATCACCACCACGCTGTGGCCGCCGTTGACCAGCCGGTGCAACACATGGATCAGCTTTTCGACGTCGGCCATGTGCAGGCCCACCGTCGGCTCGTCCAGCACGTAGAGCGTGTGCGGCGCCTTCTGGCCGCGCCGCGTGATGTCGTCGCGCACCTTGGACAGTTCCGTCACCAGCTTGATGCGCTGCGCCTCGCCGCCTGACAGCGTCGGCGAGGGCTGGCCCAGGGTCAGGTAACCCAGGCCCACGTCTTTGAGCAACTGCAGCGGGTGCGCAATGTTGGGCATGGAGGCGAAAAACCCGACGGCTTCATCAACTTCCATGGTCAGCACGTCGCCGATGTTTTTGCCGCGCCAGGTCACGGCCTGGGTTTCGGGGTTGAAACGCGCGCCGTGGCAGGTTTCGCAGAGCACCTTCACATCGGGCAAAAAACTCATGCCGATGGTGCGCACACCGGCCCCTTCGCAGGTCGGGCAGCGGCCTTCACCGGTGTTGAAACTGAAACGCCCCGGACCGTAACCGCGCGCCTTGGCTTCCAGCGTGTCGGCAAACAGTTTGCGTATGGTGTCCCAGAAACCGATGTAGGTGGCCGGGCAGGAGCGCGGCGTCTTGCCGATCGGCGTCTGGTCCACCTCGAGCACGCGGTCCACCGCGGCATAACCCTCAATGGCTTCGCAGCCGGTCCACGCTGGCGTCTTGCCCTTGTCGTCGGCTTCGCGCCCGGCTTTGGTCGAGCGCAGCATCACACCGGCATGCACATTGCTCAGCAGTACATCACGCGCCAGCGTGGACTTGCCCGAGCCCGAGACACCGGTGACCGCCACCAGCCGGTACAGCGGCACGGCGACCGAGACCTTCTTCAGGTTGTGCAGGTCCGCATTCACCACCCTGAGCCAGGAGGTGAAAGGCCCAGCCGCCACCGGCGCCGCGTTGTGCAGCGCGCTGGCGCTGGCCGCCGCGGCTTTCAGGGCGGCAGCTTTCAACAAGGCCGCTTTCTGTTTGCTGACCGGTTTGGCCAACACCTCGCTGACCGCCTGCGCGGCGACAGGCGCCAGTCCGGCACGCGTTTCGCGTCGGAGCTGCAGCGGATGGATCAGCGGATTCGCCAGGTAACGCCCGGTCAGCGAATCGGGCAAGGTGGCCAGGTGCGCGGCCGTGCCCTGCCCGACCAGCCGCCCGCCGCGTTTGCCGGCGCCGGGGCCAATGTCGATGATGTTGTCGGCGCGGCGTATCGTGTCCTCGTCATGTTCGACCACCACCAGGGTGTTGCCGCGTTCGCTGAGTTTGCCGAGGGCGCGCAGCAGGATCTGGTTGTCACGCGGGTGCAGGCCGATGGTCGGCTCGTCCAGCACATAACAGACGCCCTGCAGGTTGGAACCGAGCTGCGCCGCCAGACGGATACGCTGCGCCTCGCCGCCCGACAAGGTGGGTGCGCCACGGTCCAGCGTCAAATAACCCAGGCCCACGTCTTCGAGAAATTCGAGCCGGCTCTTGATCTCGGGGATCAAATCACGCGCAATGCCGGCTTCACGGCCGGACAGCGACAGTTTCTCGACCCAGGCGCGCACATCGGTAACCGACAGCGCCGCGATGTCGGCAATCCCCACGCCGGCAAACTTCACCGCACGTGCCTGCGCATTCAGGCGCGTGCCGTGGCAGCCCGGGCAGGCGGTATCCAGCACGTCTTCGGCTTCCGGCTCGGCAAAACTCTGCTCGCGGCCCTTGTTGTCGTCGTCACGTACCGAATCGTCGAACACCTTGCGCTGCTCTTTGGTCAGCTTGACACCAGTGCCCACGCAGTCCGGGCACCAGCCGTGTTTGCTGTTGTAGCTAAACAGGCGCGGATCGAGTTCGGGGTAGGAGGTGGCGCAAACCGGGCAGGCGCGCTGGGTCGACGAGGCCTGCAGCTTGCCGATCTGACGGGTCGAGGAGCCGGCCATCATCGCGCCGCGCAGGCCGGTGAGCGGCGCCAGCACATGCACCACACCCTTGCCGTGCTGCAGCGCCGTGGCCAGCGCCTCGCGCAAGGCGGCCTCGTTGTCCGGCGTCACATGGATGTCGGCCACCGGCAGCTCGACCGTGTGCTCCTTGAAGCGGTCGATGCGCGGGAAATTCGTTGTCGGCAAAAACTCGCCGTCGATGCGCAGATGCGTGTAGCCGCGCGGCCGCGCCCAGTCAGCCAGTTCGGTGTACACACCCTTGCGGTTGATCACCAGCGGCGCCAGCAGGCCGATGTGCTGGCCGCGGTAATTTTTCAGCAGCTGGGCGGCGATGCTTTCCGGGCTTTGCGGCATCACCGCTGCGCCGTCCTTGGTGCAGTGCTGGATGCCCAGCTTGACGTAGAGCAGGCGCAGGAAGTGCCAGACCTCGGTGGTGGTGCCGACAGTGGACTTGCGGCCACCGCGCGAGAGCCGCTGCTCGATCGCCACGGTCGGCGGGATGCCGTAGACCGCATCGACCTCGGGACGGCCGGCCGGCTGCACGATGCTGCGGGCATAGGCATTGAGCGATTCGAGGTAACGCCGCTGGCCCTCGTTGAACAGGATGTCGAAGGCCAGCGTGGACTTGCCGGAACCCGACACGCCGGTCACCACATTGAACTTGCCGCGCGGAATGTCCACCGACAGGCTTTTCAGGTTGTGCTCCTTGGCGTTGACGATCTGGATCAGGTTGGAGAAGGCGGGCCGGGTTTTCCAGACTTTGGTGCGGGCTTCTTCCACGCCATGCACCTGGCCCATGGACTTTTCATATTCGCGCAAGGCCAGTGCGGTATGCGACGTCGGGTGTTCACGCACTGCCTCGGGTGTGCCCTGGGCCACCAGCAGGCCGCCAGCCTCGCCCCCTTCGGGTCCGAGGTCGATCAGCCAGTCGGCCGAGCGGATCACGTCGAGGTTGTGCTCGATGATGATCAGCGAATGGCCGACGTCCAGCAGCTTGCGCAGCGCGCGCATGAGTTTGGCGATGTCGTCGAAATGCAGGCCGGTGGTCGGCTCGTCGAACAGGAACAGCGTGCCGCGGTTGATGTTGCGCAGCGCCAGCGGCTGGCGGCTGGCACTCGCGGTTTTGGACGCGCCAGCCAGGAAACCGGCCAGCTTGAGGCGCTGCGCCTCGCCGCCCGACAACGTCGGCACCGGCTGGCCCAGCTTCACGTACTCCAGGCCCACATCGACAATCGGCTGCAGCGCGCGTATCACCTCGCGGTCCTGCGCGAACAGACGGCTGGCCTCGCTGACGGTCAGGTCCAGCACATCCGACACATTCATCAGGCGCGGATGGACGTCGCCGATGGCCTTGCGTTCAATCGTGACCTCCAGGATCTCGGGCCGGTAACGCTTGCCGTCGCAGTCCGGGCAGCGCAGGTAAACGTCGCTGAGGAACTGCATCTCCACATGTTCAAAGCCCGAGCCGCCGCAGGTCGGGCAGCGCCCGTCGCCGTTGTTGAAGCTGAACTTCGACGAGGTGTAGCTGCGGTGCCGGGCCAGCGGCGCCTGCGCGAACAATTCGCGCACCGCGTCCCAGGCCCCCACATAACTGGCCGGGTTGGAGCGCGCGGTCTTGCCGATCGGCGACTGGTCGACAAACACCACGTCGGTCAGGTAGTCCGCGCCCATCAGGCGGTCATGCTGGCCCGGCGTTTCCGTCGCCTTGCCGAACTGGCGCAGCAAGGCCGGCGCCAGGATGTCCTGCATCAGCGTCGATTTGCCGGAGCCGCTGACACCGGTCACACAGACCAGGCGCTGCAGCGGAAACTCGACCGTCAGGTTCTTCAGGTTGTGGTCGCGCGCGCCTTCGAGGATCAGGCGCGGCGTGTTGTCGGTGACCGGGCGCTTGAAGCCCATGCCCACCTGCTTGCGCGAACCGAGGTAGGCGCCGGTCAGGGTGTCGGCGTGTTTCAGGTCTTCCGGCGTGCCGTCGAACACGATCTGGCCGCCCTTCTCGCCCGGGCCCGGGCCCATGTCGATCATGCGGTCGGCCGCCAGCATCACGGCCGGGTCGTGCTCGACCACCACCAGGGTGTTGCCGGCATCACGCAAGCGATGCATGGCCTGGGTGATGCGGTTCATGTCGCGCGGGTGCAGGCCGATCGAGGGTTCGTCCAGCACAAACAGGGTGTTGACCAGCGAGGTGCCCAGCGCCGTGGTCAGGTTGATGCGCTGCACCTCGCCGCCCGACAGGGTGCGGCTTTGCCGGTCCAGCGTCAGGTAACCGATGCCGACGTCGCTGAGGTAACGCAGCCGGGTGTGGATTTCCTCGAACAGCGACTTGAGCGCCCTGAACTCGGCATCGGGGGCGCTGCCGTCCTGCAGCGCGGCCGGCGCCAGGCCGTTGAAAAATTCACGCAGCCGGTCGATGGGCAGCTGCATCAGGTCGTGCAAGCTCAGGCCCGGCAAGGCCTCGAGCTGGGCGCGGCTCCAGTCCACGCCGACCGGCATGAAACGTTTTTCAGGCGGCAGCGCCGCATCGGCGTCAGCCTTGGAGCCCAGGCGCCAGAGCAGGGCTTCCAGCTTGAGCCGCGCACCGCCGCAGGTCTCGCAGGGCGTGTAGCTGCGGTACTTGGACAGCAGCACCCGGATGTGCATCTTGTAGGCCTTGCTTTCCAGGTAAGCGAAGAAGCGCTTGATGCCGAACCAGTGCTGGTTCCACTTGCCGTTCCAGTTCGGCGAGCCGTTGATGACCCAGCCCTGCTGCTCCGGCGTGAGTTTGTTCCAGGCCGTGTCGCGTGGAATCCCCGCGGTTTCGGCATGGCGCATCAAGTCGTCCTGCGCTTCCTTCCAGGCCGGCGTCTGCATCGGCTTGATCGCACCGGAGCGCAGCGTCAGCTTGTCGTTGGGAATCACCAGGCCGTAATCGACACCGATCACGCGGCCGAAACCGCGGCAGGTGTCGCAGGCACCCATGGCCGAGTTGAAAGAGAACAGGGAAGGTGTCGGCTCGGCGTAACGCAGGTCGCTGTCGGGGCAATGCAGGCCGCTGGAAAAGCGCCACATTTGCTCGGCACCGCCCTCCTCCGTTGCTTGAACGTACACATTGAGGCGGCCGCCGCGTTTCAGCGCCATTTCGATCGCCTCGACCACACGCGCCTTCTCGGCCGTCTGAACACGGAAGCGGTCGGCCACCACATCGAGCAACTTGTGCGGCCCGGCTGGCGTGGCCACATCGCGCTCGGCATGCACACGCGTGAAGCCGCTGGCCGACAGCCACTGCGTGACCTCGTCGGCGCTGGTATTTCCGGGCAGTTCCACCGGGAAAGTCATGACCACGCGTGGATCACTGGCCGCAGTACGCGCCATCAGCTCGGCATAAATCGATTCCGGCGTGTCATGGCGCACCGCCTGCGCGGTTTTTTTGTCGAAAAGCTGCGCAGCGCGCGCATACAAAAGTTTTAGGTGGTCATTGAGCTCGGTCATGGTCCCCACCGTCGATCGCGAGCTGCGTACCGGGTTGGTCTGGTCGATCGCAATCGCCGGCGGCACGCCCTCGACCTTGTCCACCGCAGGTTTGTCCATGCGGTCCAGGAACTGCCGGGCATAGGCCGAAAAAGTCTCGACATAACGCCGCTGGCCCTCGGCAAACAGGGTGTCGAACACCAGCGAGGACTTGCCCGAGCCGCTGGGGCCGGTGACCACCGTCATTTCACCGGTGCGTATGTCCAGGTCGAGATTCTTGAGGTTGTGCTGTCGCGCGCCGCGAATGCGGATGATTCCCTGGGACATCGGTGGGGGCTTTCCTGAAGAGGTCAAACATTCTAGACAGCCGCGTCCGGATTGCATTGCGTGGGGTTAAAGGTGTTTGGCGCGGCAAGGGCGCCACGCCACTGGTTTTCCATATCGTCTTTTTGGCGCATTTATGGTCCACTAGGCAGCATTCACAGTACAGCGGAGAACACACATGAAACAACCCGGCTTATGGTGCGGCGCCCTGCTCTCGGCAGCACTCAGTTTTGGCGCCCAGGCGCAATTGCTGATCGGACAGACGGCAGGATTCACCGGGCCCGTGGGCGCCGGCGTGAAGGAAACCACCGACGGCGCCAAGCTCTACATCGACGCGGTCAATGCCAAAGGCGGCGTCAATGGGCAGAAGATCGAGTTGATCTCACTCGATGACAAGTTCGATCCCAAGTTGGCCGGTGAAAACGCGCTCAAGCTGATCGAGGAAAAAGAGGTGCTGGCGATGTTCCTGACGCGTGGCACGCCCCACACGGAAGCCATGCTTCCCCACCTCGAAAAGTTCGGCGTTCCCCTGATCGGCCCGTCCACCGGCGCCATGGTGCTGCACCAGCCCGTGAAAAAGCAGGTGTTCAACGTGCGCGCCACTTACCAGCGCGAGGCCGAAAAGGCCGTGACCCACCTCAACTCCATGGGCATCACGCGCATCGGCATTGTTTATGCCGACGACAGCTTCGGTGCCGACGGCGTGGCCGGCGCGCAAAAGGGCCTGGTAGCGGCCAAACTGCAACCCGCCGTGCTGGAAAAATTCAACCGCAGCAAGCCCGACTTTGCGCCCATCGCCCCCAAAGTGGTGGCATCCAATGCACAGGCCATCATCATGGTGGCTTCCGGCCAGGCGGTGGTGGATGGCACCAAGGCCTTTCGCGCTGCCGGCTCGGCGGCACAAATCGTTACCTTGTCCAACAATGCCTCCAGCGGCTTCATCAAAAGCCTGGGCGACAACGCCCGCGGCGTGATCGTGACCCAGGTTTTTCCGTATGAGCGTTCGATCGCTTATGGCCTGGTGAAGGAAGCCCAGGAACTGTCCAAGGCCAAGGGCACGGGCGACATCAGCCCCGCCATGCTGGAAGGTTTTGCGGCAGCCAAGGTGCTGGTCGAAGGACTGCGCCGAGCCGGCCCCAAACCCACGCGCGAAAAAATCCAGGCAGCACTGGAAGGCCTACGCAAATTTGACATCGGCGGGCTGGAAGTGAACTACTCCCCCGAAGACCACACCGGCCTGGATTTCGCCGACCTGTCCATCATCGGCACGGACGGCAAGTTCCGGCGTTGAGACCTGTGGGGCAAGACAGGGAGCGGGATCAATTCCCCACTCTTCCTGCTTCCCGCACTCCCTCCCCTAGCCCCTCCCTCGCCCCGCTGGGCGATGGAGGGGGACTTCATGTGGCCGCGTGTGCTGCTCGCGCGTGCAAACATGACCGCTCATTGGGAGTCCCGTCTTTGAAGCGCTGCGCGCTTCAAGGACTCCGGATTGAATTCGGATCTGGTATTTGGGGTTTGCTTTTTTTCCCACCCTTCTGTATGCGCCGAGGAGCACAGGGCCAGACGGATCAGGGCGAGCGATTGTCTGAGCCGAAGGCGAGTTCGAGCGAGACCCCGGCTGGACCGAGCACCGCAGGCTGCCCTCCGCAGCGCCAGCGAAGGAGGGACGCAGACAGCAGGGTCGCCTTTTCTTTGGTGACTTTCTTTTGGCGAAGCAAAAGAAAGTTACTTGCAGCCGGGCAACCCCCGGCCAACAGACGCATGCAATCCCCTACAGGCCACACGACGGCCGGTCGGCAAACCTGCCTCCCCTTCCGCCCGGGGTCAGGGTTTGGGGCGGGCAGCACCCGACTCAAGCCGACCCGCCGCCTCCCACTGCGGTCCCTCAAACCAGTCATCACCCATCAGGCAAGCACGCAGCATGGGCAAAGCGTCCAGGCCCCAGAACAGCTTGTCGCCCACAGCGATGGTCGGCACGCCGAACACCCCGCGTGCGATGGCTTCGTCGGTGTGCGCCTTCAAGTCGGCCTTGACCTCCGTGCTGCCGGGCGCGCGTTGCGGCGCCAGCAGCGCCGTCACCTGGGCCAGCCGCGATTCGTCGGCCGCGTCAGCACCGCCGCACCAGACATGGCGCAACAGGGTTTCGCAGACATGACGATTCGGCAGGCCGTTGACACCACAGGCCACCGCCAGGCGCAGCAAGGGCAAGGGGTTGAAGGGGTGGCGCGCGGGTAGCTGCAGTTCGACGCCATGTTGATGCGCCAGCCACAACACCTGGCGGTAGGTCCATTCACGTTTTCCGGCGATCTCGGCCGGGCCCAGTTGTCCATGATGCTTGAGCAGGCCGGCGAACAACAGCGGCTTGTAGTCCACGCTGTAGCTGAGGCCTTCCAGCGCCTGCGGCAATTGCTGGAAGGCCAGCCAGGCATAGGGCGAGATCACGTCGAAGTAAAACGTGAGCTCGTGCAGCCTGGCCGGATCTGGCGCCGCCCGCGCTGTCATGCCTGCAGCCCCGCCATACGCTGCCCGATCAGGTCCCAGACCGCGCGTTTGCCGCCATCGCCGGACTGGCTCCATCCGGCAATTTCCTCACGCGTGCGAAAGCAGCCTTCACACCAGCCGGTCAGCGTGCTCATGCGGCACACCGAGATGCAAGGCGAAGGAATGTTTTCGGTCTCGGCCCTGATTCGACGGGCGTGAGCAGCTACCAAATTGATAGCGTTTTGCTGCGACACCTGCTCCAGCGCCGGATCTACCACCACATCCGCCACCGGCGCGCCGGTCAGCTCAAGCAGTTGCTGTGGCGCCAGTTTGAACACGCCATGCGGATGGCCAGCCGCCGCCCAGACCTCTGCAAAGCGGAACAGGCTCTGGTCGATCAGCGTGACCGGCGGCGTGGCATGCGCCAGCGGCGACACACCACCTATCGAAAAGCCGGTGCGTGCCTTGACGAACTCCGCATCGGCCCGGCCCAGGCGCTTGCCGTCCGGGCAGACCAGGGCCTCGACCTTGCGTTCATCGACGCGCTGATCGCCGGCGGTGATCACCAGCACCGCCACATCGTCAGACTTGCGGCGGAAGATGATGCTTTTGGCGATCTGGCCGAGCGCTATGCCCAGCGCATCGGCCGCCTGCTGGGCGGTGCGCGCTGCGTCGTCGAGCATGACGGGCATGTGCGGGTGGCCGCGCTCCTGCAGCAGGGCGGCCACCCGCTGCACGCCTTCAGGCAGCACCTTGAGTTCACTGCCGCACATATTGATAGCCCCCACGATCATTCACTCCGTGTAATTCTCTGCCCCCCGAGGGGGCCGTGCTTGCTTGGGGCGGCCCTGCGCGGCGCACTAGCCCAACCTTTTGTTCAGCAATGCAGTGGACGCCCGCGAATTCGGCTTGCGCTCCAGGAAGTCGCTGATGAACTTGCCGGCGTCGATCAGCTTGTCGAGGTCGATGCCGGTTTCTATGCCCATGCCCTGCAGCATGTAGACCACGTCTTCGGTCGCCACATTGCCGGTTGCGCCCTTGGCGTAGGGACAGCCGCCCAGGCCGGCCGAGGAGGTGTCGTACTGCCAGATGCCCATCTGCAGGCTGGCCAGCGTGTTGCCCAGCGCCTGGCCGTAGGTGTCATGGAAATGGCCGGAGATGTCATCGACGCTGTAGTGCTGCAGCGCCGCTTCCATGGCGCGTTCGACCTTGACGGGTGTGCCCACGCCAATGGTGTCGGCCACGCCGATGTGCTGCACGCCGATTTCTTTCAGCAGGCGCGCCACCATGGCAACGCGTTCCGGTGCGATCTCGCCTTCATAAGGGCAGCCGACCGCGCAGGAGATCGCGCCGCGCACATGAATCTTGTGCGCCCGCGCCGCTTCGGCCACCGGACGGAAGCGTTCTATGCTTTCGGCAATCGAGCAGTTGATATTGCGCTGGCTGAAGGCTTCGCTGGCGGCGGCGAAGACCACGATCTCGTCCGGCCTGGACAGCAGCGCGGCCTCGAAACCCTTCATGTTGGGCGTCAGCACCGAATACCGCACGCCGGGCTTGCGCCTGATGCCGGCCATGACCTCGGCGGCATCGGCCATCTGCGGCACCCACTTGGGCGAGACAAAACTCGTCACCTCGATCTCGGTCAGGCCGGCGTCCTGCAGGCGGTGCACCAGCTCGATCTTGACGGCCGCCGGCACCGGCGCTTTTTCGTTCTGCAGCCCGTCGCGCGGGCCGACATCGACGATTTTGACTTTGGAGGGGTATTTCATGGAGCGGCCCGGGAACTGTGGTTGGACATGCCCGAGTGGGCTGTCATGGGGTGTGCTGGCAAGGCACGACGATGCGGCGGGCTGATGCCCGCAAAGAGGAGCAACGCCGCCAGCGCGCGCCAGGGCAGTGCAATCGGGTATGTAGCGCTGTCACCAAAGGATTGAACAGCTACATGGAAAGAAAAGTGTGTCTTCATGCAATGCATCAAGCGGCTAAAGCGGTCAACCACCGTTTTCGGGCCTAGTATCCCTTTTTCGGGTCAACCACACCGGCCAGGCTGTTTATGGGCATCCCGCTTTCGACCGCCCGGATCTTGCCGGCAATCTGTGCAATCGTTTCCTCGCGCAGGGTGCGCGCCGAAGTGTGCGGCGTGATGCTGATTTTCGGGTGTTTCCAGAAAGCGTGCTCTGCAGGCAGCGGCTCGGTGCGGAACACGTCCAGCGTGGCGCCGGCGATGTGGCCGTTGTTGATCAGCGCGATAAGGTCCTCGTCCACCAGGTGTGCGCCGCGCGCGACGTTGATCACATAGGCGCCGGTCCGCAGTTTCGACAAGGTGCCGAGGTTCATGATGTTGGCCGTGTCGGGCGTGAGCGGCAGCAGGCACACCAGCACGCGCGTGGCCGCGAGGAAGTCCGCCATGCCGGCCTCGCCCGAAAAACACCGGACGCCTTCGATGGTTTTGGGCGAGCGGCTCCAGCCATTGACCGGGAAGTCGAACTGCGCCAGCGTGCGTGCCACGCGCTCGCCCAGCACGCCCAGGCCCATCACGCCCACCGGAAAATCGCTGCGCAGGTGCGGCTTGCGGTAAGACCACTTGCCGCTGCGGATGTCGGCCTCGTAGCCGTCGAACTCGCGAAAGTGCCGGACCACCGCATGGCTCACATATTCGGCCATCTGCACCGACATGCCGGCATCGTCCAGCCGGATCACCGTCGCCTGCGGCGGCAACCTGAGCTTGAGCAGCGCATCGACGCCGGCGCCGATGTTGAACAGCGCCTTCAGCTGCGGTTGCTCGTCGAGGAACTGCTGCGGCGGCGTCCAGACCACCGCGTAATCCGCGGCCGGTGCTCCCGGCGCCCAGTCCTCGACGCTTTCTTCAGGAAATTCTGCCCGCAGGCCAGCCACCCAGGGCTCGGCTTTGGCGCCGGTACAACAAAAAAGAATGTTCATGGGCTTGATTGTGCCGTCACCATGGACTGCAGGAAGGCGATGCTCAGACCGCCATCTTGAGCAACTCCGCCCCCTCCGTGACCTGGTCGCCGGGCACGTACAGCAACTCCTGCACCACACCGTCGGCTGGCGCGGCAATCGTGTGCTCCATCTTCATGGCTTCCATCACGGCGAGCGCCTGGCCCTTGCTCACCTTGTCGCCGGCCTTCACCGCAAACGACACCACCTTGCCCGGCATGGGCGCCGTCAGGCGGCCGGCTTCGCCGTGCGCCTCGCCGGCATGGGCCAGCAGGTCGATCACGGTGATCTGGGTGGCGCCCTGGCGCGCAAACACGTGCACCGTTTCGCCACGACGGTACAGCCGTGCCGTGAGGCGCTTGCCGCCGAAGGCCAGCGTGACCGCCTGCCCTTCGCGTGCAAGCACCAGCAGGCCCTCTTCACCGCCCACCGCCAGCCGCAGCGCGCCGTCGTGCAGGTAAGTCAGCTCGGCTTTCGCCGGTTCGCCGTGAAACTCGAACTCGAAGCGGCGCATCGCCACGCCATGTGAACGCCAGCCGTCGCGCCGGCTGAAGGGGTCGTGGGTTTCCAGCGCTTTTTCTTCCAGCAGGGTCAAGGCCACAGCCGCCGCCGCCGCAGCGGGCAAACCGATCTTTTCCTGATTGAACAGCACCGCCTGTTCGCGCGGGATCAATGCGGTGTCCAGGTCAGCCTCGGCAAACGAACGGCTTTGCACCACGTGCCGCAGGAACTGCACATTGGTGCTCAGGCCCACGATGTGCACCTGCGCCAGTGCCTCGTCCATGCGTGCCAGCGCCTGCTCGCGCGTGTCGCCGTGCACGATGAGTTTGGCAATCATGGAATCGTAAAACGGTGAAATCACATCCCCCTCGCGCACGCCGGCGTCCACGCGAACCAGGCCGCGCTCAAAAGAAACGGAGGGCGGCAGGCCGTAGGCATGCAGCGTGCCGGTGGCCGGCAGGAAGTTGTTGTCCGGGCTTTCGGCGCAGATGCGCGCCTCGATGGCGTGGCCGTGAATGCGCAACTGGTCCTGCGCCAGCGG
>JAUXPP010000001.1 GCA_030683705.1 Polaromonas sp. | reverse complement strand
CGCCGCTGGGCAGCGTCACGGTGCGGGCATAGGCCGACTCGATCTGGTGCTCGATCTGGAAGCGGCTGAACAGCGGCGCATCGTCGCGGTAACGTTTGACGCGGTGCTCGTGCTCGGGCATCACGTGGGCCATGAACTGGCGCGCCTGCTCGTAGACGTCGTCGGTGTCGAACAGGATGTCGCCGATGTCGCTGTTGAAGTAGTCGCGGATGGCGCGTATCACCAGACTGGATTCCTGGTAAATCAGGAAGGCGCCCTTGCCCTCCTTGCCGGCGCCGTCGATGGCGGTCCAGAGCTTGATCAGGTAGTTCAGGTCCCACTGCAGTTCGGCAGCGCTGCGGCCTATGCCGGCGGTGCGGGCGATGATGCTGGCGCCGGCCGGGTATTCCAGCTGGTCCATGTTTTCCTTGAGCTCGGCCCGGTCTTCACCTTCGATGCGGCGGCTGACGCCACCACCGCGCGGGTTGTTGGGCATCAGCACCACATAACGGCCGGCCAGCGAGACAAAAGTCGTCAGGGCCGCGCCCTTGTTGCCGCGTTCTTCTTTTTCGACCTGGACCAGGATTTCCTGGCCTTCGCGGATCACGTCCTGGATACGTGCCTGGCTGACCGGCACGCCCTGGGCGAAATACTGCTTGGAGATTTCCTTGAACGGCAGGAAGCCGTGGCGGTCTTCGCCGTAGTCGACAAAACAGGCTTCGAGCGAAGGCTCGACCCGGGTCACGACGGCCTTGTAGATATTGCCCTTGCGCTGTTCGCGCCCTTCAATTTCGATTTCATAGTCGAGGAGCTTCTGTCCGTCGACGATGGCCAGGCGGCGTTCTTCCGACTGGGTGGCATTGACCAGCATGCGTTTCATGGGGTTTCCTTGGTTCTTCTCTGTCTCACACGTCACTGCCCGAAAAACGGGCAAACGACGCCGGGAGCAGACGTTGTGCGAACGTGGGGAATTGCCGGAGAGCCTTTGACGGCGCAACAGCGAACCGGAACCAACCGGTCAGCTGTGCAGTCTGGGCGTAGGCGCGTGGATGGGGCGAAGCGGGGTCCGACGGGTGCGTGCTACAAAATCAGTAGCTGCTTGCGCCCGCAGGACAAGGGCTGGCGGCTGATTCATGCCGAACAGCGGGGCTAAAAAGCGCCGCAGGCATGTGTTCATCAGTACGACCAGTGTTGTCAAGAGGCTACCCATTCGAGGACCAGATTTCGCTGCTATCCGTGTCCAGCCCGCAGGGCTGGACACATCGTATTCCGTGTTTGTGTTCGCAAAACGCCGACTCGTCTGCACAACATCTTCCTGCCGCGGGGTGCCTGGCACCGTGCGCTTGCGGGCATTTGCTGCCAGTGGCGTCGACCTTCCAGCAAGGCTGTTGGCAGTGGGTGGACCGGTGGGTGGACTAAACTCCCAGACAAATCAACCACTTACAGCTTGTCGCTAGTGAAACACATTATAGGCGCAGGTTCTGCCAAAACAGACCGTCCGGGTAAACCCGCAAACGCCCCGGTGGCGGGCGGAGCCGCGCCTGCCGCGGCCTTGCAGAATGCCCCGGCTGCGCCTGACAAGGCCGCCCTGCAGGCCACATTTGTAACTGTCGACGAGGACTCGGCCGGCCAGCGCCTGGACAATTACCTGATCCGCCAGCTCAAGGGCGTGCCCAAAACCCATGTCTACCGCATCATTCGCAGCGGCGAGGTGCGCATCAACAAGGGCCGGGTGCAGGCCGACACCCGGATTGAAGCCGGCGACGTCGTGCGCCTGCCGCCGGTGCGGACCTCGGAGCGGGCCGACCAGAAAGCCGAGGCCATGGCGGTCGAGATCGCGCGTCACGGCGCGGCCTCGAGCACCGGCGCTTATGCGCCCTCACGCGAATTCCCCATCCTGTTCGAGGATGACCATGTGCTGGCGATAGACAAACCGGCCGGCGTGGCGGTGCACGGCGGCAGCGGTGTGGCTTTCGGTGTGATCGAACAGCTGCGCATGGCGCGCCCGGATGCCCACTTCCTGGAACTGGTGCACCGGCTGGACCGCGAGACCAGCGGCATCCTGCTGGTCGCCAAGAAACGTGTTGCGCTGAAAAACCTGCAGGAGCAGTTCCGCGAACGCGAGACCGACAAGATTTACCTGGCCATGGTGCAGGGCGCCTGGCCGGCCAACAAAAAGGTGCTGGACAAGCCGCTGCAGAAATACCTGCTGGAGGGTGGCGAACGCCGGGTCCAGCTGGTCGGCAAGGAGCATCCCGACGGCATGCGCGCCGTGACCCTGGTCAAGGTCAGGGCGGTCGCGCCCGACGCTGCCTTCAGCCTGCTGGAAGTCACCATCAAAACCGGTCGCACCCACCAGATTCGCGTGCACCTGGCCGGCGAAGGCCACCCGATTGCGGGCGACGACAAGTACGGCGACTTCGAGCTCAACAAGTCGCTGCAAAAAGAAGCCCCCGGCGCTGCGCTGAAACGCATGTTTTTACATGCCTGGCGGTTAAAGTTCAGCCATCCTTACACCGGCAAACGCATTGAACTGCGCGCTGCGCTTCCCCCCGATCTCGAGAGTTTCACCGCCCATGCCGTCTCCCTCCAAGCTGCTGAACTTTGACCTGATTGCCTTCGACTGGGACGGCACGCTGTTCGACTCGACGACCATCATCGTGCGCTGCATCCAGGCCGCAGTGCGCGACGTGGGCGGCACCGTGCCGACCGACGAGGCTGCTGCCTATGTGATCGGCCTGGGCCTGATGCAGGCGCTGGCGCATGCCGCGCCCGACGTGCCCCAGGACAAGTACCCGGAACTCGGCGCGCGTTACCGCCACCACTACATCGCCCACCAGAACGACATCAGCCTGTTCGAAGGCGTGTTGCCCCTGCTGGCTGCGCTCAAACAGCGCGGCCACAAGCTGGCCGTGGCCACCGGCAAGAGCCGCCACGGGCTGGACGAGGCGCTGCAGGCGGTCGAGCTCAAGGGCCGCTTCGATGCCTCGCGCACCGCCGACGAAACCGCCGGCAAGCCGCACCCGCGCATGCTGCATGAGCTGATGGACCAGTTCGGCGTGACGCCGGCGCGCACGCTGATGATTGGCGACACCACCCACGACCTGCAGATGGCCGTCAATGCCGGCTGCGCCAGCCTGGGCGTCAGTTATGGCGCGCACGAGTTTGCCGAGTTCGAGGCGCTGAAGCCGCGTTTTGTGGCGCATTCGGTGACCGAGTTGCAGGACTGGCTGCTTTTGAACGCCTGAGATGGACGGCGCGACCGATGCTCCCGTCGCCTTGTGCCGCAGCGCCGAGCTGGCTGAGGGCGGGCAGGCCGTGCCTTTCGACGTGAACTACGCCGGCCAGACCTGCCGCGCCTTTGCGGTTCGTTTCGAGGGCCAGGTGCACGCCTACCTGAACCGCTGCACCCATGTGGCGATGGAGCTGGACTGGCAACCGAACCGGGTCTTCGACGACAGTGGTCAGTGGCTGCTGTGCGCCAGCCACGGCGCCGCCTACAAACCCGACACCGGCGCCTGCAGCGGCGGCCCCTGCCATGGCGGGCTGGTCAAAATAGACCTTACCGAGCGTGATGGACTTGTTTTCTGGCATACCTCCTACAAACTGAAGGCAATCGAGTTCTAAACTACCGCTATGAATGATTCAAACCGAAACGACCCGTTCGACGCTCCCGATTACGATCCGAATCGGGCGCCAGCGCCCGCCGGATCTGCGCCTGCAGCTCCTGAAAGCATAGCGGAGAGAAACCGGGCCGAGGCGGACCTGAAGCCCGGTTGGGAGCGGGCCACGCTGGAAAAGCTGGCATTTGCGGCACTGAACGAGCAAAAAGCCACACGCCGCTGGAAAACTTTCGTGCGCCTGTCCTGGCTGGCCTTTTTTGTGTTCCTGGTCTGGTTTGCCATGCAGCGCAGCGCCACCACCAGCGTCACCACGCCGCACACGGCGGTGGTCGAGATCAAGGGCGAGATCGCCGCCGGCGCCGATGCCAGTGCAGAGTTCGTCAACGCCGCGCTGCGTGCTGCCTTCGAGGATGAAGGTGCGCAGGCGGTGGTGCTGCTGATCAATTCACCTGGTGGCAGCCCGGTACAGGCTGGCATGATGAGCGACGAGATTATCCGGCTCAAGGCCAAGCACAAGAAGCCGGTGTATGCGGTGGTTGAAGAGACCTGCGCATCCGCCGCGTATTACGTGGCCGCTTCGGCGGACAGGATTTTTGTCGACAAGGCCAGCATCGTCGGCAGCATCGGCGTCTTGATGGATGGCTTTGGTTTCACCGGCCTGATGGACAAGCTCGGTGTCGAGCGTCGGCTGTTGACCGCCGGTGACAACAAGGGTTTCCTGGACCCCTTCAGCCCGCAGACCGAACAGCAGCGCGTTTATGCGCAGAGCATGCTGAACCAGATTCACCAGCAGTTCATCACGGTCGTCAAAACCGGCCGCGGCAAGCGCCTGAAGGAAACGCCGGAAATGTTCAGCGGCCTGTTCTGGACCGGCCAGCAGGCGGTCGAGCTGGGCCTGGCCGACAACCTCGGCTCGCTCGAATACGTGGCGCGCGAGATCGTCAAGACCGAAGAAATCATCGACTACACGCGCCGCGAAAATGTCGCGGAACGTCTGGCCAAACGTTTTGGCGCCGCGATCGGTGATGGCGCGGTGCGCAGCCTCAAGGCGATTCCATCGATTCGCTGAACTTGCACGGCATCAAAAAAGCCCGCGCGATGCGGGCTTTTTTGTGACTGGCCTCAGCGGCCGATGCAGAACACCGTCGGCAGGGCCAGCGGCGCTGCTGGTTTATCGCGTTTCCAGGCACTGACGGGGGCGCTGTGCGACCAGCCCGTGGGCAAGCTCAGGCCACAGCTCAGGGCCAGCCGGGTGTTGGCCTGCAAGGTTTGCAGCAGCGCCTGCAGCAGGGCGGTGTTGCGGTAAGGCGTCTCGATGAAGATCTGGGTCTGGCCGGTCTTGAGCGCCAGCGATTCGAGTTCGCGGATGCGCTGGCTGCGTTCCCCACCATCCTGCGGCAGGTAGCCGACAAATGCAAAGTTCTGGCCGTTGAGGCCGCTGGCGGCCAGCGCCAGCATCAGCGACATCGGCCCGGCCAACGGCAAGACCTGGATGCCCAGCTCATGCGCCGCGCGCACCACCGAGGAGCCCGGATCGGCAATCGCCGGCATGCCGGCCTCGCTGACCACGCCAATGTTCTGGCCTTCCAGCGCCGCCTTGAGCAGCGGTCTGGCATCGAAGCCGCCGCCATGGTCGCCTTTTTTGTGCACCTCGCGCGGCAACTCGGTGATCTGCAGCGCCTGCACCGGCTGCCGCAGGGCTTGCACCTCGCCCACCCGCTTGAGGTAGGCGCGTGTGCTTTTGGCGTTTTCGCAAATCCAGCAGGGCAGGGTGGCGGCAATCTGCAGCGTGCCCAGCGGGATCACGTCCTGCAAGGGGGCCTGGACCTCGCAGCCAAAGTCCAGCGGCGCCGGAACCAGGTACAGCTTGCCTTTGGGCGCGGCGCTCATGGCCGGGCTCCGGCCGGACCCAGCAGCGTGATGCCGGCCGCGCGCAGCATGCGGCAGGTGCGTATCAGCGGCAGGCCGACCAGGGCGGTCGGGTCGTCGTTGTCGATGGATTCCAGCAGGGCGATGCCCAGGCCTTCACTTTTGGCACTGCCGGCGCAGTCGTAAGGTTGTTCGCTGCGCAGGTAATTCTCGATCTCCTCGTCGCCGAGATCGCGAAACCGGACCTTGACCGCCGCCAGCTCGACCTGCTCGAAGCCGCTTGCGGCGCAGACCACGGCCACGGCAGTCTGGAAAATCACGGTCTGGCCGCGCATCTGGCGCAACTGGGCCACCGCGCGTTCGTGGCTGCCGGGTTTGCCCAGGGGCAAGCCGCCCAGGTCGGCGACCTGGTCGGAACCAATCACCACCGCCTGCGGGAAGTTGGCGGCCACTGCGCGGGCTTTGGCCAGCGCCAGCCGCAGCGCCAGGGCGGCCGGATCTTCGCCTGGCTGCGGCGTCTCGTCGACCGCCGGTGACACGACTTCAAAAGCAAGGCCCAGGCGCGACAGCAGTTCATGGCGGTAGCGCGAGCTGGAGCCCAGGATCAGGGGGCGGTCCGGCGTACCGGGCGGGACAGTGGGGGCAGAGGAGTCGGCAGAAGGGCGCATGCACTGATTCTCTTACACTGCTTGCCATGTCGAAAAACCTCAATGCCCGGCGCCTCAACATGCCCGCCTTTGCCCAGGCGGGCGAGCCGCTGGTGGAACACACGCCGCTGGCAACCATGGCGCGCCTGGCCCAGGAAATCCATGGGCCGGCGCCCGATCTGGCCGTCAGCTGGCGCGCCACCGGCGAGCTGCGCGCGCGCGCCGGTGCCGAGGACGATGTGTGGGTTCATCTGGAGGCCACCACCAGCCTGCCGCTGACCTGCCAGCGCTGCATGGCTTCGGTGGCGACGCCGCTGGAGATTGACCAGTGGTACCGGTTTGTGGCCGATGAAGATATCGCCATGGCCGAGGATGACGCCTCCGAAGAGGATTTGCTGGTCATGGCGCCCCAGTTCGACCTGCTGGCGGTGGTCGAGGATGAATTGCTGATGGCCCTGCCGCTGGTGCCCATGCACGAGACCTGTCCCGAAACGCCGGTGTTCAGCGCCGGTGAGGCCGAACTGGCGCCGCCGGACGGCGAGGTGGACGCCAAACCGCATCCGTTTGCGGCCCTGGCCCAGCTCAAAAAGCCCAAATAAGCCCGGGCGACGGGCGGCGCCGGCCTGTTCTGGCCGCGGGACTGGAACAAGCGCCCGTATCGCGCTATAATCAAAGGCTTCGCGCCAGGGCCATCTCACGGTTCCAGGGCGTTATTTACCAACCCTATACCCCCTCAGGAGCGGATCATGGCCGTCCAGCAGAACAAAAAATCACCTTCCAAGCGCGGCATGCACCGTGCACACAATGCCCTGACCGTTCCAGGTCTGGCTGTCGAGTCCACCACCGGCGAGATTCACCTGCGCCACCACATCAGCCCCACCGGTTTCTACCGTGGTCGCAAGGTGCTGAAAACCAAATCCGAAGCGTAATTCCGCGCTTTAAGAACTGGCCCGCACTCATCCTGCGGGCCTTTGTTTTGTCGAATTCCCATTTCCTGACTGCACCGGTCCTGCCATGATCAGGATAGCTGTCGACGCCATGGGCGGCGATTTCGGCCCGTCGGTCACCTTGCCGGCCTGCCTCGCCTTCCTGGACAGCCATCCTGACGCCGGCATCGTGCTGGTGGGCCAGCCCGGGGTGCTTGCCTCGCAGGCAGAATTTCCCCGCATCCAGTCACATCCGCGCTGCCAGGTCCTGGCCGCCTCCGAGGTGGTCACCATGGACGACCCGATCGAGGTGGCCCTGCGCCGCAAAAAAGACTCGTCGATGCGTGTGGCCATCACCCAGGTCAAGGAGGGCGCAGCCCAAGCGGCGGTATCGGCCGGCAACACCGGCGCATTGATGGCGATTGCGCGATATGTGCTCAAGACGCTGGAAGGTATTGACCGGCCGGCGATTGCCACCCAGTTGCCCAATGCCGCCGGCGGCGCCACCACGGTGCTCGACCTGGGCGCCAACATCGATTGCTCCGAAGATCACCTGTTCCAGTTTGCCGTCATGGGTTCCGCCCTGGTGTCCGCCATCGCCGACAAGCCCAGTCCCACGGTGGGTCTGCTCAATATTGGCGAAGAAGCCATTAAAGGCAGCGAAGTCATCAAAAAGGCGGGTGAATTGCTCCGATCTGCTGCTAAAAGTGGCGATTTGAATTTTTATGGCAATGTCGAGGGGAACGATATTTTCAAGGGTGTGGTGGATATCGTTGTGTGTGACGGCTTTGTCGGCAATGTGGCTCTCAAAGCCAGCGAAGGCCTGGCCAGCATGATTGGTGGATTCATCAAGGCCGAGTTTTCCAGAAATATATTCACCAAAACTGCCGCTATCGTGGCTTATCCGGTGTTATCTGCATTTAAAAATCGTGTAGACCATAGGCGTTACAACGGTGCGGCGCTGCTGGGCCTGCGCGGGCTGGTGTTCAAGAGCCACGGATCGGCTGATGCCTTTGCTTTTGAACGGGCCCTGAATCGCGCTTATGATGCAGCTCGCAACAACTTGCTGGAACGGGTGCAGGAACGCATCGCCCACGCCGCCCCCCTGCTGGCCAAAGCGGCGATGGGACCGGTGGATGCGACGGGCGCCGATGTGCCCGACACCCATACCGATCCAGCGCCAGCGCACTAAAATTCATGAGCCCCTATTCACGTATCACTGGCACCGGCAGCTACCTGCCGCCCCGTCGTTTGAGCAATGCCGACCTGGCTGCCGAGCTGGCCGCCAAAGGGGTGGAAACTTCGGATGAATGGATAGTCGAGCGCACCGGCATCCGTGCCCGCCATTTCGCCGCGCCCGGGGTCTGCAGCAGCGACCTGGCTCTGGAAGCGGCCAAAAATGCGCTGCAGGCTGCCGGCCTGCAAGCCAGTGACATCGACCTGATCATCGTGGCCACCTCGACGCCGGACATGGTGTTTCCGTCCGCCGCCTGCATCCTGCAGCACAAGCTCGGCATCGCCGGTTGCCCGGCCTTCGACGTGCAGGCAGTCTGCAGCGGTTTTGTCTACGCGCTGACCGTCGCCGACGCCATGATCAAGACCGGTTCGGCCAGCAAGGCGCTGGTGATTGGCGCGGAAGTGTTTTCGCGCATCCTCGATTTTTCGGACCGCACCACCTGTGTGCTGTTCGGCGACGGCGCCGGCGCGGTGGTGCTGGAAGCTTCGGACACACCGGGCATCCTGGCCACCGACCTGCATGCCGACGGCAAACACGTGGGCATCCTGTGTGTGCCCGGCACCGTCGCCGGCGGCCAGGTGCTGGGCGACCCGCTGCTCAAGATGGATGGTCAGGCGGTGTTCAAGCTGGCGGTCGGTGTGCTCGAGGAAGCGGCGCGCGCCACCCTGGCCAAGGCCGGCCTGCAGGACAGCGACATCGACTGGCTGATCCCGCACCAGGCCAACATCCGCATCATGCACAGCACCGCCAAAAAGCTGAAGCTGCCGCTGGACAAGCTGATCGTCACGGTGGACCAGCATGGCAACACCTCGGCGGCCTCGATTCCGCTGGCGCTGGACGTGGCGGTGCGCAGCGGCAAGATCCAAAAAGGCGACACCCTGATGCTCGAGGGTGTGGGCGGTGGCTTCACCTGGGGCGCGGTGCTCCTGAATCTATAGCTGGTTACGCCCGTCCCTCAAGGGCTGGCGGCCAATTTGATTACAAACTCCATGACACCTTTTGCTTTTGTTTTTCCGGGCCAGGGTTCACAGTCTGTGGGCATGCTGGACGGCTGGGGCGAGCACCCGGCGGTGCGCGAGACCCTGCGCGAAGCCTCGGACGCGCTGGGCGAAGACCTCGGCCAGCTGATCAGGGAAGGGACGAAGGAAGCGCTGGGCCTGACCACCAACACCCAGCCGGTGATGCTGGTGGCCGGTGTCGCCGCCTATCGCGCCTGGATGGCCGAGACCGGCGCCGCGCCGGCGGTGGTGGCCGGTCACTCGCTGGGGGAATATTCCGCGCTGGTTGCGTCCGGCGTGCTGAGCCTGGCGCAGGCCGCGCCGCTGGTGCGTTTTCGCGCGCAGGCCATGCAGGATGCGGTGCCGGTGGGGGTGGGCGCGATGGCCGCCATCCTCGGCATGCAAGCCTCCCGGGTTGTGGAAGGTTGTGCCGAAGCGCTGCGCAGTTTTGGACCAGGCACCGCCGAGGTGGTGGAAGCCGTCAATTTCAACGACCCGATGCAGACCGTGATTGCCGGCAGCAAGGCTGCGGTGGACAAGGCCTGTGAAGTCCTCAAGGCCAACGGCGCCAAGCGCGCCTTGCCGCTGCCGGTGTCGGCGCCGTTTCACTCCAGCCTGATGAAACCTGCCGCCGACAAGCTGAAGGAAATACTCGCGGCCACTGTTTTTGCCGCACCGCTGATCCCGGTGATCAACAACATCGAGGTCGCTGTCGAGACCGATCCCGAGCGCATCCGCGCGGCCCTGTACGCGCAGGCCTTCGGCCCGGTGCGCTGGGTGGAATGTGTGCAGGCCATCAAGGCGCGTGGCATCACGACGGTGGTCGAATGCGGGCCGGGCAAGGTGCTGGCCGGCATGGTCAAACGTATCGATGCGGACATGACGGGCGTGGCCCTGTTCGATCCGGACAGCCTGAAGCAGGCCAGGGAGATGCTGGTATGAGCGATATTCAATTTGAAGGCCAGGTGGCACTGGTCACCGGCGCTTCGCGCGGCATTGGCGCGGCGATCGCGCTGGAACTGGCGCAGCGCGGCCTGAAAGTGATTGGCACGGCCACCACCGATGATGGCGCGGCGAAGATCAGCCAGGCGCTGGCGGCGTTTCCCGGTTGTTCCGGAAAAAACCTGAATGTGAACGACGCGGCAGGTGCCGAAGCGCTGATCGACGCGATCGTCAAGGAGCATGGCGGCTTGCAGGTGCTGGTCAACAATGCCGGCATCACGCGCGACATGCTGGCCATGCGCCTGAAGGACGAGGACTGGGACGCGGTGCTGGACACCAACCTCAAGGCGGTGTTCCGCATGAGCCGCGCCGTGATGCGCACCATGATGAAGCAGCGTTACGGCCGCATCATCAGCATCACCTCTGTGGTAGGCGCGTCCGGCAATGCCGGCCAGGCCAACTACGCGGCTGCCAAGGCGGGCGTGGCCGGCATGACACGCGCGCTGGCGCGCGAACTCGGCAGCCGCAACATCACCGTCAACTGTGTGGCGCCCGGATTTATTGAAACCGACATGACCGCCAGCCTGCCAGAGGAGCAGCAGAAAGCACTGCTGGGGCAGATTCCGCTGGGTCATCTGGGCAAGCCGCAGGACATTGCACATGCGGTGGCGTTTGTCGCCAGCCCGCAGGCCGGCTACATCACCGGGCAGGAGATCCACGTCAACGGCGGCATGTATATGTGAGGACTCGTCCGGCAGTTGCCGGCAGGCCCGGCGTCACCCGAATCATGAATAATGGGTGACGCAGGACAGCCGGCCACTGCTGGAGTACAAGCCGGGTTTTATCCGTCCGGCTGGCGGGTTGGGGAATCACCCCCAACAACGCTAAAATCACGGATTAATTTACAACCCTCAGAGGGACTTATGAGCGATATCGAATCACGTGTTAAGAAAATCATTGCCGAGCAGCTTGGCGTGGAAGAAGGCCAGGTCACCAATGAAAAAGCCTTTGTGGCCGATCTCGGCGCCGACTCGCTTGACACCGTTGAACTGGTGATGGCTCTGGAAGATGAATTCGGCATCGAGATCCCGGACGAAGACGCCGAAAAAATCACGACGGTCCAGAACGCGATCGACTACGCGAACACCCATCAAAAAGCCTAAAGACCCCGGTCTTTTTTCATCCCGCCTGGAAAGCCATGTCCGGCTTTCCGGGAACTTCTTCTTCAGGATTTGCGCATGAGCCGTCGCCGCGTTGTTGTGACAGGTCTGGGATGTGTCAGCCCGGTGGGCAACACCGTGGCCGATTCCTGGGCCAACCTGCTGGCAGGCCAGCCGGGCATTGACCTGATCACGCAGTTTGACGCCAGCAATTTCGCCTGCAAGTTTGCCGGCGAGGTTAAGGGCTTCAATATCGCGGATTACATCCCCGAAAAAGAAGCGCGGCACATGGACCGCTTCATTCATCTGGGTCTGGCGGCAGCTTTCCAGGCCGTGGCCGACAGCGGCCTGCCCACCGGGGATGCCCTGGGTGATGAAGAGGCGACACGCATCGGCTGCAACATCGGCTCGGGCATAGGCGGCCTGCCGATGATCGAGCAGACCCACACTGAACTGGTGAATCGCGGCCCTCGCCGCATTTCGCCGTTTTTTGTGCCGGCGTCCATCATCAACATGATCTCCGGCCATGTGTCCATCAAGTTCGGCTTCAAGGGCCCCAACATCGGCGTCGTGACGGCTTGTACCACCGGCCTGCATGCGATCGGCCTGTCGGCACGCATGATCGAGTACGGCGACTGCGATGTGATGGTGGCCGGCGGCTCCGAGGCAACGGTGTCGCCGCTGGGCATGGGCGGCTTCGCTGCGGCACGCGCGCTGTCGACCCGCAACGACGACCCGAAGACGGCCTCGCGCCCCTGGGACAGGGACCGGGACGGGTTTGTGCTGGGCGAGGGCAGCGGTGTGGTGGTGCTCGAAGAGTACGAACACGCGAAGGCGCGCGGCGCGAAGATTTATGCCGAGCTCACCGGCTTCGGCATGAGCGCCGACGCGTACCACATGACGGCGCCGGATGTGGACGGCCCGCGGCGCTCCATGGTCATGGCCCTGAAAAATGCAGGCATCAACGCCGACCAGGTCGGCTACCTCAATGCGCATGGCACGTCCACGCCGCTCGGTGACCTCAACGAAACCAACGCCATCAAGGCGGCCTTCGGCGCCCATGCGAAGAAGCTGGTGGTCAGTTCGACCAAGTCCATGACCGGCCACCTGCTCGGCGGCGCCGGCGGCATTGAATCTGTTTTCACGGTGCTGGCGCTGCACCACCAGAAAATCCCGCCGACCATCAACATCTTCAACCAGGATCCCGAGTGCGACCTGGACTACTGTGCCAACACGGCGCGGGATGCCACCATCGATGTAGCCGTTAAAAACAATTTCGGTTTCGGCGGCACCAATGGCACGCTGGTGTTCAAGCGGGTTTGAGTTCCCTTTTTTCGCACCTTCAGCATCCAGCGTCATCACTTCCTGTTCCGTCCATGCATAACGCCCCGCCGGTTGCCTACCCGCTGGGGCGTTCGCATTTTCAGGGGCTGGCCCTGGCCGCCCTGTGGCTGGCAGGCCTGGGGGTGACCGTCGCATGGTGGCTGGCCGGCCCCGGGTTCGACTGGCGTACCGGCATGGCCGTGGCGGGGGTGGTGGGCGCCGGCGTGCTTGCCTGGCTGGGCTGGCGCAGCGCGCCGGTGGGGCAGTTGCACTGGGATGGCCAGGCCTGGTTCTGGGAAAGCCCGGGCTACCAGGCCGGGACACCGGTGCTGGCCCTGTCGGTGGCGCTTGATCTGCAACGCACCCTGCTGATCCGGCTGGACAACCATGACCATGCCAGCATGTGGCTGTGGGCCCATCGATCGGCCTTCCCCGAACGCTGGCTGGATTTGCGGCGTGCTGTATATTCGCGGCGCAAGGCATGGCCCGCCGGCCTGCCACCCGATATGCCCCTCCCTGTTGCCGCAGCGGACTTTCCTGCCGAAACCGATCCGCCACGCCCTTATCCATGAGCGCCGACATTCCCCCTTCCGAGCCGCCAACGGCCAGCGACAGCGATGCCATGCTGGTCGAGCGCACGGTCGCGGGCGACCAGAAGGCGTTTGAACTGCTGGTCATCAAATACCAGCGCCGCATCCAGCGCCTGATCGGGCGCATGGTGCGCGATGTGGACCTGGTGGAAGACATCGCCCAGGAAACCTTTATCCGCGCTTACCGCGCGCTGGCCCAGTTCCGGGGCGAGGCGCAGTTCTACACCTGGCTGTACCGGATTGCCGTCAACACTGCCAAAAAATCCTTGATGGACCTCAAGCGCAATCCGACGGTCTCGGAAAATTCGTTCAAATCCGGCGATGACGATGAAACTTCCCCGCTGGAAAACGAACTAACCAGTTCGGAAACCCCGGAAGCTGTACTGGCCAGCAAGGAAATTGCCCAGATGGTCAATGCGGCCATGGATGCCTTGCCTGACGAGTTGCGTCAGGCCATCAGCCTGCGGGAAATCGAAGGCTTGAGTTATGAAGAGATCGCGGAAGTGATGAATTGCCCGATAGGCACGGTGCGGTCCCGGATTTTCAGGGCCAGGGAAGCGATCTCCGTAAAGATCAAACCCCTGCTGGAGAACCAGTCCGGCAAGCGCTGGTAGGCATGGCAAGTGGCAATGTGGAATGTATTCCAGAGACAACAGCAGATGATTGACCGGCCGGCGCAAGCTGCCCATGAACACCATGAAACCGACAACGCAAAACCTTGAAATGATTTCGGCCCTCGCCGACGGCCAGCTGGCCAGCGAGGACTTTGCCGCCGCGCTCGCGATCTGCGAAGCCGACGAGCAGGCGCTGGAGAGCTGGAATGCCTACCACCTGATTGGTGATGTGCTGCGTTCGCCTGGCCTGGCGCCGCAGGCGTCGGATGCGGCATTCCTGGCACGTCTGCGCACGAGCCTGGCGCAGGAGCCGCCGCTTCATGCGCTGGTGACTTCAAGGCAGCCGATGGTCGCGGACATGGACCGCGAAGCCTCCAACGACGGCAGCTTTCGCTGGAAACTGGTGGCCGGGTTTGTGTCCGTGGCGGCGGTGGTGGCCGTGGCATGGAACACCGGCGCCGGCCTGCTGGCACCGTCCGCTGCGCCTCAATTGGCGCAGTCGGCCACGCCGCAACTGGCCCAGGCCCGTCCGGAGGTTCCCCAGCAGGTGCTGGTGATGTCGGCACAGGGGCCGGTGGTGCGCGACGCGCGGCTCCAGCAACTGCTGGCCGAACACAAGCAGTTTGGCGGCACCTCGGCGCTGCAGATGCCCTCGGGTTTTTTGCGCAATGCCACGTTTGAATCCCCGCAGGATGCGCGGCGCTAGGCGCCGGACCGGCGCATCACTTCTACCGATCAGCTCGCAGCCATGAACCTCAAGCATCTTCGACTCCTGGCCCTTGCCGGTTGCGCGCTGGCTTCTGCCAATTACGTAGCAGCCCAGGCGCCCGCGCCGGCCGCCCCGGTGCAGGCTGTGGAGTCGAAAAACATCAACGAATGGCTGATGCGCATGCATGAGGCCTCGAGGAACCGGTCTTATGTCGGCACCTTCGTGGTTTCCTCGGGCGGCGTCATGTCCAGCGCCAAGATCTGGCACGTGTGCGACGGCAAGCAGCAGATTGAGCGCGTCGACACCCTGACAGGTCCGCGGCGCTCGACCTTCCGCCATAACGACCAGGTCGTGACCTTCCTGCCGGAAGAAAAACTGGTGCGCACCGAGAAGCGCGAATCGCTCGGGCTTTTTCCCGCGCTGCTGCAAACCACCGGCAGCCACATCGGGGATTTCTACCAGGCCAGGCAGGAGGGTCGCGAGCGTGTGGCCGGCGTCGATGCCGACGTGATTGCGCTTGTTCCCAGGGATGCCATGCGTTTCGGCTACCGTGTCTGGGCCGAGCAGAAGCGGGGGCTGGTTGTCAAACTGCAGACCCTGGACGCCGAAGGCAAGGTTCTGGAACAGGCGGCATTTTCCGAGCTTCAGTTCGACGTGCCGGTCAAGCTTGAAAAGCTGGCGCAGATGATGAACAAGGTCGACGGCTACCGGGTCGAAAAGCCCGGCCTGGTCAAGACCACCGCCAGCGCCGAGGGCTGGGCCCTGAAAAACCCGGTGTCCGGCTTTCAGCCCATGAGCTGCCACAAGCGCCCGCGTGTGACACCGACCGGCGATGAGCCGATGCAATGGGTGTTTTCCGACGGGCTCGCGTCAGTCTCGATTTTTGTGGAACCGTATGACGCCCAGCGCCACGCCAGGGAATCCCGGTTGTCCATGGGGGCCACCCAGTCCCTGACGCGGCGTGTGGAAGCCTGGTGGCTGACCGTGATTGGGGAGGTCCCGATGGCTACCCTGGCCCTGTTTGCTGACGGCCTTGAACGCAGGAAATAACCCCCCATGTCCCGGAAAGTGCCGGGCGCCGTGGTGTGTTGCCGCGGCAGCTTCGTGAATGCTGAACCTGTTTGACGCCCCATCATTTCTCAAAGGCTGAAGATGCATCAATTGAACTGGAAACAATGCCGTGCCTATGTGACCGCCGGTGCACTGGCACTGGGGGCCACCCTGAGCCTGGTCCCGGCCGCGCCGGTGCTGGCGCAGGTGCGCAGCCTGCCGGACTTCACCGATCTGGTGGAAACCGTCGGCCCGTCCGTCGTGAACATCCGCACGCTGGAAAAAGTCAAGGCCGGTGCTGCCGGCAATGCCGACGAGCAGATGCTCGAATTTTTCCGGCGTTTTGGCATCCCGGTGCCGCCCAACATGCCGCGCGCCCCGCGTCCGGACCGTTCGCAACCCGATGAAGACCAGCCGCGCGGCGTGGGTTCAGGCTTCATCCTGACCTCTGACGGGTTGGTGATGACCAATGCCCATGTGGTGGAAGGTGCCGACGAGGTGCTGGTGACGCTGACCGACAAGCGCGAGTTCAAGGCCAAGATCATTGGCAGCGACAAACGCACCGATGTGGCGGTGGTCAAGATCGAGGCCACCGGATTGCCGGCGGTGAAAATCGGCGACATCAGCCGCCTGAAGGTCGGCGAATGGGTGATGGCGATCGGCTCGCCTTTCGGCCTCGAAAATACGGTGACGGCCGGCATCGTAAGTGCCAAGCAGCGCGACACCGGCGACTACCTGCCTTTCATCCAGACCGATGTTGCCATCAATCCCGGCAACTCGGGCGGCCCTTTGCTCAACATGCGCGGCGAGGTGGTCGGCATCAACAGCCAGATCTATTCGCGCTCCGGTGGCTTCCAGGGCATTTCCTTTGCCATTCCCATCGATGAGGCCACGCGGGTGGCCGACCAGCTGCGCAGCACCGGACGGGTCACGCGCGGGAAGATCGGCGTGCAGATCGACCAGGTCAGCAAGGATGTGGCCGAGTCCATCGGGCTGGGCAAGGCGCAGGGCGCCCTGGTGCGCGGTGTCGAGGCCGGATCACCTGCAGAAAAAGGCGGCGTCGAAGCCGGTGACATCATCACCAAATTCGAGGGAAAGACCATCGACAAGGCGACGGATTTGCCGCGACTGGTGGGCAATGTGAAACCCGGCACCAAAGCCACCGTGACTGTTTTCAGGCGCGGCACCAGCCGGGACCTGAGCGTCATCATCGGGGAAGTCGAGGCTGAAAAACCGGTGCGCAGAGCCCAGGCACCCGAGGCCAAGCCGCCGGTGGCCGGCCCGGCGCAAGCCATGGGGCTGGTGGTCAGCGAGCTGCCGGAGGCACTCAAGAAAGAACTCAAGCTCAAGGGCGGCGTCAAGGTCGATGCCAGCGAGGGCGCTGCGGCGCGTGCCGGCTTGCGTGAAGGCGACGTGATCCTGGCCATCGCCAACACCGAAATCAGCAGCGTGAAGGACTTCGAAGCGGCGCTGGCCAAAATTGAAAAAGGCAAAGCCATCAATGTGCTTTTCAGGCGCAGCGAGTGGACGCAATACGCCCTGATCCGCCCCGCGCGATAAGGGCCTGGCCGTTGTCCAGGGGGCACCGATATGCCCTGTTCCCCAGCCCCCATACCCTCTCAGGGTTGGGGGTTTTGTTTGGGATGAACGCTTTTCCACCCCGAAAAAAATATTTTTTCTATTCCCTGCGGTCGAAATAAAAGTTTGCAGTTACTAACATTCAAATCGGGCTAAGGACCAGTTTTGGTAGAATAGACACAGGGTTTGGCTCATTTCCAATATATGGAAGTCAAAAAAAACCTGCTGCTGGCACGAATTCACTCCATTCACTGCTGATCCACAGATCACCCACAAGTTGTCCAGAGCTTCCCGGTTAAAATTGTGAATAAGTTGTGCATAAGTTTGATGTTGCAGCCCTGCAACGAGATAAATTTGGCAATTTCGAGGCTATGCGTCCCGGGCTTTTTGCCTACAATGAAGCTTCCAACTATCGCAGTTGCCATAGATTGTTGGTTCAGGGCGCGTCACAAGTGACGCGCCCTTTTTTATGTCTTTTGCGAATGTGCCTCGCGCTCTTCGCAATACTTTCAAGCACTTAGGCGTTCCCCTTGATGAATCACATCAGAAACTTTTCGATCATTGCGCATATTGATCACGGCAAGTCCACGCTTGCCGACCGCATCATCCAGCGCTGCGGTGGTTTGCAGGATCGCGAGATGAGCGCGCAGGTGCTGGACTCCATGGATCTGGAAAAGGAGCGTGGGATAACCATCAAGGCGCAGACCGCCGCGCTCAAATACAAGGCACTCGACGGCCAGGTTTACAACCTCAACCTGATCGATACGCCCGGCCATGTGGACTTCTCCTATGAAGTGAGCCGCTCGCTGTCCGCCTGCGAAGGCGCGCTGCTGGTGGTGGATGCGAGCCAGGGCGTGGAAGCCCAGACGGTGGCCAACTGCTACACCGCGCTGGACCTCGGCGTGACCGTGGTGCCGGTGCTCAACAAGATGGACTTGCCGCAGGCCGATCCGGACAACGCGAAGCAGGAAATCGAGGACGTGATCGGCATCGACGCGACCGACGCGATCCCCTGCAGTGCAAAAACCGGCATGGGCATCGACGAAATTCTCGAAGCCGTGATCGCTCGCATGCCCGCGCCCCGGGGCAACCCGGACGGGCCGTTGCGCGCGATGATTGTCGACAGCTGGTACGACGCCTATGTCGGCGTGGTCATGCTGGTGCGTGTGGTGGACGGGCGCCTGGCCAAAGGCGACCGCATCAAGCTGATGGCCAGCGAAGCCACCTACAACGCCGAGCAGCTCGGCGTATTCACGCCGCATACCGAGCAGCGCCCGTCGCTGGAGGCCGGCGAGGTGGGTTTCATCATCGCAGGCATCAAGGAGCTGCAGGCGGCCCGCGTCGGCGACACCGTGACCCTGATCAAGGCCGGCACCGGCGGCGCGGCAGCCACCGCCACCGAAGCCCTGCCGGGTTTCAAGGAAATCCAGCCGCAGGTGTTTGCCGGCCTGTACCCGACCGAGGCCAGCGAGTACGACTCGCTGCGCGACGCGCTGGAAAAGCTCAAGCTCAACGATGCCTCGCTGCACTACGAGCCGGAAGTCAGCCAGGCGCTGGGCTTTGGCTTTCGCTGCGGCTTCCTGGGCCTGTTGCACATGGAGATCGTCCAGCAGCGGCTCGAACGCGAGTTCGACCAGGACCTGATCACCACCGCGCCCAGCGTGGTGTATGAGGTGCTGCAGACCGACGGCAGCGTCATCATGGTCGAGAACCCGTCCAAAATTCCCGACGGCGGCAAGGTCAACGAGATCCGCGAGCCGATCGTGACCGTGCATCTGTACATGCCGCAGGACTACGTGGGCGCGGTCATGACGCTGGCCAACCTCAAGCGTGGCGTCCAGCTCAACATGGCCTACCACGGCAAGCAGGTCATGCTGACCTATGAAATGCCGCTGGGCGAGATCGTGCTGGACTTCTTCGACAAGCTCAAGTCGGTCTCGCGTGGTTACGCCTCCATGGATTACGAGTTCAAGGAGTTCCGGGCCTCCGACGTGGTCAAGGTCGACATCCTGCTCAACGGCGAGAAGGTCGACGCCCTGTCCATCATTGTTCACCGCAGCCAGTCGGCTTACCGCGGCCGGGCCGTGGTGGCCAAGATGCGCGAGATCATTTCACGGCAGCAGTTCGACGTTGCGATCCAGGCCGCCATCGGAGCCAACATCATTGCGCGTGAGACAATCAAGGCGCTGCGCAAGAACGTGATTGCCAAGTGTTACGGCGGCGATATTTCGCGCAAGAAAAAGCTTCTCGAAAAACAAAAAGCCGGCAAGAAGCGCATGAAACAGATTGGTTCCGTTGAAGTGCCCCAGGAGGCTTTCCTGGCCATCCTGCAGGTAGAAGAATAATGCTTGGTTTTATGAGTTCACTGACCGCCGCGGTGCTGGCCGTGTTTGTCGGTTATGGTGCCGCCTGGTATTTCGGCATGGTGGAAGGCAACTTTTCCCTGCTGCTGTTCCTGGCCACCGTGGTCACCGGCCTGTACTGGCTGGCCGAGAAATTCTATTTCTGGCCGCAGCGGCGCAAGGCCGCCATGGCCCTGGAGGCACAGGGTGCTCAGCGCCGTGCAGAACTGGCCGCCCAGGGCATCACCCAGGTCGATAACCACACCGGCGACGCCCAGGCCCGCTTGCTGGCGCAGCCCTGGTGGCTGGACTGGACCGCCGGCCTGTTTCCGGTCATCGTGGTGGTGTTCCTGCTGCGCTCCTTCCTGTTCGAGCCCTTCAAAATCCCCTCCGGTTCCATGATCCCGACGCTGCTGGTCGGTGACCTGATCCTGGTCAATAAATTCCACTACGGGGTGCGCCTGCCCGTGATCAATACCAAGATCCTGGACAACAACAGCCCGCAGCGCGGCGACGTGATGGTGTTTCACTACCCGCCCAAACCCAGCCTCGACTACATCAAACGCGTGGTGGGCGTGCCCGGCGACGAGGTGGCCTACCTGAACAAGAAGCTCACCGTCAACGGCAAGCCCGTGCCCAAAGTGCCGCTCGCTGATTTTTTTGACGAGGACGCGCTGCGTTACGCCAAGCAGTTCCAGGAGACGAACGGCGGCAAGACCTACCGCCTGCTCAACGATGTGGACCGTCCGTCGTTCATTGCGGGGGCAGACGACTTCCCTTACCGGCAGAATTGCCGTTACAGTAGCGAGGGCGTGGTTTGCAAGGTGCCCGAGGGTCAGTACTTCATGATGGGCGACAACCGCGACAACTCGCTGGATTCGCGTTATTGGGGGTTTGTCCCCGAAGCAAACATCGTGGGCAAGGCCTTTTTTGTCTGGATGAATTTTGGTAGTCTCAAGCGGATTGGCAAAATTGACTAGCGGGCATAACAACACTGGCAACACTGGAGTGGAGAAACACATGAACAATCGGCAACGTGGCATTTCCTTCATCGGCGTCCTGTTTGTGGTCGGCGTGCTGGCTTTTGCCGGTGTGATCGCCGCCCAGGCTTTCCCCACCGTGGTTGAATTCCAGGCCATCACCAAGGCCGCCACCAAGGCCAAGGACGGCGCTTCCGTGACGGAAGTACGGACCATTTTCGACAAGGCTGCGCAGATCGATGACATCAAGTCCATCTCCGGCAAGGACCTGGAAATCACCAAGGAAGGCGACAAAACCGTCGTCAGCTTTGCCTACAACAAGGAAATCCATATCGCGGGACCGGCTTTCCTGCTGATCAAGTACGCCGGCCGATCCAAGTAAGTGCGTGCCAGTGCCCCCTTGAGCCCCGATCTCCAGTCGCTGCAAAAGCGACTGGAACATGAGTTTTCCAATCCCCGCCTGCTGCAGCAGGCCTTGACCCACCGCAGTTTTTCGGCGGACCACAACGAACGCGTCGAGTTTCTCGGCGACTCCGTGCTCAATCTGGCGGTCGCGGGCTTGCTGTATGAGCGGCTCAGCGAGTTGCCCGAAGGCGACCTGTCGCGTGTGCGTGCCAATCTCGTCAAGCAGGACACCCTGCACCAGCTCGCCGTCCAGCTTGGCCTGCCGCCGCTGCTGCGCCTGGGCGAGGGCGAAGCCAAGTCGGGCGGCAACAAGCGGCCGTCCATCCTGGCCGATGCGCTGGAGGCAGTCATAGGCGCGGTTTATCTGGACGCCGGGTTTGCCACGGCGGACCAGCTGGTGCGCCGGCTGTTCAGCGCGGTGGAGATCAACCCCCATATGCAGGCCATCGGCAAGGACCCCAAGACCGAGTTGCAGGAATGGCTGCAGGGCCGCAAAATGAACCTGCCGATCTACCGCGTGGTCGGCACCCTGGGCGCGGCCCACAAGCAGACCTTCGATGTGGAATGCGAGATCAGCGAATACGGGCGGGCCGAACGCGGCATAGGCGGCTCGCGCCGCGCCGGTGAACAGGCGGCCGCGGCTGCCATGCTGGCCTACGTGAAGACGCTCGACTGAAGAACCCCCGGCGCCTGCCCCTGCAGCCGCCAACAGGCACCCGACATGACCCCAGGCAAAAAAACCTCCAAAAACCCCGCACGTCCGGCGGCTCCGGCCCCAGCTCCGGCCACCGCCCTCCCGGCCGACGCGCCCGGCGCTGTGGCGCCCGCACAAAACGCGGAACTCGAGGCCATGCTGGCCCGGGCCATGACGTCCCGGGCCAACAACGCGCCGCCCGTCGAAGGTCAGCGCTGCGGCCTGATCGCCATCGTCGGCAAGCCCAATGTCGGCAAATCGACCCTGCTCAATGCGCTGGTCGGGCAGAAAATCAGCATCACCTCGCGTAAGGCCCAGACCACGCGCCACCGCATCACCGGCATGCGCACCGTGGGCCCCACGCAGTTCGTGTTTGTCGACACGCCCGGTTTCCAGACCCGGCATGGCAACGCGCTGAACCGATCGCTCAACAAGACGGTGGTCGGCACGGTCAACGACGTGGACCTGATCGTGTTTGTGGTCGAGGCCGGCCAGTTCAACCAGGCCGACGACAAGGTGCTGTCGCTGCTGCCGGCCGGCACGCCGGCCATCCTGCTGGCCAACAAGTTCGACCTGATCCACCGGCGCGCCGACATCGCCCCCTGGCTCAAGCAAATGCAGGAGCGCCACAACTTTGCCGAGTTTGTGCCGATGTCGGCCAACAACGCGAAAGACGTGGACCGCCTGTTTGGCATCTGTGAAAAATACCTGCCGCCCCAGCCCTGGATGTATGGCGCCGACGAGCTGACCGACCGCAGCGAACGTTTCATGGCAGCCGAGATCATCCGCGAAAAGCTGTTTCGCCTGACCGGCGACGAGCTGCCCTACACCTCCACCGTGATCATCGACAAGTTCGAGCAGGAGGGCGAACTGCGCCGGATTGCCGCGACCATCGTGGTCGAGCGCGACGGCCACAAGGGCATGATCATTGGTGAGAAGGGCGAAAAGCTCAAACGCATAGGCACCGAGGCGCGCCACGAGATGGAAGCGCTGACCGGCGGCAAGGTGTTTCTCGAGATCTGGGTCAAGGTGCGCTCGGGTTGGGCCGATGACGAGGCCCGCGTCAGAACTTTTGGCTACGAGTAAGCGGAGCTGCGTACCGGCGTGGCTACCAAACGCATCAGCGACGAACCTGCTTATGTCCTGCACCGCTACGACTGGAGCGAGTCCAGCCTGATCCTGGAGGTGTTCAGCCGCAGCTACGGCCGGATCGCGCTGGTGGCGCGCGGGGCCAAGAAGCCGAGCTCGAATTTCCGCCCCATCCTGCTGCCGCTGCAGCCGCTGCACGTGGCTTTCGGCGGCGATGCCGAGATCCGCATGCTGCGCAGCGCCGAATGGCAGGGCGGCCATGTGATGCCGACCGGTGATGCGCTGCTGTCGGGTTATTACCTCAATGAACTGCTGATGCGCCTGCTGGCGCGCGACGACCCGCACCCGGTGTTGTTCGATGCCTATGCGGCGACGGTGCAACTGCTGGCCAGCCAGAGCACGGACACGCTGCAGGTGGCGCTGCGTGCCTTCGAGCTGCGCCTGCTGCGCGACATCGGGCTGCTGCCGACGCTGGATGCCCAGACCGCCACGCTGGCGCCGCTGGAGCTGCAGACGCCCTATGTGCTGGTCGCCGAATCCGGCCTGCGCGAGGCGCATGACGACGACCGCGCCAGCCTGCGCGGCGAACAGTGGCTGGAGTTGCAGGCCTCGCTGGCAGATGAGGCGCCGTTTACCGACACGGTGCGGGCCTGCGTGGAGCACCTGCCCCAGCTCAAGACCCAGTTGCGCGCGCTGCTGCACTACCATTGCGATGTGAAGGTTCTCAAAACCCGGCAGATGATGATTGATCTGCAGGCTTTCTAGGCAAGTTTTATGTCCCCCGTACACGCCCCCGCCCCCCGCTACCGTACCGCCCTGTCGGTCAATGTCAACAAGGTCGCGCTGCTGCGCAACACGCGCCACCTCGGCATTCCCGATGTGCTGCGCGCCGCCGAGTTGTGCCTTGAAGCCGGCGCCCAGGGCATCACCGTGCACCCGCGGCCCGACGAGCGCCACATCCGTGAGGCCGACGTCTACGAACTGGCCGCGCTGATGAAGGACTGGCCGGACCGCGAGTTCAATGTCGAGGGCAATCCGCTGCAGAACCTGATGGACTTCGTGCGCAACCTGTCGGCGCGCGGCCTGCCGCTGCACCAGTGCACCTTTGTGCCCGACGGCGAAAACCAGTTCACCAGCGACCACGGCTGGCAATTTCCCGATGATGCCGCGCGCCTGGAGCCGCTGATCGCCGAAGTGCACAAGCGCGGCGTGCGTGTCAGCCTGTTCATGGACCCGCTGCCCGAAGCCATGGCCGCCGCCAAAGAGGCAGGCGCAGACCGGGTCGAGCTTTACACCGAGACCTATGCCCGGGCGTGGAACACGCCCGACAAGGACAAGGTTCTTGAACAGTTCGCCCATACCGCGCGCGCCGCAGCGGCCGTCGGTTTGGGTGTGAATGCCGGCCACGACCTGAACCGTGACAACCTCGCCGAATTCCTGCAGGCCGTGCCCGGCGTGCTCGAGGTGTCGATAGGCCATGCGCTGATTGCCGATGCGCTGGAGCTGGGTTACAACGCCACCGTTGCCGCTTACCTGCGCTGTATCGACAACGGTTTTTCTCCAGAATGATTTACGGCATAGGCACCGACATCTGCGACGTGCGCCGCGTACGCGCCAGCTTCGAGCGCCATGGCGAGCGTTTTGCGCAGAAGATCCTCAGCGACGCCGAACTCGCGACCTGGAAAGCCCGCAGTGCGCGCTGGCCCGAACGCGGCCTGCGTTATCTGGCGACACGCTTTTCCGCCAAGGAAGCTTTCAGCAAGGCGATCGGCCTGGGTATGCGTATGCCCATGAGCTGGCGCAGCTGCGAAATCGCCAAGGCGGCCAGCGGCAAGCCCGAAATCGTGCTGCACGGCGTGCTCAAGGAGTGGTTCGAGGCCCAGGGCCTGACGGCCCATGTCACCGTGACCGATGAAACCGACTACGCCGCCAGTTTTGTGGTGGTGGAATACACGCCGAAACCCTGATTCCTTTTTTTGAAACCGACCCATGACCCAACACGCCCCCCTGATCATCGACATCGCCGGCCTTTCCTTAAGCAAGACCGACAAACAGCGCCTGAAGCACCCGCTGACCGGCGGCATCATCCTGTTCGCCCGCAACTGGGAAAACCGCGCGCAGCTCAGCGCCCTGTGCAGCGAGATCAAGAAGCTGCGTCAGGACCTGCTGATCTGCGTGGACCACGAAGGCGGCCGGGTGCAGCGCTTCAAGACCGACGGCTTCACCCATTTGCCGCCCATGCGCGCGCTCGGCGAGTTGTGGCTCAAGGACGCGCTGGCCGCGACCAATGCCGCGACCGCCTGCGGTTATGTGCTGGGCGCCGAGCTGCGTTCCTGCGGCGTGGACTTCAGCTTCACGCCCGTCCTCGACCTGGACTATGGTGAAAGCAGCGTCATCGGCGACCGCGCTTTTGCGCGCGACCCGCGCGTGGTGGCCTTGCTGGCCAAAAGCCTGATGCACGGCCTGCTGCAAAGCGGCATGGCCAACTGCGGCAATCATTTTCCGGGCCACGGTTTTGTCAAGGCTGATACGCACACCGACATCCCGGTGGACAAACGCAGCCTCAAAGCCATCCTGGCCGATGACGCAGCACCTTACGATTGGCTCAACACCACGCTGACCAGCGTGATGCCGGCGCATGTGATCTACCCCAAGGTTGATGCGCGTCCGGCCGGTTTTTCCGAACAATGGCTGACCTACATCCTGCGCGGCCAGCTCGGCTTCGGCGGCGCGATTTTCAGCGACGACCTCAGCATGGCCGGCGCCCGCCTGATCGACGGCAAGGAGGTCAGCTATACCGAAGCGGCGATCACCGCGCTGACCGCCGGCTGCGACATGGTGCTGCTGTGCAACCAGTCGGTCGGCAAGGGCGAAGCGGTGGACGAACTGCTGAGCGGCATGGCCGAAGCCCAGCTCAAGGGCCGTTGGGAGCCGCTGGAGTCCAGCGAGTTGCGCCGCCTCGACCTGCTGCCCAGCACGCCGGCGCATGGATGGGACGACTTGATGGTGCACCCGGCCTATATGCACGCCATGGGCCTGATTCCCTGAGGCGTTGGGGTTTACAAGCCTTTTCGGCCCGCAGCCCTTATCCCGCAAGCGTGAGCAGCTCCTGAATTCATAGCGCCTGCGGCACGGCAGGCCACGGTGTGCCGCCGCCCGCATCCACATGCGTGAGGTAGAGGCGCAGGTCCAGTTCGAACTGGTGGTACTGCGGCTCCATGTAGGTGCAGAGCTGGTAGAAGGCCTTGTCGTGGGCTTTTTCCTTGATGTGGGCCAGCTCATGCACCGTGATCATGCGCAGGAATTCCAGCGGCACCTCCTTGAACAGGCTGGCCACGCGGATCTCGCGTTTGGACTTCAGCTTGTTGCCCTGCACCCGCGAAATCGTGGTGTGGGTACCCAGCGCGTGGGCGATCACATGCAGCTTGCTGTCGAAGGCCACCTTGCTCAGCGGTTCGGCGTTGCGCAAAAAGCTGTTCTTGAGGTCCATCACGTAGTCGTACAGCGCCCGGTCGGTGCGTATGCCGTGGATGGCGGGGTACTTTTTCTGCAGCAGCGCGCCCAGGCGGTCCTGCGCGACCAGCTCCCGCACCTGGCGCTGGAGGGTCTCGGGGTAGCCCGTCAGGTAATTCATGGTGGGAGGTGGGGCAGGGCGGGTGCGAGCCCGGATTTTAGTCCCGCGCCTGTTTCTTGCTAAGCTCAATACATGGACCTGCCTGCTGCCCCGCAACCCGACACCCCTTCGCCAGAGGCCGCGCCGCGCATCAACCTGGCGCTGCAGGGCGGCGGCTCGCACGGCGCCTTCACCTGGGGTGTGCTGGACGCGCTGCTCGATGACGGGCGGCTGGACCTCGAAGGCATCAGCGGCACCAGCGCCGGGGCCATGAACGCGGTGGCGGTGGCGCACGGTTTTGCGCTGGCCCAGGGCAAGCCGCGCGCCCAGCGGCATGACGCGGCGCGCCAGGCGCTGGACAGTTTCTGGAACGGCATTGTCGACATGGGAGCGCTGTCCTCGTCGGTGTCGGCTTCGATGAGCAAGATGCAGAAAGCGCCCTTCGGCATGTTGTTCGGCATGATGGGCGGCGGCAACTGGGCCAGCACGCTCTGGGCCGACGCGATGAAGCAGTACTGGTCCAACGCCTTGTCGCCTTACCAGCGCAACCCCTTCGACATCAACCCGCTGAAGGACTTCCTGGAAAAGCAGGTGGACTTCGAGCGCCTCGCCGCCGCGCAACAGCCCGGCACACCCAAGGTGTTTGTGGTCGCGACCCGCGTGGCCAGCGGCAAGGCCGAGGTGTTCTCGGGCAAACGCCTGACGTCCAGCGCGGTGATGGCCTCTGCCTGCCTGCCCATGGTGTTCCAGGCGGTCGAGATCAATGGCGAGGCCTACTGGGACGGCGGTTATTCCGGCAACCCGGCGATCCACCCGCTGATCTACCACTGCGACAGCCGCGACATCGTGCTGATCCAGATCAACCCGATCCAGCGCAAGCAGTTGCCGACCAAACCCGCGGAAATCATGGACCGCGTGACCGAGATCACCTTCAACGCAGCCCTGATCGCCGAGATGCGCGCCATCGATTTTGTCAAACGCCTGCTGGCCGAAGGCAAGCTCGATCCCGCGCACTACAAGGACGTGCTGATGCACCGCATCGACGGCGGCCAGGCCCTCGAAAAATTCACCGCCCACACCAAGTCGTCCACCGACAAAAACCTGATCCATTCGCTGCGCGATCTCGGCGTGGAGTGTGGCAAGGAGTGGCTGGCCAAACGCTTCGACGCACTCGGCGTGAAAAGCACGGTCAACATCGCGCGCGACTACCTCGACGATTTGCGCATGCCGGTGGAGAAGGCGGAGCCCGCGCCGCCGGTGGTGGCCGAGCCCGGGGCTTCTGATGGGCCAGAACCGCCGCCTACGTTTTTGCCGGGGGCCGGGCTGCTGTAGCGGGGTTGATTGCTACGTATTTGATAGCTGCCAGCGCTTGCCAGACATGGGCTGGAAGCGGATTTGATACATGGATCCAGGGCCGTCCTGGCCGGAGGAGGCCTGTCCCGGTTTGAACGTTATAGTGCCAACAGTGAATCGGTTTTTTCGCTTCATGCAGTTTTTCATCGCTTTTTTCAGCCGGAGCCGTCGGTCTTGTCAGGCCGGTGCGTACCTTGCGCTGCCCTTGTGCGCGCCCTCGCAAAGTTAGCCGCAGAAGCCATGCACGTCGCACGCCTCCAGGCTTCGGACGCCGGACCCTACCGCAAGCTCATGCTCCAGGCTTACGAGCTGGCCGCCGACGCCTTCACCTCCACGGTCGCAGAAAGGGCGGCAGAGCCGGATTCCTTCTGGGTCCGGCGGCTGGCGGACCCGACCGGCCTGAGCGCAGCCTTTGGTGCCTTCGACGGCCAGAAACTGGTGGGAACGGTCGCGCTGGAGTTCTCGGCAAAACCCAAGACCAGGCACAAGGCATCTGTCATCGGCATGTACGTATCGCCGGAAGCCAGGGGAAGCGGTGCGGGCCGTGCCTTGCTGGATGCCGCGCTTGAACATGCACGTCAACGCGAAGGTTTGCTTCAGCTCACGCTGACCGTGACCGAAGGCAATACGCCAGCGACCCGTCTCTACATCAGCGCAGGGTTCCAGTTTTTTGGCCGTGAGCCTATGGCCGTCCTCACACCAGCAGGCTACCAGGCCAAGCTTCACATGTGGCTTGCGCTTCAGCGCGATGCGCCGTCAAGGTCAAGCTCAGGGGGAGGATCTGCCGTGCAGGCGTCGGGTCCGGATGTTCCCGGATAATCCCAAGGCTTCAGACGGAGAATCACTTGACGATTGAAACCCGGGACGATGTTGCATCGGCCTTGCGCATCGTGATGCATCGCCATTTTCTGGAGAACCCATGAACCCGATCACCGGCCACTGCAAGTGTGGCGAAACCGCTTACAAGGTCAATGGTCCGACACTGCAGGTTGTCAGCTGCCACTGCGGCCTGTGCCGCAGCCTGACCGGTGCTGCGTTTTCCACCTACGTGGTTGTCAAGGAGTCGCAGCTCACTGTTACCGGCGACCCCGGCTCCCTGACGGCTTACCAGGTCACCGACAGGACCCGCCGCTATTTCTGCAGAACCTGCGGAACGCCGCTCTTCAATGCAAACCCCGAAACCTACAAAGGGCTCCGCATGCTTTACCTCGGCACCGTCCGGGGTCACGAGCAGCTTGAGCCAGCGATGAACATCTTCTGCGAGAGCAAGCTTCCGTGGACCATGCGTCATGAGCCGGGGCAAAACTTCCAGCGCGCGCCGGGCGAGGGCCGCTGACGCTTCGCTCCGGCGACATCCGCCGGCTGGTGAACGCGGCCACCGGTCTCGGTCGTCGATGCTGGCCGGACGTGTTCCATGCTACGGATTTGATAGCTGCTGGCGCTTGCCGTTCATGGGCTGTAGGCCAATTTGATGCGTGAATGGCCGCAGATCCGGTAACAGCCGCTTGCCCTGCTGAGCGATGGCCAGCGACCCCTGCCTGCATTGACAGACGATGCTCAGGCCTGTTGAGAGGTGCCGCGCGGATGCTTCAGGGCAAGCGGGCGCTAGTGGAAACCACCAGGAGGAAGGCAGGGGGCAACCTGGCAATCTTCTTCTCGCTCTCGCCGTGGGGCAGTCGCTGTTGCTGCGCTGGCGCGGCCAGGTTCATTGAGGCTGCCGGGCACTCCGGCGCAAGAGGGGAGGGGCAATCCGATGTATCGTAAAACGGTTTTCTTTTTATGGGCCGCACTCGCGTGGATGACCCCCGCCGCCATTGCCGGTGCGCTGGGCTGGAAGGGCATCTGGGGATCGGGCAGCGCGTTTTTCGACTACCTGATCCCGATTCCTGTGGCGGGTGGCGTGCTTCATCTGCCGTCCTTTATCGGGGTGTCGCTGATCCTCTTCACACAGCCGTGGACAGGGCGGCTGGGTGACCACGTGCGGGGACTGCTGCTGGCGGGCATGCTTGTGGGTGTTGCGGTGCTGCTGGATCTGGACACGCTGCAGCTCGCCGCCACGACGGACATGGCGGGTGGCCGCTTCTGGCAGGAACAGCCTGTGGGTCTTTTCATCGTCACCGACTGCGTGATCGCGCAGCTTTTTGTCCGCTCGCTCGGAGGCCGCTGGCCGGAAGGCACGAAGCAATGGGCGGGCTCGCTGATCATGGCCCTGGCCATCCCCGTGGCTTATGCGGCGGTATCGCTGAAGACGGACCCGCGCCAGCAGAACCCTTTTGTGCATGTGGGTGAACACGGGACAGGCCGGCGTGGTGACGAGGTGGTCTTCTACTACTCGAAGCTGCCCCTGGGCTCGCAGGCGTTCCGCCAGTCCGCCTCTGCCGTGCTGGAGCGACACGACCCGCGCATGAACCTGAATGCCGAGGATATCGCGATCCATTTTTACGACAGCCTCGCCTCTGCGCAGGCCCGGAACAGCAGCGGCGCGAAGTACACCGTGTGCCTTTACCAGGACGGCACGGCGACGACGTGGAACCCGGGAAGCGTTGACTGTTTCAGCGGCCATGAGAGCTTTTCCGAGCGCAGGGAGAAGGCGTTCAGCATGCAGGACAAGGCGCTGCCGCACGACGTCCGCTCCTGGCTGGCGCGCCGTGATGCCTGCGCCGGCCGCAAGCCCCTCACAGCGCCGGCCGGCAAACACATGGACAACCAGGAGGTCCGGGCCTGCGATCCCGCGCAGACCGAGCGGGCGCGCGAAGAGCTGCTGAAGAAATTCGAAGGTGATGGCGGGGTGCTCGCTGCCCTCAGATAGCCGCGGCGACCGCCTCATGCAGGCACGCCGCAGCTGTCACCGCATGGCGGCCTCGGACCCGGTTCAGGCCTCGCGCCGCAGCGCCGGGAACAAAATCACGTCGCGGATGCTGGCGCTGTCGGTCAGCAGCATCATGAAGCGGTCGATGCCGATGCCGCAGCCACCGGTCGGCGGCATGCCGTATTCGAGCGCGCGCACATAGTCGGCGTCGAAATGCATGGCTTCCTCGTCGCCGCCGTCCTTGGCGTCGGATTGCGCGAGGAATCGCGCGGCCTGGTCTTCGGCGTCGTTGAGCTCGGAAAAGCCATTGCCGAACTCGCGGCCGGTGATGTAGAGTTCGAAACGTTCGGTGACTTCAGGCCGCGCATCGTTGGCGCGCGCCAGCGGCGAAATCTCGGTCGGGTGTTCCATGATGAAGGTCGGCTGCCAGAGTTTTTCCTCGACCATTTCCTCGAAGTACATGACCTGCAGGCTGGGCAGGGTGCGGCTGTCGAGCTTGTCTTTCGCGCTGAACTTGCCCATCTTCTTGAGCGCCGCGACCAGCCAGGCGGCGTCGTCCACGTTGGTGCCGGCCTCGGTGTGTTTGAGGATGGCTTCGCGGATCGTCAGGCGCTCGAAGGGCTGGCTCAGGTCCACGGTTTTGCCCTGGTAACTCAGCACCGTGCTGCCGGCGACCTGGGTCGCGACATGGCGGATCAGTTCTTCGGTGTACGTCATCAAGTCCTGGTAGTTCCACCACGCGGCGTAGAACTCCATCATGGTGAACTCGGGGTTGTGCCGCACGCTGATGCCTTCGTTGCGGAAGCTCCGGTTGATCTCGAACACACGCTCGAAGCCGCCGACGATCAGGCGCTTCAGGTAGAGCTCGGGCGCGATGCGCAGAAACATCTGCTGGTCCAGCGCGTTGTGGTGCGTGACAAAAGGCTTGGCATTGGCGCCGCCCGGGATCGGGTGCAGCATCGGTGTTTCCACCTCGAGGAACTGGTTGTCGACCATGAAGCTGCGCATGGTCGAAACCGCCTTGCTGCGCGCTGCAAACCGCTTGCGCGCGGCCTCGTCGGTGATCAGGTCGACATAACGCTGGCGGTACTTGACCTCCTGGTCGGCGACGCCGTGAAACTTGTCGGGCAGCGGTCGCAGGCTTTTGGTGACCAGGCGGATGCCGGTGGCGTGGATCGACAGCTCGCCGGTTTTGGTCTTGAACAGCGTGCCGGTGGCCGACACGATGTCGCCCAGGTCCCAGTGCTTGAAGGCGTTGTGCAGGTCCTCGCCGACACCTTCGTTGTTGATGTAGACCTGGATGCGGCCGCCCGACGGCCCGAAGGACGCGTCCTGCAGCGTCGCAAAACTGGCCTTGCCCATCACACGTTTGAGCATCATGCGGCCGGCCACGCTGACCGTGACCGCCAGCGGCTCCAGCTCTTCCTTGGTCTTGCCGTCGTACTGCGCAAACAGCGCCTCGGCGCGGTGGCCCGGCTTGACGTCATTGGGAAAGGCCACGCCCTTGCCACCGGCCTGCTGCTCGCGCATCAGGCGCAGCTTGTCGCGGCGCTCGGCCATGAGCTGGTTTTCGTCGTGCGCGGGCGCGGCTGCGGGGCTGGTGGGCGTGATGGACATGAAAAAAGTTTCTCGAAGAAAGAGGGCAGGCCGGCGGGACCGGGCCGAATGCCAAACCCCTGATTTTAGGCTGCGTTGCCGCTGGACCCGGAGCGGCGATGTCGCTACAGCGCGATGCCGGTTTTTTCGAGGATGTCGCTGACCAGTTCGAGCCGCAGCAGCGGGTTGTCGAGCTGCATCAGGCGCTGCTTGAGTTCGACCGGCATGGGCAGCAGCTCGCACCAGCGATTTGCGACCCAGCCGCAGTCGTCGAGCCGGTAAGGCGGCTCCAGCGGCATCTGGTCGGCCGGGATATCCCTGTCCTGCAGGCTTTTGATGAGTTTGCCCAGCGCATTGGCCGCGCCGCGCAGGTCGTCCGGCACCAGGACCCGCTGGTCGTCATCGATGCGGGTCACATCGGCGATCCACAGCCCGTGTTTGAGCTTCTCCTGGCTGGAGATCTCGAAGCGCTGCGCGCCGCTGCAGCGGATCACCATGAGGCCCGGCTGCGGCACCGAAAAGCTGGTGATGGTGGCCAGCGTGCCCACCGAGTGAAAGGTTTCGCTGGCAAAGCCGTCGCCGCTGGGCCCGTCACCCGGCTTGCGCACTTCCGAGCCCTGGCTCAGCGCCACCACGCCGAAGGGCGCGCCGGTCTTGTGGCACTTGCCGATCATGTCGAGGTAACGCACCTCGAAAATCCGCAGCGGCAGCAGGCCGCCGGGGTAAAGCACGGTCCCCAGCGGGAACAGCGGCAGTGAGGAAAGGGTGAGGGCTTCTGGCATCGGTTCGGGGCGCGAATTTCACGAAAAGCGGGTGGCAATACACCATCTTCCCACGATCTTGTTACCCCCTGCACGGGCTGTGGCAGCAGAGCCGCACGGACGGCGGTTGATTTTTGCCAGATTTGGGATCAAAAATGGCGCCAGCCCACGCCTGGCAAGCGCAGGCAGCTCTGGTTTTGATAGCAAACAGGGCCTGGCGGGGGGCCGTGTTTACAGGACGGCGTCGGCTGGCTGGCGCAGCAGCATGGCCAGCGAATTGGCCACGGTCTTGCGCAGTTCGCGCCGGTCGCAGATGAAGTCCACCGCGCCCTTGGTCTGCAGGAATTCCGCACGCTGGAAGCCTTCCGGCAGGGTCACACGCACGGTGGATTCGATCACGCGCGGGCCGGCAAAACCGATCAGGGCTTTCGGCTCGGCGATCACGATGTCGCCGACAAACGCGAAGCCGGCGCTGACACCGCCCATGGTCGGGTCGGTCAGCACGCTGATGTAAGGCAGGCCTTTTTTGGCCAGGCGGGTCAGGGATGCATTGGTTTTGGCCATCTGCATCAGGCTCAGCAGGCCTTCCTGCATGCGCGCGCCACCGGTGGCGGTAAAACAGATAAACGGCACTTTCTGCTCGATCGCGGCATGCACGCCGCGCACAAAACGCTCGCCGACCACGCTGCCCATGCTGCCGCCCATGAAGTCGAACTCGAAGCTGGCCACCACCACGCCGATGCTGTGCACCGCGCCGCCCATGACGATCAGCGCATCGGTCTCGCCGGTGTTTTCCAGCGCTTCTTTCAGGCGTTCCGGGTATTTGCGGCTGTCCTTGAATTTGAGCGGATCGACCGGCAGGACTTCCTGGCCGATTTCATAACGGCCTTCCGGGTCCAGAAAGCTGTCGAGACGGGCGCGGGCGTCCATGCGGTGGTGGTGGCTGCACTGCGGGCAGACGTTCTGGTTTTTCTCCAGGTCGGTCTTGTACAGCACGGCTTCGCAACTCGGGCACTTGACCCACAGGCCTTCCGGCACGCTGCGGCGCTCGGTCGGGTCGGTCGGGGTGATTTTCGGGGGGAGGAGTTTTTCCAGCCAAGACATGAAGTCGTCCTTGTGAAGAGCTGCCCGGGCCGGCGCGCAAGACGCCGGCGGGGGGCAAAACCGGTAAAGAAAGGGGATTATGCGCTGAGTTCCGTCCTGTTCAGGCCCGGTTCAGCCGGCCGGCTGGTCCAGCGCGGTGCGCACACCCGCCAGGAAATCCCGCACCAGCGGCACCACCTGCTCACGCGGCTGGCCGTCGATCAGCTGGATGATGCGGCTGCCGATCACCACCGCGTCGGCGACCCGGCTGATGGCCTTGGCAGTCGCGGCGTCGCGGATGCCGAAGCCGACGCCGACCGGAACGCTGACATGCTGGCGGATGCGCGGCAGCATGGCCTCGACCGCGCCCAGGTCCAGCGCGCCGGAGCCGGTCACCCCCTTGAGCGAGACGTAATAGACATAACCGCTGGCCACCTGGGCCACCTGCGCCATGCGTTCCGGTGTCGAGGTCGGCGCCAGCAGGAAGATCAGGTCCATCTCATGGGCGCGCAGGGTGGCGGCGAAGGCCACACATTCTTCGGGCGGATAGTCCACCACCAGCACGCCATCCACGCCGGCTGCCGACGCATCACGCACAAAAGCGTTTTTGCCGCGTTTGAGGTCGTAGGCCTCGATCGGGTTGGCATAACCCATGAGCACGATGGGTGTGGCGCTGTCCTTCTGGCGGAACACCCGCACCATCTCCAGCACCTGCAGCAGGCCGATACCGGCAGCGAGGGCCTGGTCGCCGGCCTTCTGGATCACCGGGCCGTCGGCGCTCGGGTCGGAAAACGGCACACCGAGTTCGATCACGTCGGCGCCGCCGGCCACCATGCCATGCATCAATTCCGGCGTGATGTCGGCATACGGAAATCCGGCGGTGACATAAGGGATCAGGGCTTTGCGGCCTGAGGCCTGCAGCGCGGCCAGGGTGGGCTGAATGCGGCTCATCGCAGCACCTCAACCACACTCGTGCCGCCCTTGATGCCCTGGCCCTGACACGACGGCCTGCAATAAAAGCTGGCTTGCGACAGATCGGCGACGGTACCGATGTCCTTGTCGCCGCGGCCCGACAGGTTGACCAGGATGGACTGGTCGGTGCGCATGGTTTTGGCCAGTTTCATGGCGTAGGCGACGGCGTGGCTGGATTCCAGCGCGGGGATGATGCCTTCGGTGCGGCACAGGTAGTGAAAGGCCGACAGCGCTTCCGCGTCGGTGATGCCGACATATTCGGCGCGGCCGATGTCCTTGAGGAAGGCGTGTTCCGGGCCGACACCGGGGTAGTCCAGGCCGGCGCTGATGCTGTGGGTCTCGGTGACCTGGCCGTCCTCGTTCTGCAGCACATAGGTGCGGTTGCCATGCAGCACGCCGGGCACACCCCGCTGCAGCGAGGCCGAGTGTTTGCCGCTGTCCATGCCTTCACCGGCGGCTTCGACGCCGATCAGGCGCGTGGCTTCGTGGGCGATATAGGGGTGGAAGATGCCCATGGCGTTGCTGCCGCCGCCGACGCAGGCGATCACCGCGTCGGGTTGTTTGCCGCCTGTCATCTCGGGCATCTGCACCAGGCATTCCTCGCCGATCACGCTCTGGAAGTCGCGCACCATCATCGGGTAGGGATGCGGGCCGGCGACCGTGCCGATGATGTAGAAGGTGTTGTCCACATTGGCGACCCAGTCGCGCATGGCCTCGTTGAGCGCGTCCTTCAGCGTCTTGCTGCCCGATTCGACCGGCACCACGGTGGCGCCCAGCAGTTTCATGCGGTAGACGTTGGGGCTCTGGCGCTTGACGTCCTCGCTGCCCATGTAGACCACACATTCGAGGCCGTAACGCGCGCAGATGGTGGCGGTGGCCACGCCGTGCTGGCCGGCGCCGGTCTCGGCGATCACGCGCGGCTTGCCCATGCGCCTGGCCAGCATGGCCTGTCCGATGGTGTTGTTGATCTTGTGCGCGCCGGTGTGGTTCAGGTCCTCGCGCTTCAGGTAAATCTGCGCGCCGCCCTGTTCGCGGCTGGTGCGCGCTGCATGGTAGACCGGTGAGGGCCGGCCCACAAAATGCGCCAGCTCGTACTGGAATTCGGCAAGAAACTCCGGGTCGTGCTGGTACTTCGCGTACGCGGCCTTGAGTTCGTTGAGCGCGTGGGTCAGTGTTTCCGAGACAAAGCTGCCGCCGTAAATCCCGAAGTGGCCCGTGGTGTCAGGTTGCTGGTAGTCGTACATGATTTTCTGCAAGTAAATCGTCGGCAGCGCGGACGGCTGCGACGAATTGATGGATTTTGTCGGCGCTTTTGATTCCTTTCGAAATCTCGACGCCCGAACTGACATCGACGGCCAGCGTTTTACAACGCGGCCGCACTTGCAAAATGCCATCGGTCACATTTGCAGGTGTGAGTCCACCAGACAAAACGAGGTGAGCGTTGACGCTTGGAGGAAGAAGTGACCAATTGAATGTTTTTCCGCCGCCCCCGAATCCGTCGACATGGGCGTCGAGCAGGATGGCCTGGGCGGCTTTGAAGTCCTGGGCGTATTTTACGAGATCGAAGAGAGGCCCACCAGAGGCGGGGTTTTCCAGAGGGATACGCGCGGCGCGCAGGAAGGGCCGAGCGGATGCAAGGCAGGCTTGCGGCGTTTCATCGCCATGGAACTGCAGCAAAGCCGTCGGCAGCAGGGCGCTGGCCGCCGCGATGTTTGCCGCCGATTCGTTCACGAACAGCAGCACCGGCGTCACAAAAGGCGGCAGCCGGCGCGCCAGTTCGGCAGCGCGTTCGGCGCTGACGTAGCGCGGGCTGGGCGCGTACATCACAAAACCAACGGCATCGGCGCCGGCGGCCACCGCCGCGTCCACGTCTTCTTCACGCGTCAGCCCGCAGATCTTGATGCGCGTGCGCATGGACGCAGTGATGTCGTCCCTCATGCCAGCACCTTCGGTTCAGGGAACGCCGCGGAACCGGCTTCGCCGGGCCGCAGGCGTTGCCCCCGGAGGGGGGATCCGGCTACACGAAGTGAGCCGAGAAGGGGGAGAGTCGGTTTCATGGCAGCCAATCATAGGCCGGAGTCTGCTCAGGCAGGCCGTAACCAGGGTCATACCGGGGGCCCAGGAAATACAGGCCGTCGGGGGAAAACGTCGGGGCGGCCACGTCGCGCCGGCGCGCGTCCCGTACCTCGGCGATCCAGCCGGGCGGCTGCTGGCCCTGGCCGATGCTGACCAGGCAACCCATGATGTTGCGGATCATGTGGTGCAAAAAGGCATTCGCCTCGAACTCGAAACGCCAGTAGCCGGCGCGCTGGGAGACTTCGATGCGCGTGATGGTCTTGACCGGGGTTTTGGCCTGGCACTGGGCGGCTCGGAAGGATGAAAAATCATGTTCGCCGACCAGTTGGGTGATGGCCTCGCGCATGGCCGCACCGTCCAGCGGGCGGTACACCCAGCCGACCCGTCCGGCCTCGACGCTGGGGCGCACCGGCGACTCCAGCACCACATAGGCATAACGCCGGCTGGTGGCGCTGCCGCGGCAATGGAATTCGTCAGGGACCGCACGCGCCCACTGCACCGCGATGTCACGTGGAAGAAAGGCATTGGTGCCGCGCACCCAGGAGGGCAGCTCGCGGACCAGGGCGGTGTCGAAGTGCACCACCTGCATCAAGGCATGCACACCGGCATCGGTGCGTCCGGCGCAGAGCGTGCGTATCGGCTGGTCGGCGAATTTGCCGAGCGCCTTCTCGAGCTGGTCCTGCACCGTCTTGCCCGAGAGCTGGCTTTGCCAGCCCTCGTAGGCGCCGCCGTTGTAGCTCAGGCCCAGAGCGATCCTCACGGGCGGCTCCTAGGGAGAAGGTGCAAACGTATCAGGCCAGGGCGTTCAGGAAAGCCTGGGCCTTGGCCTTGAGCGAACCACTGGACTGGGCCAGCACTTCCTCGGCCAGCGAGCGCGCGCCGTCGGTGTCACCGATCGCACGGAACTCCTCGGCCAGCGCGAACTTGGTCTCCAGCGGGTCTTCCATGTCCATGTCCATGGAAGACGCAGGTGCGGCTGCAATGGCCGGGCTTTCGGTGCTCGGGCTGTCCAGGTCCAGCGACAGCGCGCCCATGTCGAACTCGAGCATGCCGCCGGAGGTATCCAGCGGCGTGGCGGCCGTGGTGACCGCGGGCTCGTCGGTGCTGAAGCTCAGGCCGGCGTCCATGACCGGCAGTGGCGCGGGAGCGGGCGGGGGCGGTGGTGCGGCCACCGGCGGCATGGACAGGGTGGCAGAACTGAAGTCCATGCTGTTGTCCAGCGGAGGGGGCGCGACCACGGGCGGCATGGCCAGGGTCTGTTCGGTCCGGGCCACCGGCGCAGGCGCGGGTGTGGGGGCAGGCGCAGGAGCGGGTGGGGCCGCTTCTTCGTCGCCCAGCGAAAAGTCCAGATCCAGGTCGAAGTCGACCGCGGAGTCTTTGGCTTCGGGGGCGGCCTGCAATGGCTGCGGGCTGGTCTGTGTGGTGAACGATGCGCTGGCCAGACCGGCCGCTGCCGCCGCGCCCAGGGCTGCCGATGGCTGGCCGTCCGGCTGGTACATTGGGTTGGCAGGGTCGAGTTCACGGCCCATTTCGGCCATGTGCGCCCATTCCACGCCCTGGCCACGGGTCAGGTTGTAGGCCTCGGCCGCCACGGCTGCAAAGGCTGCCGCATCGCGCCGCTTCGCATAAATTTCCATCAGCTTGGCGTGAATGGCGATACGGGTCGGGCTGATGCGTATGGCTTCCTTGAGGATTTCCTCGGCCTGCAGGTCGCGGCCATAAGCCAGATAAACGTCGGCTTCAGCCACCGGGTCCACGTCGCCGGCGGCGTCGAGCTGACTGGGCGAATACACCATGGACGAGCCGGTGACATTGGCTTCGTTGGTGTCGATGCGCTGGCCGCCGCTGGCGCCGAAGAAGGAGTCAGGCTGCAGGCGGCTTTCGAGGAAGGAGCTGTCCACCGCGACGGCATTTTTGCGCTGGCGCGCACGGTAAACCGCCAGGCCCAGCAACAGCAGCAGCAAGGCTGCGCCGCCGGCCAGGATCAGCGGGTTGTCGAGCAGTTCATCGATCAGGCTGGGTTCCGGCGGAGGCGGCGGGGGCACCACCACCGGTTTTTTCACGGGTGCAGGGGCAGGGGCTGGTGCACTGGCCGCTGGAGCGACCGTGGCCACTGCGGCGGCTGCCGGTGCGGAAGCGCTGGATGCGGGGCTGGCCGGCGCGGCTGGCGTGACCGCTGCGGAAGGCGCCGGGGACGCGCCGGGCAGCACGCCGGGGCTGGGCACAGCCACACCGGGCGCCGGTGCCGCCGGTGCCACAGGCGGGGCGGCCGGTGCTGCGGCGGCCGCAGGCGTGGACGGTGCACCCAGTTTGTTCAGGTCGCTGATGTTTTTGGACAGCTCGGCCACACGGGCAGCAGCCTCTTTGGCCTGGCGGTCCTGGGCAATCTTTTCTTCGGCCGCGGCCTTGCTCTGGACCGCGCCTTTGGACAGGGTCAGCTTGTCGGGTGTGGCAGCAGCAGGCGCCTTGTCTTCCACCTTGGCCTGAACCTGGCCGGTGGCCTGGCGGTCGGCGCCGGCGGTCTGGGTCGGTGGCGCGCTTTCAGCCAGCTTGCGGCGGAAGGTATTGAAGTCGCGGCTTTGCGCGACGATGGTCCGGCTGGCTTCGCTGGCAGAGACGGCCTCGGCCTGGTCGGCGCCCGGTACTTCCAGGACGGCGCCAGCCTTGAGGCGGTTGACGTTGCCGTCAATAAAGGCGTCGGGGTTTCGGCGCAGCAGGGCCACCAGCATCTGGTCCAGCGACACACTGGCCGGTTTGGTTTGCGCTGCAATCCGGCCGGCGGTGTCCCCGGCCTTGACGGTCACGGTCTCGCCACCCGGCGACGCTGGCCTGCTGGCGGCGACAGGTGGCGGGGGTGGCGCGCTGGGTCGGACGGCGGGCGCCGGCATCGCGGCGGGCGGGCTGGGGGGCGAGTAGGGAACGGCGGCTGGTGCCGGTGCAGGTGCCGGGGGCAGCGTGGCGATGGGTGCGGGTGGGCGCGACACCATGGGTGCTGTCGGCGCGGGCATGGGCTGCGCAGCGGCGCGCAGGTTGGGGGGGTCGAACAGCATCGTGTAGTCACGCACGATGCGCCCGGAGGCCCAGCGGGCTTCCAGGATCAGGTCCACAAAGGGTTCGCTGACAGGCCGGTCGCTGGTCAGGCGCAGGTAGGACCGGCCGTCCGGACGCCGCTGCAGGCTGATCTGCATGTTGGTGACGGCAGCACTGTATTCGAGGCCGGCGGCCTTGAAGGCGTCGGCGCTGGCCACGCTGGCGCGCAGGCTGGCGGCTTCTTCGGCATTGATTTCGGGAATGTCGATCTCGGCGCGCAGCGGCTCTCCGAGGGCAGACTGGACCGTGACCCGGCCCAGACCGAGGGCCTGGACCTGCAGACTGGCGAAAGTGCCCGCCAGTGCAATAGCGGCTGCAACCGCACCAAGACGCCAAGAGCGAGGATGATTCATGGGAATGTGAGCCTCCGGTGCTCGGTCTGCATCAAATTTTATTCTGCTTGTCCGCACAAAAACCCCTGCGCTAATTTTCGATAAATAACATTAACATCAAGGGATTAGGCTGACAAGCTAAGACAGCACTTAAGTTTTGACACGCGGGGTTAGCATCAACTTACAAGTTTCGGTTGTTGTCTGACGACAACGTATCGTCACAAGTGGTTACGGTTGCAGCCGATCACCGGAGACGGGCCGCAAGGGGATGCGGCCCGTGTCCTCATGCCTGGAGCAGGATGCGCAACATGCGGCGCAGCGGCTCGGCAGCGCCCCACAGGAGCTGGTCACCGACGGTGAAGGCGCCCAGGTAGTCGGGTCCCATGGCCAGCTTGCGCAGGCGCCCGACCGGAATGCCCATGGTGCCGGTGACGGCCACCGGCGTCAGGTCGGTGATGCTGGCCTCGCGCGTGTTCGGCACCACCTTCACCCACTCATTGTCGGCGGCGATCATGGCCTCGATGTCGGCCAGCGGAACGTCCTTCTTGAGCTTGAAGGTCAAGGCCTGGCTGTGGCAACGCATGGCACCAATGCGTACGCAGAAGCCGTCCACCGGCGTTTCGGCGGTGCCGAAGCTGGCGCCCTGGCCCAGGATCTTGTTGGTTTCGGCGCCGCCCTTCCACTCTTCCTTGGACATGCCCCAACCGGGCTCGTCCCGGTTTTTGCCGATTCCCAGGTCCTTGTCGATCCAGGGGATCAGCGAGCCGCCCAGCGGCACGCCGAAGTTGCTCATTTCAGCGGGCGACAACGATTGCTGTTTCGCCAGCACGCGGCGGTCGATTTCCAGAATGGCAGATTTCGGGTCGTCCAGCAGCGCACGCACTTCGGCATTGAGCGTGCCGTACTGCGTCAGCAATTCGCGCATGTGTTGTGCGCCACCGCCGGATGCCGCCTGGTAGGTCATGCTGGTCATCCACTCGACCAGGCCGGCCTTGTACAGCGCGCCCACACCCATCAGCATGCAGCTCACGGTGCAGTTGCCGCCAATCCAGTTCTTGCCGCCCTTGGCCAGCGCGTTTTTGATCACCGGCAGGTTGACCGGGTCCAGCACGATGATGGCGTCGTCGTTCATGCGCAGGGTCGATGCGGCGTCGATCCAGTGGCCGTCCCAGCCGGCAGCGCGCAGCTTGGGGTAGACCTCGGAGGTGTAGTCACCGCCCTGGGCGGTCAGGATCACGTCGCACTTCTTGAGGGCGTCGATGTCGTAGGCGTCTTTCAGCGTGGTTTCGTTCTTGGCCTGGGCCGGGGCCTTGCCGCCGGCGTTGGAGGTCGAAAAGAAGACCGGTTCGATCAGGTCGAAGTCGCCCTCGGCCTGCATGCGGTCGATCAGCACCGAGCCGACCATGCCGCGCCAGCCGACGAGTCCCGTGAGATTGCCCTTGAGTTTCATGATGTCGCCCTTCAAAAAGTCAAAAAATATGGCTTTTGGGCCCGGCTCATCGGGCCGGACAGGGCACGACGAACCAGGCTTGCTAGCCTTTAATGGTGGTCGTTTTGGTGGTCTGGGCAAAAACCGGCGCAGCGCAAATCGCGCGCGAAGCGGCGACAAAGCGGGTGAGTGCGGGGTTTGAGCGCATGGGGCTATTGTAATCACGGTTGGCCGGACCGGCGGCCCTCCAGAGCCATTTGCCGGCCTGGCCTGTGGTTGCCAGCCAACGCCGGAGCGCTGGCGAGCCGGGGTCAGGCCTGCTTGAGGGCCTGGACCACCGCATCACCCATCTGCACCGTGCCCACTTTTGTCGTGCCTTCGCTGTAGATGTCGGGCGTGCGCAGGCCCTGGCTCAGCACGGCGTCCACGGCTTTTTCAATGCGCACCGCGGCCTCCGTCTGGTTCAGGCTGAAACGCAGCATCATGGCCGCGCTCAGGATGGTGGCCAGCGGATTGGCCACGCCCTTGCCGGCGATGTCCGGCGCGCTGCCGTGGCTGGGTTCGTAGAGGCCCTGGTTTTTCGTGTTCAGGCTGGCCGAGGGCAACATGCCGATGGAGCCGGTCAGCATGGCGGCGGCGTCGGACAGGATGTCGCCGAACATGTTGCCGGTCACCACCACGTCGAACTTCTTGGGCGCCTTGACCAGCTGCATCGCGGCGTTGTCCACATACATGTGGTCCAGCGCGACGTCGGGATATTCCTTCCCGACCTCGGTGACCACGTCTTTCCAGAGCTGGAAGGTTTCCAGCACATTGGCCTTGTCGACGCTGGTCACGCGGCTGCTGCGTTTGCGCGCCGCCTGGAAGGCGACGTGGGCGATGCGTTCGATCTCGGGACGCGAATAACGCATGGTGTCGAAGGCTTCCTCGCTGCCGGGAAAGTGGCCATCCGTGGCGGTTCGGCGGCCACGTGGCTGGCCGAAATAGATGTCGCCGGTCAGCTCGCGGATGATCAGGATGTCCAGACCCGACACCAGTTCGCGTTTCAGGCTGGAAGCGTCCACCAGTTGCGGGTAACAGATGGCCGGGCGGAAGTTGGCGAACAGACCCAGGTTCTTGCGCAGGCCCAGGATGGCCTGCTCGGGGCGCAGCGGCCGGTCCAGCGTGTCGTATTTCCAGTCGCCGACGGCGCCGAACAGGATGGCGTCGGATTCTTTGGCGAGTTTGAGCGTGGCGTCCGGCAGCGGGTGGCCGTGGGCGTCGTAGGCGGCGCCGCCGACCAGCGCGGTCTCGGTTTCGAACTTCAGGTCCAGCGCGTGCAGGACCTTGACGGCCTCGGCGACGATCTCGGTGCCTATGCCGTCACCCGGGAGGATTGCGATTTTCATGTCTGGTGTTCTCTGTTTACTATGATTTTGATAGCTGTTTACGCTCGCCGGATAAGGGCTGGAGGCGTTTTTGGCTTGAAGTTCAGGCAGCGAGTCGATTCGCCAGCCAGGGCTTGGTGGCCAGCCGCTCGGCTTCGAAGGCCTTGATCTTGTCGCTCTGGCGCAAGGTCAGGCCGATGTCGTCGTAACCGCCCAGCAGGCAGAATTTCTTGAAGGCCTGCACCTCGAAGGGAATTTCTTCGCCCTGCGGCTTGACGATCACCTGGCGCTCCAGATCAATGGTCAGCTGGTAGCCGGGAAAGGCCAGTGCCTCGTCGAACAGCTGGCCGACCTGGGCTTCGCTCAGGACAATGGGCAGCAGGCCGTTCTTGAAACTGTTGTTGAAAAAGATGTCGGCATAGCTGGGCGCGATGATGGCGCGAAAGCCGTACTGGTCCAGCGCCCAGGGCGCATGTTCGCGCGAGGAGCCGCAGCCGAAGTTCTTGCGCGCCAGCAGGATGGACGCGCCTTTGTAGCGCGGCTGGTTCAGCACGAAGTCCGGGTTCGGGCGGCGGCTGGCCGGGTCCTGCCCCGGGAAACCGGCGTCCAGGTAGCGCCACTCGTCGAACAGGTTGGGACCGAAACCGGTCTTGCGGATGGACTTGAGGAACTGCTTGGGGATGATGGCGTCGGTGTCGACGTTCTCGCGGTCCATCGGGGCGACCAGCCCGCGGTGTACGGTGAAGGGTTTCATTATTTCTTCGCCTTGTCTTCGATTTTCTCGCCAACCTTTTGCAGGTCCTGTCCAAAGCCTCGCGCAGTGTTGCAGCCTGCCAGCAAGAAGGCCATGGCCGCCAGCGACAGTGTGAGCAGCGTGGTGATTTTTTTCATGATGACTCTCCTGAAAGGGGTTAGGAAAATTTGCGGATATCGACGAAGTGCCCGTGCACGGCCGCAGCTGCAGCCATGGCCGGGCTGACCAGGTGGGTGCGGCCGCCGGCGCCTTGCCGGCCTTCGAAATTCCGGTTGGACGTCGATGCGCAGCGCTCGCCGGGCTCGAGACGGTCGGCGTTCATGGCCAGGCACATCGAGCAGCCGGGCTCGCGCCACTCGAAGCCTGCGGCGACAAAAATCTTGTCCAGGCCTTCGCGCTCGGCTTGCTCCTTGACCAGGCCGGAGCCGGGCACCACCATGGCCAGCTTCACATTGCCGGCCACCTTCTGGCCGATCTTCTGCACCATGGCCGCGGCTTCGCGCATGTCCTCGATGCGGCTGTTGGTGCAGGAGCCGATAAACACCTTGTCGACCAGGATGTCGTTGATGGCCTTGCCGGGCTGCAGGCCCATGTAAGTCAGTGCACGCTCGATGGCGTCGCGCTTGTTGGCGTCTTTTTCCTTGTCGGGATCGGGCACGCGGTCCTCGATGGACAACACCATCTCGGGCGAGGTGCCCCAGGTGACCTGTGGACGGATCTGGGCCGCGTCGAGCTTGACCACGGTGTCGAACTTCGCATCCGGGTCCGACTGCAGCGTGTTCCAGTAGCTCACCGCCTGGTCCCATGCGACGCCGGTGGGCGCCAGCGGCCGGCCCTTGACGTAGGCGATGGTTTTTTCGTCGACCGCCACCAGGCCGGCGCGGGCGCCGGCTTCGATCGCCATGTTGCAGACCGTCATGCGGCCTTCCATGCTGAGCGCGCGGATGGCCGGGCCGCCGAACTCGATGGTGTAGCCGGTGCCGCCCGCCGTGCCGATCTTGCCGATGATGGCCAGCACGATGTCTTTGCCGGTCAGACCGGGCGCGAGTTTGCCGTCCACCTGCACCAGCATGTTCTTGGCCTTCTTGGCGAGCAGGGTTTGCGTGGCCATCACGTGTTCGACCTCG
>JAUXPP010000157.1 GCA_030683705.1 Polaromonas sp. | reverse complement strand
CCCCGATGCTGACCAAAAGCACGCCCGAAGGCGCGCGTGACTACCTGGTGCCCAGCCGCGTCAACGAAGGCCAGTTCTTTGCGCTGCCGAAAAGCCCGCAGCTGTTCAAGCAGCTGCTGATGGTGGCCGGTTTCGACCGTTATTACCAGATCACCAAATGCTTCCGTGACGAGGACTTGCGCGCCGACCGTCAGCCCGAATTCACGCAGATCGATATCGAGACGTCCTTCATGGGCGAGCAGGACATCCGCGACATGTTCCAGGGCATGATCAGCAATATCTTCAAGACCGTGCTGGCCACCGACCTCGGCGAGTTCCCGGTCATGACCTATGCCGACGCCATGCACCGCTTCGGCTCCGACAAGCCAGACCTGCGCGTGAACCTCGAGTTCACCGAACTGACCGGTGTCATGGCCGATGTGGACTTCAAGGTGTTCAGCACCCCGGCCACCACGCCGGGCGGCCGGGTGGTGGCGCTGCGCGTGCCGGGCGGCTCCGAGATGAGCCGTGGCGAGATCGACGGCTACACCGAGTTCGTCAAGATCTACGGCGCCAAGGGCCTGGCCTGGATCAAGGTCAACGACGTCAGCAAGGGCCGCGACGGCCTGCAAAGCCCCATCGTCAAGAACATCCATGACGCGGCGGTGGCGGAGATCCTCAAGCGCACAGGCGCACAGGACGGCGACATCATTTTCTTCGGCGCCGACAAGGCCAAGATCGTCAACGACAGCATGGGCGCGCTGCGCCTGAAGATCGGCCTGTCGCCCTTCGGCAAGAAGGCCGGCGTCTTCACGGCCGGCTGGAAGCCGCTGTGGGTGGTGGACTTCCCGATGTTCGAATACGACGAGGGCGCCCAGCGCTGGAGCGCGGTGCACCACCCCTTCACGGCGCCCAAGGATGGCCATGAAGACTGGATGGACACCGACCCGGGCCGATGCATCTCCAAGGCCTACGACATGGTGCTCAACGGCTGGGAGCTCGGCGGCGGCTCGGTGCGTATCCACCGCGCCGATGTGCAGAACAAGGTGTTCAAGGCCCTGAAGATTGGGCCGGAAGAAGCCCAGGAAAAATTCGGCTTCCTGCTCGACGCGCTGCAGTACGGCGCGCCGCCGCACGGCGGCCTGGCCTTCGGCCTGGACCGCATCGTGACCATGATGACCGGCGCCGAGTCCATCCGCGACGTGATTGCCTTCCCCAAGACCCAGCGTGCGCAGTGCCTGCTGACCCATGCGCCGAGCCCGGTCGATGAAAAACAGTTGAAAGAGCTGCACATCCGTCTGCGCACCCCCCAGGCGGTCTGAGTCCGGTCCCGGCTGCGGGGCATCCGGCGCTATGGTATTGATAGCTGTTGACGCTCGTCGGACAAGCGCTGCGGGCTGATTTGGCTTGAAGGTTTCGCTGGCTGACGGTCGAGGGCCGCTATGACGCTTTACAAGATCCCGGAGTCGGTACTGGTGGTGATCCACACGCCGCAGCGCGAGGTGTTGCTGCTCGAACGTGCCGACCACCCCGGCTTCTGGCAAAGCGTGACCGGCTCCCGGGACAGCCTTGGCGAAGACCTGGCGCACACCGCGGCGCGCGAAGTGTTCGAAGAAACCGGCATCGCAGGCAACCCCGGGGATTTTTGCGACTGGGGTCTGGCCAATGTGTACGACATCTACCCGGCCTGGCGCGCGCGTTATGCGCCCGGCGTGACACGCAACACCGAACACGTGTTCAGCCTGTGCGTGCCGCAGGGCACGGCCGTGGCCCTGAGCCCGCGCGAACACACGGCTTTCCAGTGGCTGCCCTGGCGCGAGGCGGCAGACCGGTGTTACTCGCCGTCGAATGCCGAGGCCATCCTGATGCTGCCGCAGTTCATGGCGTGATGGCGCCAGCCACCCGCGCACGCCGGCTGGCTCCCGCCGCCTACAGGCGCCGGCCCCGGGGCTGGCTTATTCTGGCCTTTTGATTCTTTCCATGAGTGACTGCCCGACATGCAGGATCTGATCGTCCAGCGGCCCGAAGGCCTGTACTGCCCGCCCGGTGACTTCTACATCGACCCCTGGCGGCCGGTGGACCGCGCCGTCATCACCCATGCCCATGCCGACCATGCGCGTTTGGGCCACGGCCACTACCTGGCGGCCACACCGGCCGAAGGCGTGTTGCGCTCACGCCTGGGCCAGGGCATCACGCTGCAAAACCTCGATTACGGCGAGCAGATCGTTCATCACGGCGTCAGCTTGTCACTGCACCCGGCCGGCCATGTGCTGGGCTCGGCACAGGTGCGCCTGGGGCATGCCGGCCAGACCTGGGTCGCCAGCGGCGACTACAAGGTGGCGCCCGACGCCACCTGCACACCGTTCGAGCCGGTGCGCTGCGATGTGTTTATCACCGAGTCCACCTTCGGCCTGCCGGTTTACCGCTGGCGCCCCGATGCCGAGCTGTTTGCCGAGATCAACAGCTGGTGGGCCGCGAACGTGGCGCTGGGCCGCGCCAGCGTGCTCATGTGTTACAGCTTCGGCAAGGCGCAGCGCATCCTCAGCGGGGTGGACCCCTCCATCGCACCCATCATCGTGCATGGGGCGGTGCAGACGCTCAATACCGCCTACCGTGCAGCGGGGGTGGCTTTGCCGCCCACGCTGACGGTCGATGAGGTCAAGGACCCGGCCGACTTCAAACGTGCGCTGGTCTTGTGCCCGCCGAGTGCGGCTGGCGGGCCATGGGCTCGGCGTTTTGGTGATTTCAGCGATGCGTTTGCCAGCGGCTGGATGCAGCTGCGCGGCGCGCGCCGGCGTGGTGGCTACGACAAGGGCTTTGTGCTCAGCGACCACGCCGACTGGCCCGGCCTGATGGGCGCGATAGGCGCGACCGGTGCCCAGCGTGTGATCGTGACCCATGGCAGCGTGCCGGTGCTGGTGCGTTACCTGAGCGAGCAGGGCCTGCAGGCCGAGGCCTTTCATACCGAATACGGCGACGACCCGGTCGAGGAGGCGGTCCCGCCTGCAGCGCCCGATCCGGCGGCACAAGGGCCGGCGCCATGAAACACTTCGCGCGGCTGTTTGCCGAGCTGGATGGCACCACCTCCACCAACACCAAGGTCGAGGCGCTGCAGCGCTACTTCGCGCGCACGCCGGCGCCCGACGCGGCCTGGGCGGTGTATTTCCTGGCGGGCGGCAAGCCGCGCCAGGTGGTGAAGACCGCGACCCTGCGCGCTCTGGCCTGCGAGACGGCCGGCATTGAAGACTGGCTGTTCGAGGAGTGTTACCAGGCGGTTGGCGACCTGGCGGAGACCATCGCCTACGTCCTGCCGCTGCAGGCGACGGAGTCGGACCTGGGCCTGGCCGACTGGGTGGAAAACCGCCTGCTGCCGCTGCGTGGCCTGCCGGAGGACGAGGTGGCGCGCCGCGTGCGCGGCTACTGGCAGGAGCTCGATGCCCAGGGCCGCTTCCTGCTGGTCAAGCTGGTCGGCGGCGGCTTCCGGGTCGGTGTCAGCAAGCTGCTGGTGCAGCGCGCGCTGGCGGCGCACGCCGGCGTGGACGCGAAACGCATTGCGCAGCGCATGATGGGCTACATGGACGCCAAGGTGATGCCGTCGGCGCTCAAATACGAGGCGCTGCTGGCTGCAGCGGGGGAGGCCGGCAGCACCGATGTGATGGACGCCGGCCAGCCTTACCCGTTTTTCCTGGCGCACCAGCTCGACGCGCCGGTCCAGGCACTCGATGCCAGGCTGGGCCCGGTCGATGACTGGCAGGTCGAGTGGAAGTACGACGGCATCCGCGGGCAGATCGTCAAACGCGCCGGCCAGGTCTGGCTGTGGTCGCGCGGCGAGGAACTGGTCACCGAGCGTTTCCCCGAAATCGTGGCGCTGGCGCAGGCGCTGCCCGACGGCACGGTGCTCGACGGCGAGATTCTGGTGTGGGCCGCAGGCGCTGATGCGACGGACGCCGGAGCCGGCCGCCCGGCCGGCTTTGCGCTGCTGCAGCAACGCATAGGCCGCAAGACCCTGGGTAAAAAAATACTGGCCGATGTGCCGGTGACCTTCATGGCCTACGACCTGCTGGAGCTTGGCGGCCAGGACCTGCGTGCCCAAGCACAGCGTGTCCGGCGGGAGCGGCTCGAACAACTGCTGTCCGCCACCCCGCTGAGAATCTCGCCGATCGAACAGCTGCCGTCCTGGGAAGCCTTTGCAGCCCTGCGCCGCGAGTCGCGCCAGCGCGGCGTCGAAGGTTTCATGCTCAAGCGCCTGGACGCGGCCTATGGCACCGGCCGTACCAAGGTCGACGGCCTGTGGTGGAAATGGAAGATAGAGCCCATGACCATCGACTGCGTGCTGATTTATGCGCAAGCCGGCCACGGGCGCCGCGCTTCGCTCTACACCGACTACACCTTTGCGGTCTGGAACCGGGCGCCGCGGGATGCCGAAGAGGCCGAGGCGGTGGTGCGGGCCATAACGAAAAGGCAAGCTGCCCAGCCGGAAGGTCTTCAATTGGTCGCGTTTGCCAAGGCTTATTCCGGCCTCACCGACGAGGAGTTCAAGCGCATCGACAGCGTGATCCGCAAGACCTCGCTGGAAAAGTTCGGCCCGGTGCGCAGCGTGCGGCCGACGCTGGTGTTCGAGCTGGGTTTCGAGGGCATCAACCCCAGTCCGCGCCACAAAAGCGGCATCGCCGTGCGTTTTCCGCGCATGCTGCGCATCCGCGACGACAAGCCGCTGCACCAGGCCAATTCCCTGGATGACCTTAAAGTGCTCCTGAATTTATAGCTGCCTACCCTTGCCTGTGTTGGCTTGAGGGCCTAAACCCTCTGTGAACCCGGGGAATGACCGATTCCGGGCGGGCTGGTAACATTGGCCATGCTTATGAAATCCGACGCACCCGCAGGCCAGCCGGCCCCTGACGAAGAGGGCACACCGGTCTCCGTCAAGATCCGTGAACGCCTGGCCGCGGCCAAAAAGCGCTTCAACGCCAACGACAACATCGCGGCATTCATCGAGCCGGGCGAACTGGAAAAGCTGCTGGATGAGGTCGAGGGCAAGATGCAGGGCGTGCTCGACAGCCTGGTGATCGACACGGTGGGCGACCACAACACCCGCAATACCGCGCGCCGCGTGGCCAAGATGTACCTCAACGAGGTTTTCAAGGGACGCTACGTGCCCGGCCCCAGCATCACCGAGTTCCCCAACGCCGAACACCTCAACGAGCTGATCATCGTCGGCCCGATCACCGTCCGCAGCGCCTGCTCGCACCACTTCTGCCCGGTCATCGGCCAGCTCTGGATAGGCGTGATGCCCAACGAACACACCAACGTGATCGGCCTGTCCAAATATGCGCGCCTGGCCGAGTGGATCATGGGCCGCCCGCAGATCCAGGAAGAAGCCGTGGTGCAACTGGCCGACCTGATCCAGCAGAAAACCCGGCCCGACGGCCTGGCCATCGTGATGGAAGCCAGCCACTTCTGCATGGGCTGGCGCGGCGTCAAGGACATGGACAGCAAGATGATCAATTCGGTGATGCGCGGTGTCTTTCTCAAGGACCCGAACCTGCGCCGCGAGTTTTTGTCCCTCATTCCAAAGAAGAGCAGCTAAGGAAATATCGATATGTTGGTACGCCTTCTTTACGCCAGCCGCTCGGCCGATCCCGGCTCCAGCGAAGTCACCGAATCCATCCTGGCCCAGTCGCGCAGCCACAACCCGGCGATGGGCATCACCGGCATCCTGTGTTACGGCGGCGGCATCTTCCTGCAGGCGCTGGAGGGCGGCCGCGCCCAGGTCAGCGACCTCTACGGCCACATCCAGAAAGACCCGCGCCATACCGATGTGGTGCTGCTGCATTACGAGGAAATCAGCGAGCGCCGTTTCGGCGGCTGGACCATGGGCCAGGTCAACGTGGCCAATGTCAACACCTCCATCCTGCTGAAGTACTCCGAGAAGGCCGAGCTCGACCCGTATTCGGTGTCGGGCAAGGTGTCGCTGGCGCTGCGGGAAGACCTGATGGCCACGGCGGCCAGCTGCGGAAGGGCGTGAACAGCGCCCCCACGCGTGTCGCTGCGCGTACTGCGCTGCCCCCCGAGGAGGCGCATTTTCCCTTGGGGCGGCCCGGCGGGAAAACTCGGCCCCACGTTTTGTTTTGTGGTTCGCTGCGCCTTGCGGCCGGCAGAGCCGGACCGCGGCCCCGGCTGGGCTTTTATCTGCCAGCTTGAGCGGTGCCGCTTTCCGCCCTTGCGCTGGTGGTTCTTGCCGGTCTGATTCACGCCAGCTGGAACATCGCTGCCAAAAAAGCCGGTGGCGACGCGCGGTTTGCGTTTTTCACCAGCGTGGTGCTGATGCTCGTCTGGGCGCCGGTCGGGCTGTGGGCCGCCTGGGGGGTGTTGCCGGGCTGGGGCTGGATCGAATGGTCGCTGGTGGCGCTCAGCGGCGTCCTGCATGTGCTGTATTACGTGGTGCTGCTGCGCGGCTACCGCAAGGCCGACCTGACGGTGGTGTATCCGCTGGCGCGGGGCTCCGGGCCGCTGCTGTCCTCGATGGTCGCCATCGTGCTGCTGGGCGAACAGATATCGGCTCTGGGTCTGGCCGGCATCGTGGGCGTGGTCGGTGGCGTGTTCCTGATTGCCAGTGGGCCCGGCCTGCTGCGTGCTGCCCATGACCCTGCGCAGCGCCAGCGGGTGCACAAGGGCATGGTCTACGGCCTGCTGACCGGCGCCTTTATCGCCAGCTACACCGTGGTGGACGGTTATGCGGTGAAGTTCCTGCTGATGTCGCCCATCCTGATCGACTACCTCGGTAATTTTGTGCGGCTGGCGCTGCTGGCGCCGGCGGTGCTGCGCGACCGTCCGGCCGCGCGCCTGCTGTGGCAGCAGCAGTGGAAGTACGCCTTGCTGGTCGGCACCATCAGCCCGGTGTCCTATGTGCTGGTGTTGTATGCGATGCAGGTGGCGCCGCTGTCGCACGTCGCACCGGCGCGCGAGGTGTCCATGCTGTTTGCCGCGCTGATCGGCGGCCACTTGCTGGGCGAGGGCGACCGGCTGCAGCGCGCCTTCGGCGCGGCCCTCATCGCCCTGGGCGTGATGGCGCTGGCGCTTGGTTGACGCGAAAATACGCGCATGACCGCTGCCACGCCCCTGCTGGTCGGATGCGATTTCTCCAGTGCACCGACACGCCGCAAACCGATTGTGCTGGCACTGGGCGCCAGTGCCGGCGGGCGCGTGCAACTCAGCCGCCTGCTGCACCTGGCCACACTCGACGAGTTTGATGACTGGCTGCGACAGCCCGGCCCCTGGCTGGGCGCCTTTGACCTGCCTTTCGGCCTGCCGCGCGAACTCGTCGAGCAGCTCGGCTGGCCGCTCGCCTGGCCCGCGCTGATGACGCACTACGCGGCGCTGAGCCGCGCCGACATCCGCCAGACATTTGCCGCGTTTTGTGCGGCGCGGCCGGCCGGCGGCAAATTTGCGCACCGGGCGACCGACCGGCCGGCCGGCTCCAGCCCGTCCATGAAATGGGTGAACCCGCCGGTGGCTTACATGCTGCATGCCGGTGTACCGCGCCTGCTGGCCGCCGGCGTCCACCTGCCGGGCCTGCATGAGGGCGACCGCACGCGCGTGGCGCTGGAGGCCTACCCCGGCCTGCTGGCGCGCGAAGTGCTGGGCAACCGGTCCTACAAAAGCGATGAGCGCCTGAAACAGACGCCAGAGCGCTTGATCGCGCGCAAGGACCTGATCACCGCGCTGGAAATGGGCCAGAGCCGGCTGGGCCTGCGCCTGAAGCTCACGCACGCCCAGCGCGACACGCTGGTTGATGACGCCAGCGGCGACGGGCTGGATGCCGTGTTGTGCCTGGTGCAGGCCGCCTGGGCGCAGATGCAGCACGCCCAGGGCGCACCCTGCTACGGCCTGCCGGCGGGGGTCGACCCGCTCGAAGGCTGGATCGTCACGGCCTGAACCTGCTGCTGTCCCCGTCAGCCAACATTCATGAACAAACTGGCCTTCAGCCCTTATCCCGCCTGCGTAGGCAGCTACCAAAAGGGTAGCAAATGATGGCCTCCTGGCTGGCCGACGCGGTGCTGCTGATGCACCTGTGGTTCATCGTGTTTGCCGTTGGCGGCGGCCTGCTGGCCCTGCGCTGGCGCTGGATGCCGTGGCTACACCTGCCGGCGCTGGCCTGGGGCGCCACGGTGGAATTCACCGGCTGGATCTGCCCGCTGACCCCGCTGGAAAACAGCTTGCGGCAGGCCGGCGGCGCCGCTGGCTATGCGGAAAGTTTTATCGAACGCTACCTGCTGCCCCTGATTTATCCCGGCGAACTGACGCGCGAGCTGCAGTTTGTATTGGGGGGCGGGTTGCTGCTGATCAACGCGGTGGTGTATGCCATCGTCTGGCACCGCCGTAGCCGGCGTATTCCCGCATGAGCCCACTGCGTGTCCTGATGACTGTGCTGTGGCTGGCCTGTGCCCTGCAGGCCGGTGCCGCGCAGCCCTGGCAAGGCACGGTCACCCGGGTCAGTGACGGCGACACCTTGTGGGTGCGGCCCGCGGCCGGTGGCAAGCCGTTGAAAGTCCGGATCGACGGCATCGATGCGCCGGAAGTCTGTCAGGCCCACGGCCGCGTGGCGCGCAAGGCCCTGGCTGAACGCGTGCTGGGCCGGCGGCTCGGCGTGCTCGCGCGCGGCCAGGACGACTATGGCCGCACCATCGCCGCCCTGGCGCTGGACGGTGAAGACGTCGCCGGCTGGCTGGTCAGCCAGGGACATGCGTGGTCATATGGCTTTGGGCGCGATGGTGGCCCTTATGCAAGGCAGCAGGCCCTGGCCCAAACGACCGCGCGCGGGCTGTTCGCCGACCGTAACGCACTGGCGCCCCGCCTGTTCCGCAAGCGTCATGGGCCCTGTGACCCGGCCGCCGGCAGGCCGTAATCAGCGAGGGTCGGCGTCCTACATGGAATTCCGCACCCACTGACGAGCCGGTTTCGGCAACAAAACTACAGTGAATTCACGCCTGCCATACCGGCGGGTTTCATTCAAAGGAAACACCATGAACAAGCACCAGGTTGAAGGCCGCGTCGAGGAAGCCAAGGGCAAGGCCAAGGAAGTGGCGGGCCGTGTGGTCGGCAACGAAAGTCTCGAAGCCGAGGGCATGGCGGATCAGGTCAAGGGCAAGGCCCAGTCCGGGTACGGCGATGCCAAGGAAGGCGCCAAGGATGCTGCCAAGAAGGCCATCGACAAGCTCTGAAGCGCTCACCCGCCAACACTCTTGAAAGGAGACTCACCATGTTTCAGCATTCCACCCCCACTGGCGCCGTGCGTCGCCCCCTGGCCGCTGCCGCGTGCTCGGTCGCGGTGCTGCTCGCGCTGGCCGCCTGCAACAAGGCCGATGATGGGAAAACCGTGGGCCAGTCGATCGACTCCGGCATTGCAAAAACCGAACAGGCTGCCAAGGATGCCGGCAACGCGATGAAAGAGGCCGGCAAGGATGCGCAGGCGTCCGGCAGCCAGGCCAGCGCCAGCATGGGCGAGAAAATTGACGATGCGGTCATCACGACCTCGGTCAATGCCAGCCTGGCCAAGGACCCTGACTTGAGCGCCATCAAGATCAATGTGGACACCAAGGACGGCGTTGTCACCCTCAATGGCCCGGCGCCGACGGCCGCCGCCAAGGACAAGGCCACTGAACTGGCCAAACAGGTCAAGGGCGTGGCTTCCGTCAACAACCAGCTGGTGGTTTCTGCGAGCTAGGTTCAGTTCGTCCCGGACGCCAGGCCGCAGCCTTAGCGCTGCGGCTTTTTTTTGCCATGGCATGTTGAAGCGGGCTGCCGGCCGTCCCGCTAAAGCCGAAAAAAAGAAGGCCCGGCGCTTGTGCGCCGGGCCTTCTTTTTTTGACCTGGCGCGAACGCCAGATCAGGTCGCCTTGTAATTAAGGACGGACGACGATGTCGTTGCGCACAGCGCGGACATTTTTGGTGTCGCGTGCAATGGCTTCAGCCTGGGCTTTTTCGGTGGCCGATTTGGCAAAGCCCGACAGTTGCACCGTGCCGTTCAGCGTTTCCACGTTGAGCGAGGTGGCCGAGACGGTTTTGTCAGCAGCAAACTTGGCTTTGACAGCCGTGGTGATGGCGGCATCGTCCACGTAGGCGCCGGCTGTCTGCTGACCACGCCCCACGGCGCAACCGGTGCTGATGATGGTGATGCCGGCGAGGGCGGCGAAGGCAATTGCGCGAGCGTATTTCATGGTGTTTTCCTTGAGGTTATGGATCTGTTTGGTGCGGAGAGTTGGAAAGCTTGCCGGCTGACGGCACCACGCCGGTCGGTTTGCATAAGGGTTCTATCGGTATCGGTCGGGCCGCCCGCCGTGCATCAGCGACTGCACGACGCCCGACACTTCGGTGGACTTGAACAGGGCCAGTGCCACACCGGTGAGCGAGATCAGCCGCCAGGGCCGCAGCAGCACCAGCGCGGCGCCGGTAGCGGCTGCGATGCCCAGCAACTTGACGGGTTGTTCCCGGGCAAAGTCTTGCACCATGGGTTTGGCCACATCCAGCGCCAGATGCGCCGGGTGTGACCGCCACCACGAAGCAGCGACCTGCTTGACCAGGTCCCAGGAGCCGGACGAGGCGTCGATGCCGCTTTCGCGGATGTCCTCGCTGGCGTCGGTATCGCCGGTCCGGTCCGATTCCGGCGCTTCACCGTTCATGTCGCGAACAATCGCCTGGCGGCTGGCGGCAAGCCGTTCCAGGGCTGAGAGCTTGGCAGTTGTCATAAAACGGTCGGGAAATGCTTCACGCGGCAGAACGCAATGCTTGTGCATCGCGATCGAACTGCGCCTTCACTTGCGAAAAATGGCTGGGAGGCATGGGCTTGCGCGCCTTGATAAAAGCGCCCAGCGTCAGCGCCAGGGCTGTCGCAGGCACCGCGACCAGGGCCCAGTGAAACGGGCCGGTGGCGCCCAGCATGAACGCCATCCCGGCAAGGATCAGGAACACCATGGCGCCGATCACGACCAGCGCCCACACGACCACGCGCTGGAGCAGGTCCCCCCCGGCCTCCGACGCTTCTTCGCGGATCAGCTCGGCATAAGCGCCCAGATGGTCGACCAGCAGGTTGGGTCGGCGGATCAGCGTCGAGATAAATGGGTGCAGCATGGCAATGGTGAGTAGCGGTCGCGGCCTGGATCAGCCTGTTAGCGGGAGTCGCGGTTGCGGGCAGCAGCCACCAGCAGTGCCACCGTGGCACCGACGGCCGCGGCAATCAGCACGGCCTTGACCGGCTCGTTGGCGACATAACGCGTGGTGGCATCGGCATAGCGATGCATCGAACGCTGCGCGCGTTCACTGGCCTCGGCGGCCATGTCCATGCTCTGGCGCGCCAGCTTCTGGGCCTGTGTGGCGAGTTTGTCGACCATCGGGTCGATGCTGCCGCGCAATTGGCGGACCTTGCTTTCGGCCTTGTCCAGCGTCTCGTTGGCCAGGCTTCGGCTGGTCTCAACCGCATGTTCTGCGCCATTGATCATCTGGTCGGACAGATGGCGGGCACTGGCCAGGGTGTCGTGGGTCGAGGGAATGCTGGAGCTTGTGGTTTTCATGTCGGGTTCCTGGTAGTTGAGGCGGGAAGCCGTCACCCGGTGGGGCCGGGTGACGGGAGAGAGCGTGGCGATCGCTTTTTTTAGTTTCTTTTCATCAGGCCAACCACAAAGCTGACCACCGCGAAGATCGCGAAGATGAAGAACAGGATCTTGGCGATTTCAACAGCGCCGGCGGCGATACCGCCGAAGCCAAAGACGGCGGCAATCAGTGCAATCACCAGAAAGACAACGGAATAGTGCAGCATGTCGATCTCCTTGCAGGGCGGTGCCCATGGGTTGCGGCGCTCGCAATCGAAACACCTGCCGCAAGCTTAGGCGGCCAAGGACGAATCGTTCATCGGTGTGTGCCGGATGGCCCTGTGGGGTTGCACGATGAGCCGCTGTAGGACGCAGCCGATGCGCGCTGCACCCGGGAGCGATCGGCGGGGATGGGTTGTCAGCGTGGGGCGCCGGCGCCGTCGCGCCAAGGCCGGCTGTGAAAGCCGGTCAGGGTCAGGATGCCAGCGTTACTTTGGGCAACACTGCAAAAATGCGTGTGCCCTCACCGGGACGGGAGGCCACGGTCAGCTTGCCGCCGGCCGCCTCGACGCGGTGCCGCATGCCGGCCAGGCCGTGGCTGGCGCTGCTGATTTTCAGGCTGTCGAATCCCTTGCCGTCGTCCTTCACTTCCACGGCGATGTAGCTGTCGAAGTTGTGCAGGCTGATCCCGGCCTGCCGCGCCTCGGCGTACTTGCCGATGTTGGTCAGCGACTCCTGCACCAGCCGGTAGACGGTGAGCTGTGCGGCGCCGCCCAGCTCGACCATCTCCAGGTCGGTGCTGATGCTCAGACCCGACCGGTCCTCGAACTCCCGCGCCAGGATCTCCAGCGAGGCAACCAGGCCCAGGTGCGACAGCGACGAGGGGCGCAGGTCCTCGACGATGCGGCGCTTCAGTGCAATGCCGCTGTTGAGGGTCTCGATCAGGTGCTGGATGCGCTCGGTGGCTTCGGGTGAAATGACGCCCAGCCGCGACTTGATGCGCGCCACATCCAGTTTGGCCGCGGTCAGCAGGGCGCCCAGCTCGTCGTGCAGTTCGCGGGCCAGGTGGCCGCGCTCATCTTCCCGCACCTGCTGCAGGTGGGTGGCCAGCTCGGCCAGCGTGGCGGTTCGGTCGCGCACTTCCTTGTCCAGCTGGTCGCGTTCGCGCTGCAGGGCTTCCTGCTCGCGCCTGCCGGCGTCCAGCAGCGCCCGGTTCTGCCGCAAATACATGTAGAACGCCAGCAGCCCGGCGAGCGCCATCACGGCAATGCCAATGCGCGCCAGCTGCAGCGATTTGGCAATCTGCGCCTGTGCGCCGCCCATCTTGGCGTTGCTGGACTGGACCAGCCTGCTGATCTGGCTGCGGATGGCTTTCATCTGCTCCATGCCGACATCGGTGGTCAGCACGAACTTCCAGGCTTCCTCGTTGCCCTGCTTGCGCATGCGCACGCTCAGGTCCATCTCTGCCAGCTTGCGCGAAACGTTGCGCGACAGCACGCCGAACTCGGCCAGATCAGCGGGGTAGGGCGTGTAAAGCCGGCGCAGGGCGTCCAGCGTCTGGTTGATTTCTGCGGTGGCGACGTCGTAGGGCTCCAGGTATTTGGGGTCCCCGGTCAGCAGGTAGCCGCGCTGGCCGGTTTCGGCATCGAGCATGTGCTGCAGCAGCCGGTTGACCACGCTACGGGTTTCCTGTGCGGCTTCAATGCTGGTGGTGGCCTGGGTGGAGAGGCGAAAGCCGGCCTCGTTGATGAAGATCAAAATGGCGGCCGCAAACACAGCCAGTGGCAGGCTGATCGCCATTTTGGGGATTGCAAACCATCTCATCCTTATCTCCGGTCCGTATTTCAATCGATAATTCGTGAATAATCGCTTTTGAGACAAAAAAGCCCGGCGTAATTACGTGGCGCCGCGTCGAAGCATTGTGCCGCGTTGAAACGAAGACCTTGAAAAGGAATTGAAATGATCAAAATCGGAATTGTTGATGACCATGCCATCGTGCGTTCGGGGCTCAAACAGTTCTTTTCCGACCAGGTCGACCTGCGCGTGGTGGGCGAAGCGGCCAGCGGCCGGGAGGCCATTGACCTGGTGCGCAATGTGGAACTCGACATCCTCGTCATGGACCTGTCCATGCCCGGTCAAAGCGGCATTGACGCGCTGGCGATGATCCGCGCCAAGGCGCCGGATGTCGGCATCCTGATCCTCAGCGGTTACCCCGAGGAGCACTACGCGGTCAACCTGATCCGCCAGGGGGCCAGCGGCTACCTGAACAAGGAATGCGACCCGATGGAAATCGTCAACGCCATCCGCGTGATCTCGCTGGGCAAGCGCTACATCACGCCGGCCGTGGCGGAGTTGCTGGCGCAGCAGCTCAACCGCAAGAATGACGCGACGCCCCATGAGCAGCTCTCCGAGCGTGAGTTCCAGGTGTTCCTGAAGCTTGCCAAGGGTGAAACCGCCGGCGACATCGCCAAGGCCCTGTCCCTGAGCGTTAAAACCGTGAGTACCTACCGGACGCGCGTGATGGAGAAGATGAGCCTGGCGTCGAACAGCGACCTGACCTACTACGCCCTGAAAAACAAGCTGATTGACTGACGGCCGGAAAACGCTGGCCGGCTATTGCGCCAGGCAATAGTCGACCAGTGCATCAATTTCATTGGATTTGTCAAAAACCGCGTCCACGCCAAGCTGCGCGCAACGCTTGCGGATATCCGCGGTGGCGTAATTGCTCAACACAATCACCTTCTGGTGCGCCTTGCGGTTGCGGCAGGCCTCCAGCACACCCAGCCCGCTGCCCTGCTTGAGGAAAAGGTCAACAATGGCCAGATCCCAGGCCTGACCGTCTTTCCTGAGCCAGTCCCTGGCCTCGTTTTCGGTTTCCGCCGTGCCCACGGCATCAATACCGACAAGTTCTTCAAGCGTGGCTATCAGGTTGTCGCGTATTGTGGCGTTGTCTTCGACGATGTAAGTTTTTAGTCCCACGGATCTTCAATTCGGGCTGATAAATAGATCTGTTAACTAATGTATCTATTGCAAGATCATTCTGACAGCATGGCCGGTTCCGACCTGTAGGAAGTTGCCTACAGTCTCCACGATGTAGGTCAGCGCTGACATCGCGCCATGGTAGCAGCCGATGGCCTGATTGCAGGCTGCCTCTGATACTGGGTCATCAATGGTTGACCCGTTGAATGCCCCTCTTGCACACCAGGTGGGTCTGGTTTCGCCGAAGCCTCCTCAACAAGAGCGCCGCACATTTATGAACAATTCCCCTTCCGCCCACCCCAGGCTTCGCGATGTGTTGTGGGCCAGGATTGCGGCGGCGATCCTCGCGGTCGTGGTGTTGCTGGTGCTGCTGGTGGTGTTTTTCCCCTGGGATGTATTGCGGGGACCGGTCAACCGCTATGTCAGCGAGCAAACCGGACGGAAGTTCGAGATCACGCGCAAGCTCGACGTCAAGCTGGGCCGTACCACCCGCGTGCTGGCCGACGGCATCGAGTTCGCCAACCCGCCCTGGGCGCGCGACCCCTACCTGGTCAGGGCGGAGGCCGCAGAAATCCAGATCAGGTTATGGCCGCTGCTCAGCGGGCGCATCGAGTTGCCGCTGGTCAGCCTGAAAAAACCGGAACTCGGCTTGCAGATCGAGCCTGACGGAAAACGCACCTGGTCACTGGCCAGGGACACCGCCGATGAAAGCAAGGTGCCGGCTATCGGTCAACTGCTGATCGACCAGGGCGTCGTGAATTACCTGGCGAGTGCCCAGGGTGCCGATATCACCGCCGATGTGGCCCTCGCCGCGGAGGCCACTTCCGGCTTGCCGCTGACCTACAAGGCCAAGGGCAAATGGAAAGGCGAGACTTTCACGGCGCAAGGCAGGGCAGGCGGCGTGCTGCAGCTGAGTGCCGATACGGCGGGGACATTTCCGCTGGAGATCACGGCTGCAGCCGGGGCCACGCGCCTGAAGGCCAAGGGGACGGTGACCAATCTTTCCGAAGTCGGCAGCATCGCCGCCACCTTCGAACTCGAAGGCCGCAGCCTGGAGGATTTGTACAAGCTGGTCGGTGTGGTGCTGCCGGGCACGCCGCCCTACAAGCTGCGCGGTCAGCTGGACAAGCAGGGCCGGAGCTGGGCGGTGAGCCGGATCAACGGGGTGCTGGGCAAGTCGGACCTGACGGGTGCGCTCACCTTCAACAATACCAAACCCGTTCCCATGCTGACGGGCAAGGTCCAGTCGCGGCTGCTCGACTTCGAAGACCTTGGGCCCATCATCGGCCTGTCCTCCGACAATGCGCCGCCGGCGATGGCGAAAACCACGACCCCGAAACAACGCCCGGCGCGTGCCGGCCGGGTGCTGCCCGACGCGAAGCTGGATTTTGCCCGGCTGAAGGCCATGAACGCCGATGTGTCCTGGAGCGCCGCGAAGATCGTGCATGTGAAGGCCTTGCCGCTGGACCGCCTGAGTGCCGACATCAAGCTCGACAACGGTGTGCTGCAGCTCGATCCCCTGAAACTGGGGGTGGCCGGCGGCGAACTGGCAGGACGGCTGGCGATCAACAGCAAGGTATCGCCGACGGTGATCGAGACCCGGCTGGACGCGCGCGCCATTGAACTGAACCGCCTGTTTCCGACCATCGAAAAAACCAAAAGCAGCCTGGGCAGGATCAGCGGCCAGTTGGACCTCAAAGGCAGCGGCAGTTCGACGGCCCAGGTGCTGGCATCTTCCTCCGGCAATGTGGCCTTCCTGATGGGCTCCGGTCAGATGAGCAACATCCTGCTGGAGTACATGGGCCTGGACGGCGGCGAGATCATCAAGTTCCTGGTGCGTGGCGACCGCAATGTGCGGCTGCGCTGTGCAGCCGCGGCGTTTGATGTGCAGAAGGGCCTGATGACCAGCAAGGCGATTGTGCTGGACACGGTCGATACGGTGATCGTCGGCGCCGGCACCATCAGTCTGGCCGATGAGACCCTGGCCATCCGGCTCGAACCTTCGCCCAAGGACGCCAGCATCCTGAGCCTGCGTTCGCCGCTGAACATTGGCGGAACGTTCGGGGCGCCGACCGCAGGGCCCGACAAGGGCGCGCTGGCCGGCCGCGCCGCCATTGGGCTGGCACTGGCGGTCCTCAACCCGTTGCTGGCGCTGGCTGCGACCATAGAAACAGGCCCCGGGCAGGACGCCGATTGCAGGCAGGTGATCCAGCAGGCGGCAGCGCCGCGCGCTGCGGCACGTATTCCGGCCAACTCCGTCAAGTAGCCCAACGGTCTGCGGCGGGGCTGCACACCGGGCAGGAGGGATGGCGCGGTACGCGCACTTCGCTCCAGTCCATGCTTCGGCCATCGACCATCAGCAGGCGGCCTGTCAGGGGCCGGCCGATGCCGCAGAGCAGCTTGAGGGCTTCCGCGGCCTGGACCGTCCCTACCATGCCAACCAGCGGTGCAAACACGCCCATGGTGGCGCACAAGGCCTCCTCGACCGCCTCCGAGGGCGGGAACACGCAGGCATAACAGGGCGAATCCGCCTGGCGCGGGTCATAGACCGCCACCTGGCCATCGAAACGGATGGCAGCGCCCGACACCAGCGGTTTGCGGTGTTTGACGCAGGCGCGGTTGATGGCCTGGCGCGTGGCAAAGTTGTCGCAGCAGTCCAGCACCAGGTCCACCCGGGGCAGCAAGCCGTCCAGCAGGGCGTCGTCGGCGCGTAAAGTGATGGTGTTGACCTGGACGTCCGGATTGATGTCGGCAATCGCCTGGCGCACGGATTCGGCCTTGAACTGGCCGACACGGGACAGGGTGTGGGCGATCTGCCGCTGCAGGTTGGTGGTGTCGACACGGTCGTGGTCCACCACGGTGATCTGGCCGACGCCGGCGCTCCCCAGATACAGCGCCACCGGTGACCCGAGGCCCCCGGCACCCACGATCAGCACATGCGAGGACAGCAGGGCGTTCTGCCCCTCGACCCCGATCTCGTCGAGCAGGATGTGGCGCGAATAGCGCAGCAGCTGGCTGTCGTTCATGGAGCGGCTGACCCGGGGCGTGCGCCGGAGGTGCTGGACGACGCGCGGACGGCTTGACGCCCGCGTGCGTGCGGTCCGGCAGCTCAGTTTTCCTTCTTCTCTTCCTTGCGCTCGACGATGGTCTTGCTGACCAGTACAGGGCGGCCCTTGAGCTGGTTCAGGGCCTGGGCCAGCTGGAAGTCCTTGTCGCTGCCGAACTCGGGCGGCCGGCGCTGTTCGGGGCTCTTTTTCGACTCTTCCTCAAGGCGCTTGAGGGCTTCCTCGCGGGCTTTTTCACGGCCCGGGTCCTTGACTTCCGCGCCCTGGCCGCTGCCCAGATGCTTCTCGAGGTCGGCTTCGCGGGTGCGCAAGGCGGCAAACGGGCTGCCTTCGGCGGTGTCGTCAACCATCACGTCAGGCACGATGCCCTTGGCCTGGATGGACTTGCCGCTGGGCGTGTAGTACCGCGCCGTGGTGAGCTTCAGGCCGGTATCCGGGCCGAGCGGGCGCACCGTCTGCACCGAGCCCTTGCCGAAGGTCTGGTTGCCCATGATGGTGGCGCGCTTGTAATCCTGCAGGGCGCCGGCCACGATCTCGCTGGCCGATGCCGAGCCTTCGTTGACCAGCACCACCAGCGGCACGGTCTTGATGGCGGCGGGCAGGCGCTTGAGCGGGTCGGCAGCATTGCGGCGCTGGTAGAACTCGGGCGCCGCCTTGTAGGTGAACTTGCTCTCGGGCAACTGCCCGTTGGTGGACACCACCGTGACGTTTTCCGGCAGGAAGGCGGCCGACACCGCCACGGCTGCGTCCAGCAGGCCGCCCGGGTCGTTGCGCAGATCCAGCACCAGCCCTTTCAGGTTGGGCTCCTGCTTGTAGATCTGTTCGAGCTTGGTGACGAAGTCCTCGACCGTACGTTCCTGGAACTGGCTCAGGCGGATCCAGGCGTAACCCGGCTCGACCACCTTGCTGCGCACCGACTGGGTACGGATTTCCTCGCGCGTGATGGTCACCGGAAAGGTCCGGTTCTCATCCTTGCGGAAAATCATCAGGACCACCTTGGTCCGCGGTTCGCCGCGCATTTTCTTGACGGCTTCGTTGAGCGACAGGCCCTTGACGGCGGTGTCGTCGATTTTGGTGATCAGGTCATTGGGTTTGAGTCCGGCCCGGTCGGCCGGGGAGCCCTCGATCGGCGACACCACCTTGACCAGGCCGTCTTCCTGCGCGATTTCGATGCCAACACCGACAAAACGGCCGCTGGTGCCCTCGCGGAATTCCTTGAAGGATTTCTTGTCGAAATACACCGAGTGCGGGTCCAGGCTGGCCACCATGCCGGAAATCGCGTCGGAGATCAGTTTTTTCTCGTCCACCGGCTCCACATAGTCGGTCTTGACCATGCCGAACACGGCAGCGAGTTGTTGCAGCTCTTCCAGCGGCAACGGGGTCAGCCCGCCGCGTGCGACAGCCTGCAATTGCACCGTGGTCAGCGCTCCGGCCACCGCGCCAATGGAGATCCAGCCTGCAATCTTGAGTTTCTGACCCATAAATACCTTCGTTTGCCTAGATTAAAGACAGTTGCCACAGATTTTGAACCAATATACACCTTGGAGAAAGGCCCCGGCGTGCAGTTCCCGTGCCATAGGTCGCACGAGCGGGAAATGTTTCAAACCGGGCCTGCTTTACACGTGCTTGACATTCAGGCCTTGCCCTGGGCGGCGACGGCCGCCGCGGCTTTGGCAATCGCCTCGCTGTCGCCCAGGTAGTAGTGGCGCAAGGGCTTGAGGTCGGCATCGAGTTCGTAGACCAGCGGAATGCCGTTCGGAATGTTCAGGCCCACGATGTCCTGGTCGGATATGTTGTCCAGGTACTTGACCAGCGCGCGGATGGAATTGCCGTGGGCCGCCACCACGATGCGTTTGCCGGCACGGATGGCCGGCGCCATGGCCTCGTTCCAGAACGGCAGCACGCGGGCCACCGTGTCTTTCAGGCACTCGGTCAGGGGCGCCTCGCCGGGCTGGAGCCTGGCGTAACGCGGGTCCCGGCCTTCCCAGCGTTCGTCGTCGGGCGTCAGCGGCGGCGGCGGTGTGTCGTAGCTGCGGCGCCAGGCCAGCACCTGCGCGTCACCGTATTTTTTGGCCGTCTCGGCCTTGTTCAGGCCCTGCAAGGCGCCGTAGTGCCGTTCATTGAGGCGCCAGCTGTGCACCACCGGCAACCAGGTGCGGTCCATTTCATCCAGGGTGTGCCAGAGCGTGCGGGTCGCGCGCTTGAGCACGCTGGTGTAGGCCACATCGAAATCGTAACCCTCGGCTTTGAGCAGCCGGCCGGCGGCGACGGCCTGTGCGACGCCGGTGGGCGTGAGGTCCACATCGGCCCAGCCAGTGAAGCGGTTTTCAAGGTTCCAGGTGGATTCGCCGTGGCGGATAAGCACAAGTTTGTACATGGGATGACGCAGTTGAGGGAGTGGAATGGGGAGTGGGTGGGGGGCGTAAAACCGGGTGGGCGGCGGGGTGTGCGCAGCCGTGTTCACCCCTGCATTCTAAAATCAGCAATTAACCGCAAAACCCTGAAGGACTCAAAGTGAAATTTCTCATCGATAACTGGATGCTGATCGGCATTGCGCTGGCATCCGGCGGCATGCTGGTGTGGCCCCTGATTTCCAGCGGCATGGCGGCCGGATCGCTCAGCGCCACCGGGGCCGTGCAGTTGATCAACCGCGACAAGGCCGTGGTGATCGATGTCAGCGAAGTGGAGGAGTTTGCCGGCGGCCACGTGGTCGGCGCGAAGAACATTCCCCTGAGCCAGCTCGAGGAAAAACTGCCCGCGACCGTCAAGAACAAGGCCCTGCCGCTGATCCTGGTGTGTCCCAGCGGTGCCCGCGCCAACCGGGCGCTGGCCATGGCCAAAAAACTCGGCTACGAGCAGGCCCAATGCCTGGCTGGCGGGCTGAAATCCTGGAAAGAGGCTAACCTGCCTCTCGAGAAGGCCTGATTCGCGGGCTGCCACCCTGAACCCGACCGGAGAAAGATACCCATGCAAAACGTCAAGATCTACCTGACCGCCAGCTGTCCTTACTGCATTCACGCCAAGCAATTGCTCAAGCAGCGTGGGGTCGAGGCGATCGAGGAAATCCGCGTGGACATGCAGCCGGCCGAGCGCCAGAAGATGATGGAGATCACCGGACGCCGCACGGTGCCGCAGATTTTCATCGGCGACACCCATGTCGGCGGCTGCGACGACCTGGTGGCGCTGGACGGCCAGGGTGGCCTGCTGCCGCTGCTCAACAGCTGAGCCGGCCCTGCAACGGTGCCGGTGCGCCGGGCGCTCCTGAGATAATGGGCCGTGCCTGCGGCGCGCGCCGCAGGTTTTATTTTTTTCACGCCTTTCCGAAAGATCCACCATGGCCGAAGCCAACCTTGACCCCGTGTTCCAGATCCAGCGCGTCTACCTCAAGGACATCTCGCTGGAGCAGCCCAATTCCCCGGAAATCCTGCTGAACCAGGAGCAGCCAGCGGTCGACATCCAGCTCGGCGTCGACGCCCTGCCGATCACCGACGGCTTGTACGAAGTCAGCGTGACCGCTACCGTGCACACCAAGATCGAGGACAAGACCGTGTTTCTGGTCGAGGCCAAGCAGGCCGGCATTTTTGAAATCCGCAACATGCCGCCGGAGCAGCTCAACGCGGTGCTGGGCATCGCCTGCCCGCAGATCGTGTATCCCTACCTGCGCGGCAATGTGGCCGACGTGATCCAGCGCGGCGGCTTCCCGCCTGTGAACCTGGCCGAGATCAATTTCCAGGCCATGTTCGAGCAGCAGCAGGCCGCCGCCGCCTCGGCAGCGCAGGAAACCCCGCAAATCATCGTCTGATCCCGGCGCCGCCGCTTCCCGCCCGCCATGAAAATTGCCGTTCTCGGCGCCGGTGCCTGGGGCACCGCCCTGGCGATCAGCGCCGCCCGGGCGGCGTCAGCCTCTTCCGCCGCGCCACGCCACCAGGTCAGCCTGTGGGCGCGTGATCCGGCGCAACTGGCCGACCTGCAGGCGCAGCGGGTCAACACCCGCTACCTGCCGGGCATGGCGCTGCCGCCCGCGCTGCTGCTGGCCGGCGGTAGCGATGCCTCGCTGGCTGCCGTGCTGGCCGGGCAGGAGCTGATCGTCATCGCCACCCCGATCGCCGGCCTGCGCGGCATGTTGCAGCGCCTGCAGCACGCCAGCGTTCCGGTCGCCTGGCTCTGCAAGGGGTTTGAAGCGCCGCTCGCCGGGCCCTTCCCGGATTCCACGCCGTTTGGGCTGCTGGCCCACGAAATACGCGCGCAGGCAGCTATCAATTTGAGAGCGGGTGCGCTCAGTGGCCCGAGTTTTGCGCAGGAGGTCGCGCGCGGCCAGCCGACCGCGCTGGTGGCGGCCAGCGAACATCCCGAAGTGCGCGATGCGCTGGTGGCGGCCTTTCACGGCCCGGCGCTGCGGGTCTACGCCAACGACGACATCATCGGGGTCGAGGTCGGCGGCGCGGTCAAGAATGTGCTGGCGATCGCGACCGGCCTGTGCGACGGCCTGAGCCTGGGGCTCAACGCCCGCGCCGCGCTGATCACGCGCGGCCTGGCCGAGATGACGCGGCTGGGCCTGGCACTGGGCGCGCGCGCTGAAACCTTCACCGGCCTGTCGGGCCTGGGCGACCTGGTGCTGACCGCCACCGGCGACCTGAGCCGCAACCGCCAAGTCGGGCTGCTGCTCGCGAAAGGCCAGTCCCTGGCGCAGGCGGTGCAATCGCTGGGCCATGTCGCCGAGGGCGTGTACTGCGCCCGCACGGTGGTGCAGCGCGCCCAGGGCCTGGGGGTGGAGATGCCGATCTCGGAAGCCGTCGTGGCGCTGCTGGACGGGCAGATCCAGCCGGCCGAAGCCGTCGCACTGCTGATGGGGCGCGATCCGGCGGCCGAACTGCGCTAGCTGGCCTCGTGCCCGGCTGGGGCAAGGGTTGAGGGCGATTTTGGGCTGCAGCCCTTTCCCTGCGGGCGTGAGCAGCTACTGAATTCATAGCAATTGTTCTGTGCGTTGTCATCCCGGACTTGATACGGGATCCATCTCCGTTTTCCTCCTGCCTTGAAGTTTGCCAACTAGCCGGGTCTCGCCCCGGCGGGCGTCTCACTTTCTCTTGCGTCGCCAAGAGAAAGTAAGCAAAGAGAAGGCGACCCGATGGTCTGGGTCCCTCCGCTTCGCTGCGGGCAACCTGCGGTGCTCGCAAAAAATGGGGTCGAGCTCGAACTCGCCTTCGGCTCAGACAATCGCTCGCCCTGATCCATTTTTTGCTGCGCTCCTCGGCCCAGCCCGACGGGTGGGGGAGAAACTAATGCGGGGACAAAAATCCGGAGCAGAAGAAGCGCGCAGCGCTTCTTCTGCGGGAATCCCAACGAACGGTCATGCGTGCACGCGAGTGCAGCGCACGCGGCCACATGAGGTCCCCCTCCATCGCCCAGCGGGGCGAGGGAGGGGCTAGGGGAGGGAGTGGGGAGTCAGACCTACCGTCTGGAGCACACTACAGCGGCAGCGTGATGCGCCATAAGATGCGCGGATTGCTCGGCTCAAGCCCGCTGCTGCATCTTCTCAATCCTCTCGCCCATGCGCGAGAGCAGGTACCACCACTCGCTGTCATCCTCGCGGTAAGTCCGGACCGCTCCGGCCCGCACCAGGATCTTGCGCAGCTCGTCGTCCTCGAAACCGCCGAGGTGTTTTTTGAGAACCTCGAAGGACCGGTCGGTGAAACTTTTGTGGCTGAGGAAATGCCGCGCGGTTTCCTCGGCCATGAATTCGGTTTTGTACTGCTGCTGCAGGGCCTGCAACTGGTGCCGGAATTGCTGGCGATTCACGGCGAACGTCACCAGGCCGCCGACCAGGGTGCCGAGCAGGGTGAACAGGGGAGTCAGGAGGCTGGGGTCCATGGCAGCGGTGCCGGTCAGGGCGTGAAGGGGAGGAGCCCGCATTATTGCGGCGAATCAAGCCGCATGAAGAAATTCGGCCTTGCCCTGCGCTGCGGCTTTGCTGCTGGACTAAACTGTTCTTGAGCATGCTGCGCCTGGCTGCCGTGCCCGTCGCCGACCTTTTTTCAACCGCCTTTGGGAGCCCGCCATGGAAAACACCAGCAAAGAAAAACTGATCACCGACATGAAGGTCGTCCTCGCCGACGTGGAAGACCTGCTCAAGGCTGCCACCGCCGCCACCGGCGAAACCGCCGTCGCCCTGCGCGAGAAGGCTGCGGGCAAACTCAAGCTCGCCACCGAAAAGCTCACCGGCCTGCAGGAAGCGGCGCTGCTCAAGGGCAAGGAAGCCGCCAAGGTCACCGACGAGTATGTGCACGCCAACCCCTGGAAGGCCGTCGGCGTCGCGGCGGCAGCGGGCTTCCTGATCGGCCTGCTGGTCAACCGCAAGTAGTTCCCGACCCCCGGGGCCTTGCCGCATGAACCCGCCAGAAACCGGCGCGCCGCCGCGCCTGCTCGCCTCCCTGCGCCAGCTTGCACTGACCGCGCTGGCGATGGCGCACACGCGGCTGGCGCTGGCCGGCGTCGAACTCGAGGAAGAGCTGCAGCGCCTGGTCGGCTTGCTGCTGAGCCTGCTGGGCCTGCTGGTGTTTGGTTTGATGGGCCTGCTGGTGCTGACCTTCACCGTGGTGCTGGCCGTGGATGCCGGCCAGCGGGTGGTGGTCATGGCTGGTTTTGCCATCGTCTACCTGGGTCTGGCGGGATGGTTGGTGTGGCGGGTTCGGCGCATGCTGGCGACCCGGCCGCCTTTCCTGCAAGCCACCCTGGCTGAAATGGCGCGCGACCGCGAGGCGCTGCAGGCCGCATCCGGCCCCACCCCGGTCACCGTGAAGGACCGCCATGACTGATGCCGCCGGCCAGCGGGTGCTGAGAAAACAGGCGCTGCTGTTGCGCTCGGCCACCGAACGTGCCGAACTGGTCCAGACTGTCGGCGCGGTGCGCCAGTCGGCGACGCTGTTCGGCAAGGCGGCCCCGGGCCTGGCCATTGGCAAGGGCCTGCCGCTGGCCCTGCTGCTGCTCAAACGCGCGCCCCTGCTCAGCCCGCTGCTGTCACTGGCGCTGGCGGGTGCACGCCGGCCGGCCATCCGGTACGGCATGCTGGCGGCCGGCGCTGCCTGGCTGGCCTGGAAAGGCTGGCATTGGCTGGGTGCGCAGCGGGGTCAGGCTTCTGCGCCTGACGAATCACAGCCGGACCCGTCTGCTCCTGAATAGATAGCTGCATACGCCCGTGGAATAATGGCGACAGCCCTGTTTGATGCCAAAACCCGGGGCGGGCTGTCAGATCTCGAGGTTGTCGATCAGTCGGGTGTTGCCCAGTTTGGCGGCGCCCAGTACCACCAGCGGCGCGGAAGTGTCGTCCACACCGGGGGGCAGCAGATCCGAACGGCGGCGCACGCTCAGGTAGTCGGGCTTCCAGCCGCGTGCCGCCAGCGCCAACATGGCTTCTTCCTCCAGCACGTCGCGTTGTGCCAGGCCTTGCGCCTTCACCGCCTGGCCCAGCGCCTGCAGCGCGCGCGACAGATACACCGCTTCGCTGCGCTCGGTCGTGCTCAGGTAGCCGTTGCGTGAAGACAGCGCCAGCCCGTCGGCTGCGCGCAGCGTGTCGCCGGGCACGATCTCAATCGGCAGCGCGAACTGCTGCACCATGCGCCGCACGATCATCAGTTGCTGGTAGTCCTTCTTGCCGAACATCGCGAAGCCGGCCGGCTTGCCGGCGAAAACGCTGGAAAACAGCTTCATCACCACGGTGCTGACGCCGACAAAAAATCCGGGCCTGAACTGGCCCTCGAGGATGTCGGCGAGTTCGGCCGGCGGGTGCACCTTGTAGGTCTGTGGCTCCGGGTAGAGGTCGGTCTCGCGCGGCGCAAACAGCACATCGCAGCCGGCGGCACGCAGCCGCTCGCAGTCGGCCTCCCAGGTGCGCGGGTAGCTGTCGAAGTCTTCGTGCGGCGCGAACTGCAGGCGATTCACGAAGATGCTGGCCACGGTCACGTCGCCCAGCGGTTTGGCCTTGTCCACCAGCGCGATATGGCCGTCGTGCAGGTTGCCCATGGTGGCCACAAAGGCCGGGCAGTGGAAAGCTGCCAGCGCGGCGCGCAGGTCGGTGATGCTGTGGACGATGTTCATGCGGTGCAAAGCTGGTGTTCAAAAGGGGCGACTATACAAGCGACAAGCGTGGGGGCCAGGTTTTTTCCGCCGGGCCGCCCCAAGGAAAAAATGCGCCCCCTCGGGGGGCAGAGAGCTACACGCAGTGAGCGAACGTGGGGGCCATATTTCTACCAGGCATGCAGTGCATCGACCGGAAAGCTGCCGTCTTTGACAGCACGCACATAAGCCTGCATCGCGCCCTGCACGCTGTGCGCCTCGGCCATGAAGTTGTGGACGAACTTCGGCATCTTGCCCAGGTTCATGCCCAGCATGTCGTGCAGGACCAGCACCTGGCCGGCGGCGCCGGCGCCGGCGCCTATGCCTATGGTCGCGCAGTGCGTGAGTTCCGCCGTCAGCGCTGCGGAGAGGGCCGCCGGCACCATCTCCAGCACCAGCATGGCCGCGCCGGCGTCCTGCAGCGCGTGCGCCTGGCTGCGCAGGGTGGCGGCGGCTTCCTCGCCCCGGCCCTGAACCCGGTAGCCGCCCAGCGCATGCACGGTCTGCGGCGTCAGGCCCAGGTGGGCGCAGACCGGGATGCCGCGTTCGACCAGGAAATACACGGTGTCGGTGGTCCAGCCGCCGCCTTCGAGCTTGACCATGTGGGCGCCGGCCTGCATCAGCACGGTGGCGCTGCGCAGCGCCTGCTCGCGGGACTCGTGGTAACTGCCGAAGGGCAGGTCGGCGATCAGCCAGGCGGTGGCCTGGGCGCGCCGCAGGCCGCGCGCGACACAGTCGGTGTGGTGGCGCATGGCTTCCAGCGTCACACCCACCGTGCTGCCCAGGCCCTGGCAAACCATGCCCAGCGAATCGCCGACCAGGATGCATTCGACGCCCGCGGCGTCGGCGACCGCGGCAAAGGTCGCGTCGTAGGCGGTCAGCATGGTGATTTTTTCGCCCTGCGCATGCATCTCGCGCAGGCGCGGCAGGCTCACGGGTTTGCGCGTGGCGGCCGGCGGCGCGGCGGGCAGTGTGCCGTAAGGGCTGGCGGGTGCGGCGCTCATGAGATCTCCTTCAGGCGGCGGCCAGGGTCGGCCGGGGAAGCGGTGGTGCGTCGACAGCAGGCCCGCTTCGGCCGCGCTGCAGGGCCTGCTGCAAATCAAGGATGGCCGCTTCCGGCGAGGGCGCTGCCGTGATGGCGCTGATCAGTGCCACGCCGTCGGCGCCGCAGGCTGCGGCTTGCTGCGTGCGTGCCACGTCCATGCCGGCAATGCCGACCACCGGCAGCGGCAGAAGCTTGCACCAGTAGGCCAGGTTGGCGTTGCCCTGCGGTATCCAGGGCATGGCCTTGGCTTGTGTCGGGTGGATGGGCCCGCAGGCGATGTAACTCGGCTGCAGCGCCCAGGCGCGGCAGACTTCCCAGTAGGCGTGGGTGCTGATGCCCAGCCGCAGGCCGGCTTGTTTGATCGCGGCCAGGTCAGCGATGTGCAAATCCTCCTGGCCCAGGTGCACACCGTAAGCACCCTCCTCAATGGCGAGCTGCCAGTGGTCGTTGATGAACAACTGGGCGCCTGCGGCTGTGGCGGAACGTATGCTTTCGCGAATCTGCCCGCGTACAAAATCGCGGTGTTCAGCGCCTTCTGCATCCTTGATTCTGAGCTGCACCGTGCGCACACCTGCGGCCACGACGCGGGCGACCCAGGCGGCGCTGTCGACCACCGCGTACAGGCCCATGTCGGGCGTGCTGAGCGCTGCAAAACCGCTGACGCTGGCGGGCTGCGGCAGGCTGAAATGCGGCAAATTGTCAATACGCTGCGCAAAGTCCGGACGCGCTGGTAGCGGTGTCGCTCCGGCGTCCTGGCTCAATGCGTCCTGGGTGACCATGCAGGCGATGACGATGGCTTCCATGGCGACAAAGCCCCTGGCCAGTGCTTGCGCGGCAGCCTCGGCAAATACCGCGTCCGTCCCGGGACGCGTACGGTGCAGCGCGGGGCGGGTCAGCCAGCCGCTGGCCTGCGGCGTGTCGGCATACTTGCTGTCCTCGCCGGTGATCACCACAGCTGTACGCAGGGTGCTGCGCAAAGACGCGGCGGCTTGCATCACGGCCGCGGGTTCGTCGAGTGCTGGTAAATCCAGCAGTGTGGCGGCTTCCTTGCGGTTCAGGCAGAGCAGGGCCGGCTCCGGCGACGCGCCGGTTTGTGCGAGGCTTCGCTGTATGTCCATTGCGTTGGCAGCAAAGGTCCAGACCGTGGGTTTCATGGCGGCGCTCACAACACAAAAGGCCGGCCGGTCACCGGTGTGGATGCCACTGCCATGTCCTGCTGCGCCATGATGCCGGCTTCGTACGCCAGGCGTCCGGACTCGATGCCGAGTTTGAAGGCGCGCGCCATCTGTACCGGGTCGCGCGCGTGGGCCACGGCCGAGTTGAGCAGCACAGCGTCGTAACCGAGTTCCATGGCCTGCACCGCGTCGGCGGGTGAGCCGATGCCTGCGTCCACGATCAGCGGCACACCGGGCAGGCGCGCGCGCAGGGTGCGCAGCGCATAAGGGTTGATGAGGCCCTGGCCCGAGCCGATCGGCGCGCCCCAGGGCATCAGGATGCGGCAGCCGGCATCGAGCAGGCGCTGGCAGCTGACCAGGTCGTCGGTGCAGTAGGGAAAGACCTCGAAGCCCTCGCGCACCAGCTCGGTGGCCGCCGTGATCAGCTCGAAGGGGTCGGGTTGCAGCGTGTGTTCGTCACCGACCACCTCGAGCTTGATCCAGTTCGTGCCGAACAGCTCGCGCGCCATCTGCGACAGCGTGACCGCCTCGCGCGCGCTGCGGCAGCCGGCGGTGTTGGGCAGCAGGCGCGCACCGCTGTCGCGGATCATCTGGTAGAAGTCGTTTTGCGTGCCGGCGCCGCCGGCCGCCATCTGGCGCTTGAGCCCGACCGTGACCACTTCGGCGCCGGAGGCGGCAATCGCCTCCTGCAAAACCTGCGGCGAAGGGTAGCTGGCAGTGCCCAGGAAGAAGCGGCTTGTGAGTTCTGTATCTGCGATGGAGAAAGTCATATCAGTGCCCGCACGGCCGCCCGAAGGGCCCTGAGCGCCCCCACGGGGGGCAGCGAACGAAGAGAGCGTGGGGGTTGTCATTGTCTAGCCTCCGGTGATGGCTTGAAAGGTGAAGACGGCGTCGCCGTCCGAAAGTACGGTGCTGGCGCGCGCGTCGCGCGCCACAAATTCGCCGTTGACGGCGCTGGCAAATGAGGCTGCCGGCTGGCCGCTTTCCGCCAGCGCGTCGGCCAGCGTGCTGCCGGGCGGCAACTGCCGGGCCTCGCCGTTGAGGGTGATGGTGATGGGTTTCATGCCAGGTCCTTGAGCGCTTGTTCAACCAGCGCCGGTGCAATCAGCCAGCCGTGGCGGAACAGGCCGTTGATGCGAACCAGGCCCGCGCCTTGCTCCACGCGTGGCAGATTATCGGGCAGGGCGGGGCGCAAATTGGTTTCGGAATGAATCACGCGTGCCTCGGCCAGTTCGGGAATGATGCTGTGCGCGGCGGCCAGCAGCTCGACCGTGCTGCGCAGCGAGACCGGTGAGCGGTCTTCGCTCTCGATCTCGCTGGCGCCGACCACGATGTGATCACCTTCGCGCGGCACGATGTACACGCGGTGGCGCGGGTGCAGCAGGCGCACCGGCCGCTGCAGTCGCACGCCCGGGGCGTGCAGCCAGAAAATTTCACCGCGCACGCCGCGCACCCCCGGTGTGAAGCCGTCATGCGGCCTGCGGTCTGCCGGCGCGGGCCGCGCGCCGGTCCCGCGCACGTCGAACACGCAGTCGAACTTCCTAGTTTCCTGCGGCGTGTGGATTTCACCGGCCTGCAGGCGCTGCACCGTGAGGCCCCAGTGAAAGCGGGCGCCGGCCGCAGCGGCCGCATGGGCCAGCGCCGCCATGGCCTGCACGCTGTGGATCTGCCCTTCGTGCGGCAGCAGCCAGGCCTGGAGCGCGCCGTGGATGACGGGTTCGATCTCGCGCAGTGACGCCGCATCGAGGGCCTGCGGCGCGTGCCCGGCCGGCGCCTTGTGCTGCAACAGCTCCACCACGCGGCGTGCCGCGCCTTCGTCGCCGCGGTGCGCCACCAGCAGGCTGCCGCGCTGGTGCAGCTCGACCGGCTGGCCCAGCGCAGCCACGATGCCCGGCCACAAGGCCAGCGAACGCAGGCCGAGCGTGAAGACATTTTCATCGGCCGACTCCAGCTCGGCCGTGGGGCTGAGCATGCCGGCCGCCGTCCACCCGGCGGCATACACGCCGGCGCCAGGCGCCTGCGGTCCGGGCGCCGGGTCAAAAACCTCGACCGAATGGCCGGTCCTGGCCAGCTCGAAAGCCAGCAGCCGCCCCAGCAGGCCTGCGCCTGCGATACCGATGTGCATGGATGTGTCCGCCCTTGTTAGCGTGGGTTCAGAGTTTCTCGATGGGGATGTAGAGGTCGCTGCCGCGGTCGCGGAACTCGGCCGATTTTGCCTGCATTCCCTGCGCCAGCGCCGCTGCCTCGTCCAGGCCCTGCCGCGCCGCAAACTCGCGCACTTCCTGGCTGATTTTCATCGAGCAGAATTTCGGCCCGCACATGGAGCAGAAGTGCGCCACCTTGCTGACTTCCTTGGGCAGGGTTTCGTCGTGGAATTCGCGCGCGGTGTCGGGGTCCAGCGACAGGTTGAACTGGTCATGCCAGCGGAACTCGAAGCGCGCTTTGGACAGCGCTTCGTCGCGCGCGCGGGAGGCCGGGTGGCCCTTGGCCACGTCGGCCGCGTGTGCGGCGATCTTGTAGGCAAGAATGCCCTGCTTCACGTCGTTGCGGTCGGGCAGGCCCAGGTGTTCCTTGGGCGTGACGTAACACAACATGGCGGTGCCGAACCAGCCGATCATGGCCGCGCCTATGGCGCTGGAGATGTGGTCGTAGCCCGGCGCGATGTCGATGGTCAGCGGACCCAGGGTGTAGAAGGGCGCCTCGTGGCAGTGCTTGAGCTGCTCGTCCATGTTGGCCTGGATCATGTGCATGGGCACATGGCCGGGGCCTTCGATCATGGTCTGCACGTCGTGCTTCCAGGCGATTTTTGTCAGTTCACCCAGGGTGCGCAGTTCGGCGAATTGCGCCTCGTCGTTGGCGTCGGCCCCCGAGCCGGGGCGCAGGCCGTCACCGAGTGAAAAACTCACGTCGTAGGCCTTCATGATCTCGCAAATCTCCTCGAAGTGCTTGTACAAAAAGTTTTCACGGTGGTGCGCCATGCACCACTTGGCCAGGATGGAACCGCCGCGCGAGACGATGCCGGTGCGGCGATTCGCCGTCATCGGGATGAAAGGCAGGCGCACACCGGCGTGGATGGTGAAGTAGTCCACACCCTGCTCGGCCTGTTCGATCAGGGTGTCGCGGTAGATCTCCCAGCTCAGGTCTTCGGCCACACCGCCGACCTTTTCGAGCGCCTGGTAAATCGGCACCGTGCCTATGGGCACCGGCGAGTTGCGGATGATCCAGTCGCGCGTGGTGTGGATGTTTTTTCCGGTGGACAGGTCCATCACGTTGTCGGCGCCCCAGCGGATGGCCCAGACCAGTTTTTCGACCTCTTCCTCGATGCTCGAGGTCACGGCCGAGTTGCCGATGTTGGCGTTGATCTTGACCAGGAAATTGCGGCCGATGATCATGGGCTCGACTTCGGGGTGGTTGATGTTGGCCGGGATGATGGCGCGGCCGCGCGCCACCTCGTCACGCACAAATTCGGGCGTGACCCATTCCGGCAGTTGCGCACCCATGGGATTGCCGCGCACGCGGGCGGCGCGTTCGGCGTCACCCAGATATTCGGCCATCCATTCGCGTTTCGTGTTTTCGCGCAGCGCGACGTACTCCATCTCGGGCGTGATGATGCCGCGGCGCGCATAGTGCATCTGGGTGACGTTGGCGCCGGCCTTGGCGCGGCGCGGTGTGCGCTGCAGGCCGGCGGCCTGGGCACGCAGGGCGGTGATGCGCTGAACTTCAGGATCAGCAGGATCGGTGCGATCCTCCCGACGCGTGCCGTCGTCGACAGCCTGCGCGGCGCGGCCGGTATAAATTTCTGTGTCGCCGCGCGCCTCAATCCAGGGGGTGCGCAAGGCCTCGAGCCCGCGGCGCACATCGATGTCGGCGGTCGGGTCGGTGTAGGGGCCCGAGGTGTCGTAGAGCGTGGCGGATTCACCGTTGCTCAGGCTGACTTCGCGCATGGGCACCCGCAGGCCAGGGTGGAGCTGGCCGGGGATGTAAATCTTGCGTGAGGCCGGAAACGGCTCACGGGTCAGGGACAGCAACTGGGCGAATTTGTCGGGCGCATTCATCGGAGCATCCTTCACGTGTCGATAGACACAAAATGCTCCGAAGGTGTGGCCAGCACCAGCGCTGTGGTGTTGGTTGTTGACTGGTCAGCCGGAAATCGGTGGCAGTCAGCTCTTCTTACGTCGGTACGAACCGATTCAAGTTCACGGGTTTGGGTTGGCCATCTCAGCTGCCCGACCACCATGGTCGGGCTGCACCCCGGAGCAAGGTCATTCTAGACCACCGCCAGCCGGCGGTCCAGCCCCGGCGCTTCCTCAGGCAGGCTCAGACAACCAGCGCCCGGCCAGTGCCGCGTCACGCAGTACCAGCCGCCAGGTGGTGACTTCCGGTGGCAGCGAGAGCTGCAGGCGCAGCAGCTGTTTGTCGCGCGCCACCAGCGCCTGCATGGTTTTATGCTTGCCGGCGTACAGCGTGAGATCCTCCAGCTTGCCGAGGCGCCAGCCGCTGACCGTGGTTTTTTTTGTGCCGCCGGCGATGGTTTCGACGCCCAGCCATTCGTCGCCGGCCGCAAAACCGGCGCGTTCGGCGGCGCCGCCGCGCAGCACGGTCTTGATCAGGACGTTGCCGTTTTCCTGCACCCGCAATCCCAGCGCCTGAGCCAGTTGCGCGGGCTCCTGCAACACGCCCACACCGTGGCGCTTGAGCAGATCTTCCAGCGGCAACTCGCCGGTGCCGTGCACCCAGGCGGCGATTTCTGCCGCCCAGGAGCGCCCGCTCACTTCCTCCAGCGCGGCGGCAAAATCCGCTTCGCTCATGGGGCCAGCCTTGCAGCGCAGCCACAAGCTGCGCATCACCGCGTCCAGGTTCGCCGGCCCGCCGGCACCGCTTTCGCTGCGCAGGCCCAGGTCGAAACACAGGGCCACCAGCGCGCCCTTGGTGTAGTAGCTGACGGTGGCGTTGGGCGTGTTTTCGTCCTGCCGGTAGTACTTGACCCAGGCATCGAAGCTGGCCTGCGCCACCGACTGCACCAGCCGCCCCGGCGTCTGCATCACCTGGTTGATGGTTTTGTTGAGCAGGCGCAGGTAAGCCGCGTCGTCGAGCAGGCCTGCGCGGCGCAGCATCAGGTCATCGTAGTAGCTGGTAAAACCTTCGAAGAACCACAGCAGCTGCGTGTAATTTTCGGTGCCGTAGTCGTAGCTGGCGAATTCAGCCGGCCGCAGCCGCTTGACGTTCCAGGTGTGGAAATACTCATGGCTGATCAGTCCGCGCAGCGTGGTGTAGCCCTCGGGCGGCTTGCTCTCGCCCAGCCGCGGCAGGTCCTTGCGGTTGCAGATCAATGCGGTGGAATTGCGGTGCTCCAGCCCGCCGTAACCGTCGTCCACCGCGTTGAGCATGAACAGGTAGCCTTTGTAGGGCGGTTTGCGCTTGCCGTGCCAGAAACGGATCTGGGTCTCGCAGATTTTCCGGGTGTCCGCCAGCAAACGTGCACCGTCGAACCCGGGAGCAGCGCCGGCCACCACAAAGCGGTGCGGCACGCCGCAGGCGCTGAAGTTGCCGCTCCAGAAGGGCCCCATTTCGACCGGGCAGTCCGCCAGTTCGTCATAGTCCGCGGCCAGGTAGCTGCCGAAACCCTGTTTGTTGATTTTTACCGGCGCCAGGCCGGTGGCCACCGACCAGCCGGCCGTGGCGCCGGAGGCAACAATCTCGAGCCGTTGCGGCGCTTCGGTCTGGCCGTCGACACGCAGGCACAGCGAACTGCAGTTGAAAAACCCGCGCCGCGCGTCGAGGCAGGCGGTGCGCACCGAGTTGTCGTTGGCGTACACCTCGTAAACCAGCTGCAGCGGTTTGTCCGGGTTGCAGCGGACTTCCCAGCTGCATTTGTTCAGCTGCCGCAACTGCGCTGCCGGCAGCGCCCGTGCCGCCTGCCGGGCGCGCAGGCCCTGCAGGTTTTTGGAGAACTCGCGCACCAGGTAGCTGCCCGGGATCCACACCGGCAGGCTGAGCCGCTGCAGCGCGTCGGGCCGCGGAATCGTCAGCGTGACGCGAAACAGGTGGGCGTGGACATCGGCGATTTCAATGTGGTGGGTCAAGCCGAGGGCCGCGGACATCGGCGGCGGGGAAGCAGGAGCGCGTGGTTTTGCCATGAATCAAGAATAGCCGACAACAGGCGGCCCCCGGGTTGCTATCAGAAGAGGAGCGGCTTACGCCCGCCAATCATGGGCTGGAAGCACTTTTGACGCCTGGTCAGGGGTGCTTGCCCGGATTACTGGACCTTGGCCTCGCTGAGGTGTTTTTCGACCTGTTGCGCGCTGATGGCGCCCGGGACTCGCGTGCCGTCGGCAAAAATCAGGGTGGGGGTGCCGGTGATGCGGTGTTTCCGGCCGAACTCGATGTTGCGCGCCAGCGCGCTGCTATCGCAACTGGCCGGGGTCACGGCCCGGTCGCGCAGCATCAGGTCCTGCCAGGCCTTGCCCTGGTCCCTGGCGCACCAGATGTTTCTGGACTTGTCCGCGGAGTCCGCGCCGAGGATGGGGTAGAGGAACATGTAGACCGTCACGTCGCTGACCTTCTGCATGTCGCGCTCAAAGCGCTTGCAGTAGCCGCAGTTCGGGTCTTCGAACACGGCCAGCTTGCGCTTGCCATTGCCGCGCACGATGGTGAAGGCGTCCTTCAGAGGCAGCGCGTCGAAGGCCACCGCATTGAGCTTGTCGATGCGTTCCTCGGTCAGGTTGCGCCGCTGCCTGGTGTCGATCAGGTTGCCCTGGATCAGGAAATTGCCTTCGGCATCGGTGTAGAAGATCTCGTTGCCGCTGACGCGGATTTCGTAGAGGCCGTTCATGGGCGCCTTGCCGACTTCCTCGATGGGCGGCAGGCTGGGCAGGCGTTCGGCCAGGTTCTTGCGGATCGCGGCCTCCTGCGCCACAGCGGCGCCCAGTCCCAGGGCGAGCAGGCCGCATGCGGCGAGGTTTCTGAACAATGTCATCGTGTTTTTCCGTTTCTTTGGTGCATCTTGTTAACCCTGACCCATCGCCTGCCGCGTCACCCATTGCTTGAACGGCCCGCTTTTCGCAAAACCCGTCATGCCCCAGTTGCGCAGGGCCTGCCAGCGCACATCGGTCTGCGCAAACAGGCTGTGCAGGCCGTCTGTCACCGCGCCCATGGCCGCGACGTCGGCCTTGCGCGCCCGCTCGTAGCGACGCAGTAATTTCTCGTCACCCAGTCCTCGCCAGTACTCGCGCGCATGCAACACCGCAGCCAGCTCCGCGGCATCGCCCAGCCCGAGGTTCAGGCCCTGGCCGGCCAGCGGATGCACGGTGTGGGCGGCATCACCCGCCAGGGCCCAGCCCGGCCCGACCCAGCGGTCGGCCGTGGCCAGCGCCAACGGCCAACTCGAGCGGCCACTGGCCAGCGTCAGGCGGCCGGCTTCCGCGCCGCAGGCCAGTTGCAGGGCCGCTGAAAATTCTTCAGCTGACATTTTTTCCAGTGCGGCCGCACGTTCCACAGGGACAGACCACACCAGCGCCAGAGAGTTCCCGTGATCGCCGTCCATCGGCAACAGCGCCAACACCTCGCCCTGGCTGAACCACTGCCGCGCCAGGCCGTGGTGCGGCTGGTCGCTCTGCAGCCGCGCGGCAAGGGCTTTTTGGGGGTAGGGCTTGACGGTCCAGGCGGCGCCGAAGTCGTTGCGGCTGCTGCTGGCCTTGCCTTCGCACACCACGCTGAGTGCGGCCGCCACCGGCGCCGGCACGGTTTCTATCTGCGGCTGGTAACGCACGGCTTCGGCCAGTTGCTGCTCCAGCGCGGGCACGTCGACGATCCAGGCCAGGGGCGTGCCGCCGCCGGCGCTGAATTCGAGGTGACCGCCGTCGTCACCCCAGACCTGCATGTCCTTCACCGCCGTGGCCGCGGGCGCCTCGGGCCAGGCCCGCAGCGATTCCAGCAGCTGCCGCGAGGCGCTGTTCAGCGCGTAGGCACGCACGTCCTGCACAGGCGGCGCGGCCGGGCTGTCCGGTGCAGGGCGGGCGACCAGCGCCACCCGCAGGCGTTCGCGCGCCAGCAGCAGGGCCAGGGTGCGGCCGACCACGCCGCCGCCGCGGATACAGACATCAAAGGGTTTGGACATGGCCCATTTTAGAAGGCGGTGCAAAATCGCACACTTGTGGGGACGGAAGTCAATTTTCTGGAGGACAGGTCCAAGTGAGTGAATCAATGAGCGAAACAGCCGGCACGGCGCCGACCGATGTCAACGCGCTGATCAGCGCCCTGTGGGTGTATCCGGTCAAATCCTGCGCCGGTGTGCAGGTCCGGGAGGCCATCCTGACGGAGACCGGGCTGGAGTTCGACCGCGCCTGGATGGTCGTCGATGAGCACGGAGAATTCGTGACGCAACGCGAATTGCCGCGCATGGCGCTGATCCGGCCGCAGCTCAAGACCCAGGACATGGTGCTGCGCGCGCCCGGCATGCTGGCCTTGCACATCGCGCTGGACCAGGTGCAGGAACCGGTGCGGGTCAAGGTCTGGAACGACGAGGTGCAGGCCTACGACATGGGCGCCGTGGCCGCCCAGTGGTTCAGCGATTTCCTGGGTGCGAAGCTCCGCCTGGTGCGTTTCGATCCCGCGCACAAGCGGTTGTCCAGCGCGCGCTGGACCGGTGGCGTGGAAGCGCTCAACCAGTTCAGTGACGGCTACCCCTTGCTGGTGCTCAGCGAGGCCTCGCTGGCCGGGCTCAATGAGAGGCTGCAGGCGGCCGGCAACGCGCCCGTCGGCATGGAACGTTTCCGCCCCAACCTCGTGCTGGGCCCCGCCCCCGGTCCGGCCGCCGACGCCCTGGCCGCCCACGACGAGGACCGGCTCGATGAGCTGCAGGTCAGCACCGAGCAGGGTGTGGCCCGGCTCAAGCCGGTCAAGCCCTGCGCGCGTTGCCCGATTCCCAACATTGATCCGGCCACGGCCATCAGCAGCCCCGAGGTCAGCGACATGCTGCAGACCTACCGCCAGGACCCGCGTCTGGACGGCGCCCTGAGTTTCGGCATGAACCTGATCCGGCTCGACGGCGAGGACCACCTGCTGCGTGTCGGACAGGTCGTGCGCGCCAGCTACCGCTTCGACTGAATGGTTTCAGCCTGAATTTGCAATCGACGGCCTGTCGCAGTCACCTGGACGGGAATTGCGCTCCAGCGGCGACGGGCGGGTCACATCGGGCTCCAGAAAACGGATGGGGCGACGCGTACGTTCCGCCATGCCGGCCAACAGGTCGGACAGCGCCTGCGAAAGTGCGGGGCCTTCCATCAGGCGCTCGTTGAGCAGCACGCCGGCCACATGAAATTGCAGCAGTACCTCGGGCTTGAGACCCTTGAGCGGCATCAGGCCGGTTGCGATCAGGCGTGCCGCCAGCTCGGTCACGGGTTCGCGCGTTGATACACCTTCCAGAATCAGGCCAAAGCGGGCTTCATCGACGCGGCCTGCCGTGTCGACATCGCGCAGGATGCGGCGCAGCTTGATGACGCTGCGCAACAGGCTTTGTTCGGCCACCGCAATGCCGTGCGTGCGCTTGATGTAGTTGTAGTTGACCAGCTCGATATACACCACGGCCGCCGGCTCCTTGTGGCGCATGGCGCGGGACAACACCTGAGACAGGCGGTCGCTGAAAAGATGGGGGGTCAGCAGGCCGGTCAGCGCATCCTGGCTGGACATGGCCTGTTCGCGGGTTTCAATGATGTGACGCTCGCGGGAACGGATGTTCAGTGCCACCAGCAGCAAGGGTGCCTCCACGGCCAGCGCGATCATCAGCGAGTGCTCGATCAGCCAGGAACTGGGCAGCCAGCCAAAAATGCGCGCCACCGCCGCCAGGGTGGCCGCGGACAAGGGGATGAAGGCGCCCAGCACCCACAGGCCCACCACATCCCTGCGCCGGGACGCCAGAAATGCCGTGACCAGGCCCAGCACCACACACAGTATCAGGTAAACACCGATCAGGCGCACCCCCCAGGTCCGGTCCATCACCACAAAAAACAGGGCCAGGACCGGGCCGGCGAGGGCGGTCCAGTAGCTGACCTGGTCGAGCAGCGCGTAGTGGGCGTTCGAACTGCAAAGCGACCTGACCATCAGCAGTGCGATGCTGCCGCCGACCAGCCCCAGAAAACCCTGCGCAGCGTTGTTCCAGGTGGCGGAGTCGCCCCACAACAAATGGCCGGCCATGCCGCTGGTGGTGGCAATGACGCCCATCATGATGGCCGCGTAACCCGCATACCAGCCGTACAGCCGGTCGCGGTACACCCAGCTCTGGGCCGCGCTGGCAATCACCAGCAGAAGCAGGGCACCAAAAACGACGCCGATCAGCATGTAATCCACCTGTCGCCGCTGGCCTTGACTGACCCGGGAGATGACATTGACCGGGATATTGATCTGGGTCTGGTGCTGGATGCGCACATACACGTCCCGCACCGCACCGGGTTCCAGGTTCAGTGAAAATTGGGCATACCGCCCCGGCTCGGGCCAGCTCGACACAGGCACGGTGTCGCCTGCGGTCTGCCCCAGCCATTGCCCGTCTGCCGATTGCTGGTACACCGTGACCTTGTCGAGCAGTGGAACCGGAAACTCCAGGACCCACTGGTGCTGCGACCCGAGGGGTTGCTGAAAGCGGTAGTGCTGCCACAGCACGGCATGGGTGCCCAGCTTGTAGATGGTGTTGCTGCGCGGGGGGCTCATGAAGGCCTGGAACTGACCTGCCGCTACCTGCGCGACGCTGGCCTCGGCCTTGACATCGACCCATGCCAGGCCCTCGGCCTGCACGTCGAGGGTGGCATTCGGGTCCTGCAATACCAGCACCGGCTGGGCCTGGCCGGGTGCGGCGACAAGTGCCGCCAGCAGCACCAGTACCAGGCCTGCAATGTGTCGAATCGCATATCGCATACACTTCTCAGCCTGTTTTTGAAGGTTTGTCATGAGTTTGAAGTGCGGCATCGTAGGCTTGCCTAACGTCGGAAAATCCACCCTGTTCAACGCGTTGACCAAAGCGGGGATTGCGGCTGAGAACTACCCTTTCTGCACGATTGAGCCCAATGTGGGTATTGTGGAGGTACCAGACCCCAGACTGGCCCAGTTGGCGGCAATCGTCAATCCGGAAAAGATCCAGTCCGCCATTGTCGAGTTTGTGGACATTGCCGGCCTGGTCGCCGGCGCCAGCACCGGTGAGGGCCTGGGCAACAAGTTCCTGGCCCATATCCGCGAGACCGACGCCACCGTCAATGTGGTGCGCTGCTTCGAGGACGACAACGTGATCCACGTGGCCGGCAAGGTCGACCCGATCTCCGACATCGAGGTGATCCAGACCGAACTGTGCCTGGCCGACCTGGCCGCCGTCGAGAAGGCGCTGCACCGCGTGACCAAGCTGGCGCGATCGGGCGACAAGGAGTCGATCAAGCTGGTGGCCATCCTGGAAAAATGCCAGGCCGCGCTCAACGAGACCAAGCCGGTGCGCACGATAGCCTTCAGCAAGGAAGAGTTGCCCTTGCTCAAGCAGTTTTTCCTGATCACCGCCAAGCCGGCGATGTTTGTGGCCAATGTGGCCGAAGACGGCTTTGAAAACAACCCCTTCCTGGACCGTCTGAAGGCCTATGCTGCCGAGCAGAAGGCGCCGGTGGTCGCCATCTGCGCCAAGATGGAAGCCGAGATGGCCGACATGGATGAAGAGGACAAGAAGATGTTCCTCGCCGAGATCGGTCAGGACGAGCCGGGCCTGAACCGCCTGATTGTTGCGGCCTACAAGCTGCTGGGCCTGCAGACTTACTTCACCGCCGGTGTGAAGGAAGTGCGCGCCTGGACCATCCATGTCGGTGACACCGGCCCGCAGGCCGCCGGCGTGATCCACACCGATTTTGAAAAAGGCTACATCCGCGCCCAGACGATTGCCTTCGACGACTACATCGCCTTCAAGGGCGAGCAGGGCGCCAAGGATGCGGGCAAGATGCGCAGCGAAGGCAAGGAGTACGTCGTCAAGGATGGCGACGTGATGAATTTCCTGTTCAGCAGCTAGATAGGTACACCCCTGCCTGGTCTCACTGCGTGTAGCCCATCCTCCCCTTGCAGGGGACGCCTCCTGTCGCCCGGCGGAGCCGGTTCGACGGCGGCCCCCGACCGGACAGTGCAGCTCGTATGACCGAACCCGTCCGCCTCGCCAAGGCCCTGGCCCAGATGCTCAACTGCTCGCGCCGTGAGGCCGAGCAGTACATCGAGGGTGGCTGGGTGCGGGTCGACGGCGTGGTGGTGGAAGAGCCGCAGTTTCGCGTGGGCAGCCAGAAGATTGAAATCGACCGCGACGCCAGCCTGCTGGCGCTGACGCCCGTTACCTTGTTGCTGCACAAGCCGGCCGGCCATGAGGCGGGTCTGGGCAACGCGTCACGCCAGCCCGCGCCGCCGGCCCTGCAGCTGCTGGTGCCGGCGAATCGCTCGGCCGATGACCGCTCCGGCATCCGCCCGCTCAAAAAACATTTCAGCGCGCAGGCACTGGTCACCCCATTGGCCACGCCGGCCAGCGGGCTGGTGGTGTTCACCCAGGACTGGCGCGTGGCGCGCAAGCTCGGCGAAGACGCCGCGGTGATGGAGCATGAAGTGATTGTCGACGTGACCGGCCAACTGGTGCCCGGCGGCCTGGAACGGCTCAACCGTATCGACCATGGCTTTACCTACAAGGGCCTGTTGCTGCCACCGGCCAAGGTCAGCTGGCAAAACGAAACCCGGCTGCGATTTGCCCTCAAGGGCGAGCAGCCCGGGCAGATCGCCTACATGTGTGAAGCCGTGGGGTTGAACGTGCAGGCCATGAAACGTTTACGCGTCGGCCGCGTGCCCATGAGCAGCCTGGCGCCCGGCCAGTGGCGATATCTGTTGCCGACCGAACGGTTCTAGCCGCCCAAAAACTTGAAGCCGCCCGGAAAGGCCCAGATCAGCGCGCCCGTCATCATGAAATACCGCGCGAACTTGCCGATGGCCATGTAGGCGACGCAAGGCCAGAACGGAAACTTGAGCCAGCCGGCCACTGCGCACAGCGGGTCGCCAACCGCCGGCAGCCAGGCCAGCAGGCAGGCCTTGGGCCCCAGCTTTTCCAGCCAGCGTATGGCCCGGCCGTGGTGCGAGGAGTGCGAATACTTGTCGACCACCTTGTGCGCGCCATAACCCAGCCACCAGTCGAGGGCGCCGCCCAGGGTGTTGCCCGCGGTGGCGACCAGGATGGCCGGCCAGAACATGTGCGGGTTGAGCTTGACCAGGCCGAAGACCACCGGCTCGGAGCCCAGCGGCAACAGGGTCGCCGAGATGAAGGACACCACAAACACCGTGCTCAATCCGTACTCAGGCAGCGCCAGCGCTTCTATCAGGTGTTGTAGCCAGAGTTCCATCTGCAGAGAGTATAGGGAGCAGCTGCCGTCCAGCACTGTAGGGCGGACGCTTGTCAGGTCGTGTGTAAATTTCGATTGCTGAAATTTTGGGCAGCTACAATCACCCCTCGCTTTCGCAATCACCCCCCGCACCAGTCCATGAACATCGGCCCCTACGTTTTGGCAAACAACCTGTTTGCGGCGCCCATGGCCGGCGTGACGGACCGGCCATTCCGCCGCCTGTGCAAGACCCTGGGCGCCGGTTATGCGGTCAGCGAGATGGTGACCTCGCGGCGGGACCTGTGGGACACGCTGAAAACCTCGCGCCGCGCCAACCACGACGGCGAGGTCGCGCCGATTGCGGTGCAGATCGCCGGCACCGACGCGCAGATGATGGCCGAAGCCGCCGCCTACAACATCGATCGCGGCGCCCAGATCATCGACATCAACATGGGCTGCCCGGCCAAGAAGGTCTGCAACAAATGGGCCGGCTCGGCCCTGATGCAGGACGAGCCGCTGGCCCTGGCGATTGCCGAGGCAGTGGTGGCGGCCTGCGCACCGCATGGCGTGCCGGTCACGCTGAAAATGCGCACCGGCTGGGCCGAATCGCATAAAAACGCCGTCACGCTGGCACGCGCCTTCGAAGGCGCCGGGGTGCAGATGCTGGCGGTGCACGGGCGCACGCGGGCCCAGGGCTACAAGGGGCAGGCCGAATACGACACGATTGCCGCCGTCAAGCGCGCAGTGCGCATCCCGGTGGTCGCCAACGGCGACATCGACACGCCCGAAAAGGCCCGTGATGTGCTGGCCTGCACCGGCGCTGACGCCATCATGGTGGGCCGGGCGGCCCAGGGCCGGCCCTGGATCTTCCGCGAGATCGGCCATTTCCTGGCAACCGGCACGCATCTTGCGCCGCCGCTGGTGGCCGAGGTCAGGCGTTTACTGCTCGATCACCTGCTGGACCACTATGAACTTTATGGTGCGTTCAGCGGCGTGCGCAGCGCGCGCAAACACATAGCCTGGTATGTGAAAACGCTGCCGGGCGGTGAGGCTTTCCGCAGCCGCATGAATTTGCTGGAGGACAGCCAGGCGCAATGGCGGGCGGTGGCGGACTTTTTCGATGCGCTGGGCGGGCGCATGGACCGCATGCCGGCGGGCGCAGCGTTTGACGCCGATGAACAACATAACAAGACGGAGGGGGAGCTCGCATGAGCAAAAAACAGATCGAGGAATGCGTGCGAAACAGCCTGGAAGGCTACTTCAAGGACTTGCGCGGCACCGAACCTGACGGCATGTACGAGATGCTGGTGCGCGTGGTGGAAAAGCCCCTGCTCGAGGTGGTGATGCAGCA
>JAUXPP010000154.1 GCA_030683705.1 Polaromonas sp. | reverse complement strand
CTGGCACCTCCAAATGCGCCTGCTTCGCCACCCGGATGCAGTCCTTCATGTGCTCTTCACCGAGGTAGCGTATCGCCGCATAACCCACGCTGGCGGCGACGATCTGGCCGGCGAAGGGCACGTATTTGGCGAGTTGTTTGGTGGTCAGGCGCATGCCGAGTTTGGTCGCGGCCTTGAGGATCAGGTCACGGCTGATGAATTTTCCAATCAGTACCGAGCCGACGACGGTGACGGCTTTCTGCACCTGCTCGCGTTTTGTCGGATCGAGCTGGTCTAGCTGCTGCGGCGTGAGGCCGAACTCCTTGTTGATCTCGGGGATCAGCCGCGACAACATGGCCGCATCGACCGCCCAGTCGAGGCCGGGCACCGGCACGGCGCTGGCCGCCGCAGCGACCACGGCGCGTTTGTGCAGCAGCTTGCGGCTGCGGGTGACGGCGGCGGCGAGGGCCGCGTCATCGGCAGCCATCTGGAGGGCGGTAGGCATGTTGCTACTTTAGCCCGAAATCCAGCCCACGGTTAGGGCAGCACGCCAAGGGCTTTTCAGGCCGCAGCGGTCTCGATCTGTTCGGTCAGTTCCAGCCAGCGTTCTTCGAGCGTCAGCAGCTCGGCGTCGATGGCCTTCAGGCGTTTGCCCGACTGCGCCATTTCCGCAGGCGCGGTGGTATTGGCCAGGCTGGCCTGCAGGCTGTCGCGCTCTGCGCTCAAGGAGGCCATGCGGGCGTCGGTTTTTTCGAGTTCCTTGCGCAGCGGTTTGGTGCTGTCGGACAGCTGCTGGCGGCGCTGGGCCTCGAGCTTCTTGTCTGCCGGTTTCTGGGAATCGAATGTGCCCGTAGCCCCTGCTGGCTTTGGGCTGGCAGCTACTGTGTTTGTAGCAACTGCAGCCGGCGCCGGGTTGCTGGACGCCTTTTTGGCGTCCTCGCGCTGGCGTTTGGCGTAATCGAGCAAATACTTCTGGTAGTCATCCAGGTCACCGTCAAAGGGCGCAACACCGCCTTGCGAGACCATCCAGAACTCGTCACAAACGGCCCGCAGCAGCGCCCGGTCGTGACTGACCAGCATGACCGTGCCTTCGAACTCGTTGAGTGCCATCGACAGCGCCTCGCGCGTGGCCAGGTCCAGGTGGTTGGTTGGCTCATCCAGCAGCAGCAGGTTGGGGCGCTGCCAGACGATCATGCACAGCACCAGCCGGGCTTTTTCGCCACCGCTCA
>JAUXPP010000149.1 GCA_030683705.1 Polaromonas sp. | reverse complement strand
CATCGACGAACTTGCCGACCTGCTGATGGTTGTGGGCAAGAAGATCGAGGAACTGATTGCGCGGCTGGCGCAGAAGGCGCGCGCCTGCGGCATGCTCTTGATCCTGGCCACGCAGCGGCCGAGCGTCGACGTCATCACCGGACTCATCAAGGCCAACATCCCGACCCGCATCAGTTTCCAGGTCAGCAGCAAGATCGACAGCCGCACCATCCTCGACCAGATGGGCGCCGAAGCGCTGCTGGGCATGGGCGACATGCTCTACATGGCCAGCGGCACCGGCCTGCCGGTGCGCGTGCACGGCGCCTTCGTCAGCGACGAGGAAGTGCACCGCGTCGTCACCTACCTGAAGAGCCAGGGCGAGCCGAACTACATCGAGGGCATCCTCGAAGGCGGCGTGCTCGAAGGCGAGGCCGATGCCGCCACGGCCGGCGGTGCGGCCGGCGGCGGCGAAAGCGATGCCATGTACGACAACGCCGTGGCCGTGGTGCTGCAGCACAAGCGTGCGTCGATTTCGCTGGTGCAACGCCATTTGCGCATCGGCTACAACCGCGCCGCACGATTGCTGGAACAAATGGAGCAATCCGGACTCGTAACCCCGATGGGACACAACGGCAACCGGGACATCATCGTTCCACGAAGGGAAGAATGACTCCCCCCCCCGAAGCGGCTCCGCCGCTCCCCCCCAGGGGGGCGACCCCAGCGGCCCGGCAAAGCCGGTTCCGAGGCGTCCATTTGATGGCGGCCTTGCTGTTGGTGTCCAGCGGCGCCCACGCCGACGCGGTCGACACCCTGCGCGAGTTCGTGCGCGACGTGAAGACCGGGCGCGCCGACTTCACGCAGGTCGTCACGGCGGGCGACGGTGCACGCAAGAAGACGTCGAGCGGCCAGTTCGAGTTCCAGCGACCGAACCGTTTCCGCTTCGCCTACACCAAGCCCTTCGAGCAACTCATCGTGGCCGACGGCAGCAAGGTCTGGATCTTCGATGCCGACCTGAACCAGGCCAGTTCACGCCGCGTGGCGCAGGCGCTGGGCTCGACGCCCGCTGCCTTGCTGGCCGGCGGTTCGCTCGACAACGAATTTGTGCTGTCGGCGCTGCCCGCGCGCGACGGGCTCGAATGGGCGCTGGCCACGCCCAAGGCCAAGGACGGGCCCTTTCAGGCGCTGCGCGTGGGCTTCAAGGGCAAGGCGCTGAGCTCGGTGGAGATCACCGACAGCTTCGGCCAGCTTTCGGTGCTGGCCTTCAGCCGCTTCGAAGGCAACGTGGCGCTCGACGCCGAACGTTTCCGCTTCACGCCGCCGGCCGGAGCCGACGTCATCGAGCAGTAGGCGCCGTCAAGCGGTCCGGTCAGCGCCTGCGGGCGCCCTAGAACTCCAGCTTCGCGCCCAGGTTCACGCCGCGCATGCGCGGCTCGCTGAACTGCCAGGCCAGCGTCGCGTTGACACTGAAGCCGCGGCCGATGCCGTAGCCGACACCCGCCGAGACACCGGGCCGGTCGCGGTCGTCGCCGAACACATCGGCCGCCAGCGTGAGGGTGTCGATGCGTTCGATGCCCAGCGACCACAGCGTGCTGTCCTGGCGTGCGCTGCGGCTGTGGCTGTGGCCCAGGTTGGCGTGGACGAGCAGACCGGGCGCGAGCTCGCGCGTGTAGAGGCCGACGAGGTCGAAGGCCTCAGAGCGCCAGCTGCCGCCGGGCAGCTTCACGCTTTCGACGGCGTAGGCCACTCCCCAACCGGCGCGGCCGGGCTCGGGCGCGGCGAAGGTGGTCTTGCCCGACAGGCGCAGCGCCTGCTCGCGGCTGCCGTCGAAACGTGTCTGCGTGTGGACCAGTGCGGCCTGCGACTCGGCACCCACGCCGCAGCCCAGGATCACGTTGCTGCTGCGCAGGGTCGGCAAACCGCTGCTGCGTTCGCGCGTCACCGCGGCCTCCAGTTCGCAGTCGCCAAGCGCCAGGCTGTCGGCGGTTTCGGTGACGAGCGGCGCGCCGGCCAGTGCCGGGCCGGCCAGGGTGCACAGGGTGCAGAGGAACAGCGTCGGCTCGCGCATGGTGAAGTTTGAAGCTTGAAAGCGGCAGGCGGTGAGCTTGGATTCTCACCCGCCAGTGCGCGGCGACAATCCAGGCATGCCGACCCAGGACGCCCTGTTCACCGACGACACGCCGGCCACCGCGGCCAGCGTGCCGCTGGCCGAGAAGCTGCGGCCGCACCACCTCGACGAAGTTGTCGGCCAGCACCATTTGCTCGATGCCGGCCGGCCGCTGCGTGTCGCCTACGAAACCGGTCGCCTGCCGTCAATGATCCTCTGGGGCCCGCCCGGTGTCGGCAAGACCACCCTGGCACGCCTGCTGGCCGGCGCCACCGGCGCGCACTTCATCGTGCTGTCGGCGGTGCTGGCGGGCGTGAAGGACATCCGCGAAGCCGTCGAACAGGCCAGCCTGCAGCGCCGCGCCGGCCACGCCACGGTGGTCTTCGTCGACGAGGTGCACCGCTTCAACAAGGCGCAGCAGGACGCCTTCCTGCCGCACGTCGAGGCCGGCTTGTTCAGCTTCATCGGCGCCACCACCGAAAACCCGTCCTTCGAGGTCAACTCGGCGCTGCTCTCGCGCGCCACGGTGCATGTGCTGAAGTCGCTGGACGAGGCCGACCTGGGTGAGCTCATTCACCGCGCCGCCGTGTTGCTGGGCGCGCCGCCGCTGACGCCCGGTGCCCACGAACGCCTGGTGGCCCATGCCGACGGCGATGCCCGCCGGCTGCTCAACGCCTACGAAAACCTGGTCGCCGCACATGCCGGTGCCGCCGAACTCGACGAGGCCCGGCTCGAGACGACGCTGGGCGAGTTGCTGCGCCGTGGCGACAAGGGCGGCGACGTCTACTACGACACCATCTCGGCGCTGCACAAGAGCGTGCGCGGCAGCGACCCCGACGCCGCGCTCTACTGGCTGGCGCGCCTGCTCGACGCCGGCATGGACCCGCGTTATGCCGCGCGCCGCATCGTGCGCATGGCGTCCGAGGACATCGGCCTGGCCGACCCGCGCGCCTTGCGCCTGGCGCTGGACGCGGCCGAGGTCTACGAGCGCCTGGGTTCGCCCGAAGGTGAGCTGGCGCTGGCCCAGGCCGTCGCCTACCTGGCGGTGGCGCCGAAGAGCAACGCCGTCTACAAGGCCTGGAACGCGGTGCGCGAACTGGTCAAGACCGACGGCACACGCCCCGTACCCATGCATCTGAGGAACGCACCCACGAAGCTGATGCAGGGCCTGGGCCACGGCGCCGGCTATCGCTACGCCCACGACGAGGCGCAGGGCTACGCGGCGGGTGAACGCTACCTGCCCGAAGGCCTGCCGGCCCGGCGCTTCTACGAGCCCGTGCCGCGCGGGTTGGAAGCCCGCATCGGCGACCGGCTGGCCGAGCTGCGTGCACTGGACGACGCGGTGAACAAGGCACCTTAGGTCTTCTTGCAGCGGCGGATCCTGCGCCTGTCGAGGGGGTAACTCCCTCTCAATGCGCTGTGGCACGACACCTAGAATGCCGCCGCACCCCGGGTCTGTCGGGGCTGACGCGGCCGGCTTCTTGCATGTGTCCCGTCAGCCCGCGGCGGCCGCGGCAACCGGAGTCCCTCCTCGATGGAAACCTTTTTCCAGCAGATCATCAACGGCCTGGTGCTCGGCGCGATGTACGCGCTGGTGGCGCTGGGCTACACGATGGTCTACGGCATCATCAACCTCATCAACTTCGCGCACGGCGAGGTGCTGATGGTGGGCGCGCTCACGAGCTGGAGCATCGTCTCGGCGCTGGCCGATTCCGGCATGCCGGGCTGGCTGATCATGCTGTTCTCGCTGGTCTGCGCCATCATCGTCTGCGCGACGCTGAACTTCACGATAGAGAAGCTGGCCTACCGGCCACTTCGAAGTGCGCCCAGGCTGGCGCCTTTGATCACCGCGATGGGTGTGAGCCTGCTGCTGCAGACGCTGGCGATGATCATCTGGAAGCCCAACCCCAAGCCTTATCCGCTGCTGCTGCCCAACGAACCTATCGACCTGGGCGGCCCGGTGATCACCGTCACCCAATGCCTGATCCTTGGCGTCACGGCGGTGATGCTGGCCGGCCTGATGTACCTGGTGAACCGCACCAAGCTGGGCCGCGCGATGCGCGCCACGGCCGAGAACCCGCGCGTGGCCGCGCTGATGGGCGTGAAGCCGGACATGGTGATCAGCGCCACCTTCATCATCGGCGCCGCGCTGGCCGCCGTGGCCGGCGTGATGTGGGCCGCGAACTACGGCACCGTGCAGCACAGCATGGGTTTCCTGCCGGGGCTGAAGGCCTTCACGGCCGCGGTGCTGGGTGGCATCGGCAACCTGGCCGGCGCCGTCGTCGGCGGGCTGCTGCTGGGGCTGGTGGAGGCGCTGGGCGCGGGCTACCTCGGCGCGCTCACCGGCGGCGTGCTGGGCAGCCATTACGCCGACATCTTCGCCTTCGTCGCGCTCATCCTCGTGCTGACGCTCAGGCCTTCGGGCCTGCTCGGCGAACGTGTCGCGGACCGGGCTTGAGGAGGCGGCGCCGATGAACAAGAAGATCCTCGTTTTTTTCATCGCCGCGCTGGCGCTGCTGGCGTTGCCGCTGGTGGCGCAGTACTTCGGCCAGGGCTGGGTGCGCATCCTGTCGCTGTCGCTGCTGTACGTGCTGCTGGCGCTGGGGCTGAACATCGTGGTCGGCTACGCCGGCCTGCTCGACCTGGGCTATGTCGCGTTCTACGCGGTGGGCGCCTACATGTACGCGCTGCTCGCCAGCCCGCACCTGGTCGAGAACTTCGAGTGGATCGCGAACCTGCTGCCCAACGGCATGCACACGCCGGTGTGGGCGGTGATCCCCCTGGCGGCCGGCCTGGCGGCGCTGGCCGGCGTGCTGCTGGGCATGCCGGTGCTGAAGCTGCGGGGCGACTACCTGGCCATCGTCACGCTGGGCTTCGGCGAGATCATCCGCGTCTTCATGAACAACCTCGAGCACCCGGTGAACATCACCAACGGGCCGCGGGGTCTGGACCGCATCGACTCCATGAACCTCTTCGGCTTCAGCTTCGGCCAGGCCATAGAGATCGGCAGCTACCGCATCAGTTCGGTGGTGCTGTACTACTACCTTTTCCTGCTGCTGGTGGTGATCAGCGTCGTCATCTGCCACCGGCTGGAAACCAGCCGCATCGGCCGCGCCTGGATGGCCATCCGCGAAGACGAGATCGCCGCCAAGGCCATGGGCATCAACACGCGCAACATGAAGCTGCTGGCCTTCGGTATGGGCGCCACCTTCGGCGGCGTCTCGGGCTCGATGTTCGCGGCCTTCCAGGGCTTCGTCTCGCCCGAAAGCTTCAGCCTGCAGGAAAGTGTGCTCATCGTGGCCATGGTCGTGCTGGGCGGCATGGGCCACCTGCCAGGTGTCATCCTGGGCGCCGTGATGTTGGCCGCCTTGCCCGAGGTGCTGCGCTACGTCGCCGGGCCGCTGCAGCAGATGTCCGGCGGCAGGCTCGATGCCTCCATCCTGCGCCAGCTGCTGATCGCGGTGGCGATGATCGCCATCATGCTGTCGCGCCCAAGAGGGCTGTGGCCGGCGCGCGAACACGGCAAGGCCGTGCCACGCGCGGTGCGCTGAAAGGGGCCCCGCCATGGCATCAACCGTACTCAAGGTCCAGGGCGTCAGCAAGCGCTTCGGCGGGCTGCAGGCGCTTTCCGACGTCGGCATCACCATCGAGGCCGGCCAGGTCTATGGCCTGATCGGCCCCAACGGCGCCGGCAAGACCACCTTCTTCAACGTCATCACCGGGCTCTACATTCCCGACTCGGGCAGCTTCGAGCTGGGCGGCGCGCCCTACAAGCCCAGCGCCGTGCACGAGGTGGCCAAGGCCGGCATCGCGCGCACCTTCCAGAACATCCGCCTCTTCGCCGAGATGACGGCGCTGGAAAACGTGATGGTCGGCCGCCACGTGCGCACCCATTCGGGCCTGGGCGGCGCCATCTTCCGCACCGCCAGCTTCAAGGCCGAAGAGGCCGCCATCGTGCAGCGTTCGCAGGAACTGCTGGACTACGTGGGCATCGGCAAGTACGCCGACTTCAAGGCGCGCACGCTGAGCTACGGCGACCAGCGCCGGCTCGAGATTGCACGCGCGCTGGCCACCGACCCCAAGCTCATCGCGCTGGACGAGCCCGCCGCCGGCATGAACGCCACCGAGAAGGTGGTGCTGCGCGAGCTGATCGACCGCATCCGCAAGGACGGCCGCACCATCCTGCTGATCGAGCACGACGTGAAGCTGGTGATGGGGCTGTGCGACCGCGTCACCGTGCTCGACTACGGCAAGCAGATCGCCGAAGGCACGCCGGCCTCGGTGCAGAAGAACGAGAAGGTGATCGAGGCCTACCTGGGCGCGAGCACCCATTGAAGGGCACAGCCGCATGACACAAGCGATGTTGAAGGTGAGCGGCCTGAAAGTCGCCTATGGCGGCATCCAGGCCGTCAAGGGTGTTGATTTCGAAGTCCACGAGGGCGAACTGGTCACCCTGATCGGCTCCAACGGCGCCGGCAAAACCACCACCATGAAAGCCATCACCGGCACCTTGCCGCTGGTCGACGGCGACATCGAATACCTCGGCAAAAGCATCAGGGGCAAGGGTGCCTGGGATCTGGTCAGGGACGGCCTGGCCATGGTGCCCGAAGGCCGCGGCGTGTTCACCCGCATGACCATCACCGAGAACCTGCAGATGGGTGCCTACATCCGCGACGACAAGGCCGGTATCGCCGAGGACATCGAGAAGATGTTCACGATTTTTCCGCGCCTGCGCGAACGCAAGGACCAGCTGGCCGGCACCATGAGCGGCGGCGAGCAGCAGATGCTGGCCATGGGCCGCGCGCTGATGAGCCGCCCGCGCGTGTTGCTGCTCGACGAGCCGTCCATGGGCCTCTCCCCGATCATGGTCGACAAGATCTTCGAGGTGGTCAAGGAAGTATCGGCACGTGGTGTCACCGTGCTGCTGGTCGAGCAAAACGCCAGCCGGGCACTGGGCATCGCCGACCGCGGGTATGTGATGGAGTCCGGCATCGTCACGATGAACGGCGACGCAAAGCAGTTGCTGAATGATCCGCGGGTCCGGGCGGCGTATCTCGGCGAGTGATTTTTCCGGCCTTTTCGGGCTCTGGCCCAAGCGTGGTGGGCGTAAGCAGCTATTGAATTGATAGCGACTTCCCGTGCACCGCGCTGCGGGTCAAGCGGCGGCACTCGCCGTCAACGCGCTGGCTCGGCATCTCCCGATTGCGGCGTGATGCCGCTGACGGCGTCGGGGCCGGACTAGTCGTTCTCCGAGTCCTCAGCTTCCACCTTGCGCGGCGGTTTGGGCCGTGGCGGCGCGCTGGTGTGGATCAGCATCGTGGCTTTTTCCATTTCCCCGGCCAGCAGGGCAGGCACGGCCTTGAGCGAACGCGCGATGCTGTCCTCGATCGCCATGCGGTGTTCCTGTGAAGGTTTCTTGAGCACCCAGTTGATGACCTCGGACTTCACACCGGGGTGGCCGACGCCTATGCGCAGGCGCCAGTAGTCGCCAGTGCCGAGCTGGGCGTGGATGTCGCGCAGCCCGTTGTGGCCGGCGTGGCTGCCGCCGAACTTGAGTTTGGCCTGGCCGGGGACGATGTCGAGCTCGTCATGGGCCACCAGGATCTCTTCAGGCGCGATCTTGAAAAAGCGCGCCAGCGCAGCCACCGACTTGCCGGATACGTTCATGAAGGTCAGCGGCTCCAGCAGCCAGACGGTTTGCCCGGCGATGGTGGTGCGGGCCACACGCCCATGGTAACTCTTGTCGAGGACGGGCATCAGCTTGAGCTCGCGTGCGAGCGCCTCGGTCCACCAGAAGCCGGCGTTGTGGCGGGTGGCTTCGTATTCAGGGCCGGGGTTGCCCAGGCCCACAAAAAGTTTGATCATGCGTCAGCTCAAAAAAGGGGAGCGGCTCTGACGCCGCCACCGGATTATCGGCGCAGCAGGCACCTGCCCCCAAGAAAACGGCCCCTGCCTCGATGAGGTCAGGGGCCGCAGGCCTGGTCAGGCCACCGGGTGCCTTGAATTACTTCTTGGCAGCAGGCTTCGCAGCGTCGGCCTTGGCGCCGGCTTTGGCTTCCTTGGCGGCAGCGGCCTTGGCAGCTTTTGGATCCACCGGCGCGGCGGCAGCAGCGGCTGCTGCTGCATCGGCTTCGGCTTCTTCCGAGACGGACGACACCGACACCAGCACCGGGTTTTCCTGGCCCTTGGCCACGAACTTCACGCCTTTGGGCAGGGTGATGTCCTTCAGGTGCAACGGCGCGCCTTTTTTCAGGCCGCTCAGGTCAATGGCGATGAATTCAGGCAGGTCCTTGGGCATGCAGGAGATGCTCAGCTCGGTCATCACGTGGTTGACCAGGCAGTTCTCGGCCTTGACGGCGGGGGACTCTTCCTCGCCGCTGTAGTGCAGTGGCACTTTCATGGTCAGGCGGGTGCGGGCATCCACGCGCTGGAAATCCACGTGCTGGATCATCTGCTTGTAGGGGTGCATCTGCAGGTCGCGCAGCAGGACTTTTTCAGTCTTGCCGCCGAGTTCCATCTCGAGCACGGACGCGTGGAACGCTTCCTTCTTGATGGCGTGGAACAGTGCGTTGTGATCGAGTTCGATCAGCGACGGTTCACCGGTGCCACCGTAAACAATACCGGGCGTGCGGCCGGTGATGCGGAGACGGCGGCTCGCACCCGTGCCCTGCTTTGCGCGCTCAAAAGCGACGAATTTCATAATCAACTCCAATAAAGAACGGACCGCGACCAGTCTCGTTCTGGTTTAAAAGGCTGCCAGCCCGATGAAGTCCCTGGACCTCGCGGGCACAGCAGCCGCTTTTCGTTTCAGATCAGAACAGGTTGTCCTGATCCGAGAACAAACTCATGACCGACTCACCCCTGGCGATGCGCTGGATTGTTTCGGCAATCAGCGGTGCCACGGAGAGCTGGCGAATTTTCTTGCAGTCCTGCGCGCTCTGGCTGAGGGGAATGGTGTTGGTGATCACCACTTCGTCGAGGGCGTCGCCCTGCGCAATGCGTTCAATCGCCGGACCCGAAAAAATCGGGTGCGTGCAATACGCGTAAACCTTTTTGGCGCCGCGCTCCTTGAGCACCTCGGCGGCCTTGACCAGCGTGCCGGCGGTGTCGATCATGTCGTCCATGATCACGCAGTTGCGCCCGTCGATGTCGCCGATCACGTGCATCACTTCCGACACATTGGCCTTGGGGCGGCGCTTGTCGATGATGGCCATGTCGCAGCCGAGCTGCTTGGCCAGCGCGCGCGCGCGCACCACACCGCCGACGTCGGGCGAAACCACCATCAGGTCGTTGTAGTTCTTCTGGCGCAGGTCGCCCAGCAGTACCGGCGAGGCATAGATGTTGTCCACCGGGATGTCGAAAAAGCCCTGGATCTGGTCGGCGTGCAGGTCCATGGTCAGCACGCGCGAGACACCGACGGCCTGCAGCATGTTGGCCACCACCTTGGCGCTGATGGGCACACGCGCCGAACGCGGGCGACGGTCCTGGCGGGCGTAACCGAAGTAGGGGATGACCGCGGAAATGCGCTCGGCCGAAGCGCGCTTGAGCGCGTCGACCATGATCAGCAGTTCCATGATGTTTTCATTGGTCGGCGCGCAGGTGGACTGGACCACGAACACATCGCGTGCGCGAACGTTCTGCTGGATCTCGACCGTCACTTCACCATCCGAAAAGCGCCCGACATGGGCCGCGCCCAGCGAAATACCCAGGTGCTGGGCGATTTCAGAGGCCATGCCGGGATTGGCATTGCCGGTGAAAAGCATGAAGTCGGGATTGTGCGTTTGCATGTGGGGGCCCAGCGGATGTCTAGGTGGGAAATCGTGGCTGAAATCAGGTCGGCAATAAAAGCATCAAAACACGGACGCCCTGTGCCCATTCCATGTCACGGCGGCTTATCCGCAGGATCCGGGCTGCGATCCGGCCCGTCGTGGGCGTGACCGAAACCGTCGGACCGGAGACACTCAACAGTCAGCGAGCACAAACCCTTTTCGTCGGGTCTTAAAAACACGGGTCCCACTCAGGGACCCGAAAATTTTGGCAGGGGTGGAAGGAGTCGAACCTGCGAATGCCGGAATCAAAATCCGGTGCCTTAACCAACTTGGCGACACCCCTACACAGGTCAACGGCAGAAAACCGCCATCAACCCTTTAACTGTTGTTCATGGAGACACATTCCATGGCCGTTATTTTACCAACCGGCCAGAGGATGCGCCTCCAGGTTGCTGCACTTGCGGACTTGCCAGCCGCCCGGAGCGGCCGCGAGTTCCATGTCATGCGGCAAATGCGCAAAAACCGCACTTCCCGAGCCAGTCATGCGTCCCTGGAGGCCTTGCATGGACAGCCAGTCGAGTGACTGGCCAACCTGCGGACACAGGGTCTGCGCGACTGGCTGCAAGTCGTTGTGGCCGAATCCGTAAAGACGGCCGCTTGAGTTTGCAGCAAAGCCTTGGATTGTAGCAGTTTCTGTGTCGCGTTTGAGTTCAGGCGCGCGGAAAATCGCGTCGGTCGGCAGTCCGGCCGGTGGTTTCACGACCACAAAACGCGCCTCAGGCAGCGCCAGCGGCGTCAGTTGTTCACCGATACCCTCGACCCAGGCATGGCCGCCGCTCAGGAAAAACGGCACATCTGCACCCAGGCCGAGCGCGATTTCCTGCAGCCTGCCAGGCGCCAGGCGCACGCCCCAGAGCCGCTGCAGCGCCAGCAGGCAACTGGCCGCGTCCGAGGAGCCACCGCCCATGCCGGCCTGGGACGGGATGCGTTTTTCCAGCCAGATGTCGGCCCCCAGTGCGGTGCCGCTGGCGAGTTGCAGTGCCCGCGCCGCGCGCACCGTCAGGTCCTCGGCTGGCAGGGTCCCGTCCGGCGTGCCGGTGTCGTGGCGCTGGATGCGGCCGTCGCTGCGCAGTTCGAAGTGCAGGGTGTCGCACCAGTCGATCAGCATGAAGACCGATTGCAGCAGGTGGTAACCGTCGGCGCGCCGCCCGTTGATATGCAGGAACAGGTTGAGTTTGGCGGGCGCCGCGACCTCGTAGATCGCCTTCAGCGGGGAACTCATTGCGCCAGCACGATACGCAGGTCGGTGCGCGGTTGCGGAGCGGTCCGGCTGGCGGAAATCCGGCCGCCGGCATGTTGCGTCAGGTCGGCGCTCCAGCCGGCCAGCGCGGTGTTCTTGCCGGCCAGCCAGTCGAACAATGCCGGTAGCGGCACCGCCGCGCCGGTGGCTTTTTCGATCAGCGCATCGACCGAGTCGAAACGCTGGACCTGGCCGCCGGAGTCCAGCACCGCTTCGCCGGGCGACCAGCGCAGCACGGCCAGGCTGGTGCCCAGCGGGCTGTTCAGCGCCAGTTCGCCCTGGTCGGGGTTGCCGCGCAACTCGAAGCCCGCAAAAAAAGCCTGCACCGGTTCGCTTTGCACCTGCAGGCTGATCCGTCCCGACCATATCTGGACTTTTGAGTCATTCGGGGCTTCAGCCCGCGGCAGTTGTGCGCAGCCAGCTATCAAAAATAGAGCAAAAACAAGGCTGGATGCGAGGACGTGTCGCAGGCGCGGCAAAGTGGGCAAGGAGAAGGCTCCGGTCTGAAGGTGAATCACAGCCGGACGCGCAGGCGTTTGAGGGTTTCAAGCAGGGTCTCGTTTTCGGGGTTGAGCAGCATGCCTTCCTTCCACACGGCAATGGCCTTGTCGCGCTGGCCCAGGCTCCACATGACTTCGCCATAATGCGCGGCAATTTCTGCATCGGGCTTGGCCTTGTAGGCGATCTCGAAAATCCGGGCCGCCTCGGCCTTGTTGCCCAGGCGGAATTCCACCCAGCCCAGGCTGTCCTGGATGAAGGGGTCGGCCGGCGCGAATTCCAGCGCTTTCTGGATCAGTTGTTTGGCCTCGGGCAGGCGCACATTGCGTTCGGCCAGCGAGTAGCCCAGCGCGTTGTAGGCATGGTGGTAGTCGGGCTTGAGCACCAGCAACTGCCGCAACAGGCGCTCCATTTCGCCCAGGGAGCCGAGTTTTTCAGCCATCATGGCCTGGTCGTAAAGCAGGTCGGTTTCGGCCGGAAATTGCGCCACCGCCTTGCTCAGCAGCTCGTAGGCGCTTTTGTATTCCTTCTGGTCGCGAAGCAGGGTGATTTCGGCCATCAGCTTGATACGCGCATCTTCCGGTTTTCGCTCGGGCAAGGCCCGGATCAGCTGGCGCGCTTCGCCCAGCTTGCCCTGTTTGGCCAGCAGCGAGGCGCGCCGCGTCTGTGCCTGGACCAGTTCCTGGGAGTTGGAGATTTTTGCCAGCCAGCTTTCGGCGCCGGCGAAGTCCTTGCGCTTTTCGGCCAGTTGCGCCAGCGACAGGTAGGCCTGGGACAGGCCGCGCGTGGCTTGTTCGTTTTGCTCGCCTTGCTGGACCAGCTCGACGTAGCGCAGCAGCGAGGTCTGCGACGCGGCGAGCTGGTTGTCCTGCAACTGCAGCGAACCCAGCACCAGCCAGCCTTCAGGGTAATCCGGCTTTTCACGAGTGACCACCTGCAATTGCGCGCTGGCTTCCGCGTAACGCTGGGTATCGAGCAGGTTGCGTGCGTAAGCCATGCGGATTTCCGGCAGGGCCCGGGGGTTGCCTTCGAGGTATTTGCGCACCAGCGGCTCGGCGCTGGGCAGCTTGGGATCCATCATTTCGAGCGCCAGCAGGGCCGGGCCTTCGGCGGCCGGCTCCAGGGCCTGCGCGCGCTCCACGGCGACCAGGGCGCCGGGCAGCTCGCCGGCGGCCATCCGCATACGGCCCACCGCCGTCCAGGCGGCGGCGGCGGTCGCAGGAGAGGCCAGTTGCTCTGCCAGCGCCTGCTCCATGACACTGGCGGCGAGTTTTTTGTCTGCCGCCCGCGCATACAGGCGCGGCAGCGTTCCGATCACCCGTGCGTGCTCGGGCAGTGGCGCCAGCCGCAGTTCACCGCGCAGTGGCTCCACCGTTTCGGTGAGGCGGTTCAGCGCGATCAGGATCTGCAGGACATAACGGTTGGCCTCGCGCGAGGCCGGCTGCGCCTGGCGCCAGGCTTGCGCCGCCTGCAAAGCAGCATCGCCGGATCGCGATTGCAGGGCGATGTCGGCGGCCCGCTGGTACAACTGGGCGTCGTTGGTCTTGCGCGCGGCGTCGAGGATCAGCGCGAAACCCGTCGACGGTTCTCCCGCGCGCGTGTTGATTTCGCCAATCAGCAACTGGTAAAACAATTCGCCGTCCAAGCTGGACGGCACCGGCGCTGCCTGGGCCGCAGCCGGCGCATCGGGACGCGCGGCCTGGGGCAGGGCGGGCGGGGCGGTCTGGCCGGGCTGGGCCAGCACTGCCGGCACAGCCAGGCAAAGTGTGGAAAACGCGGTCAGGGCGCAGATCAGTTGTTTCATCGAACCATGATAATTCAAGCAATGTGCCCCCGCAGGGCATGCCCATGATTGCCGCACGCCATGCCTGAACTGCCCGAAGTCGAAGTCACCCGCCTGAGTTTTGCCGGCCGCATTGCAGGCGCCACCATTCTGGGCCTGCAGATGGGCAAGCCGCTGCGCTGGCCGCTGGGCTGTGATCCAGCACAGCTGCTGGGCCACACCGTGCTGCAGGTGCGGCGGCGCGGCAAATACCTGTTGCTGGACACCACCGGCGGCCTGCTGCTGATCCACCTGGGCATGTCGGGCAGCCTGGTTTTTGCCGCCGACCTGCCGGCGCCGGGCAAACATGACCATTTCGACATGCGCACCAGCGCAGGCTGCCTGCGCCTGCACGACCCGCGCCGTTTTGGTGCTGTTGTGTATGCGCCCGGCGAGGACGATGCCGGCGCGCGCAAGCTGCTGGGACGGCTGGGGGTGGAGCCGCTGGGCCCGGACTTCGATGCGCTGGCCTTCCATGCCGCCCTGCAGCTGCGGCAGACGGCGATCAAGCAGGTGCTGCTGGCTGGCGAGGTGGTGGTGGGCGTGGGCAATATTTATGCGTCGGAAGCCCTGTTCATGGCCGGCATCCGGCCCACGGTGCGGGCCGCCCGCCTCAGCAAACCGCGCGCCGCGCGCCTGCACGCCGCGATCCGCGAGGTGCTGGCGCAGGCCGTGGCCAAGGGCGGCAGCACCCTGAAGGATTTTTCCAACGCCCAGGGCGAAAGCGGCTATTTTCAGCTTGAAGCCCGGGTGTACGACCGTGCGGGTCTTCCGTGCAAGGTATGCGGGGCTCCGATACGCAGCATGCGGCAGGGGCAGCGTTCCACGTTTTTCTGTGTCAACTGCCAGAAACCCTGAAAACCGCACAAAGCCGCCGATGGCCGATTCGGGTGAGCGATGCTATATTGTTTGACCTATGCCTGATCCCCACCATGTCTTTTAACGAACAATTCGACCAGCACGGCGCCTGGCGGCGCGAATTCGCGCTGCGGCTCAAGCTGCTGTCCGAATGGCTGAAAGACCACGACCTGCTCAATGCTGCCGTCGAAGAGCGTCTGCTGCGGCTCGAAACGCAGGTGCGCTCCGACAAGGTCATGGTGGCGTTTGTCGCCGAGTTTTCGCGCGGCAAGTCCGAGCTGATCAATGCGATTTTTTTCGCGGGTTACGGCCGGCGCATCATGCCGGCCAGCGCCGGCCGCACCACCATGTGCCCGACCGAGCTCGGCTACGACGCCGAGGTGCCGCCCTGCCTGCGCCTGCTGCCGATCGAAACCCGGCTCAAGCCGCAGGCGCTGATGGAGTGGCGCGCGGTCCCCGAGAAATGGACACGTGTCGACCTCGACGTCAATGACCCGGTCCAGCTGGCCAAGGCCCTGGAGAAGGTTGCCGAAGTTCGCCATGTGACGCAGGACGAGGCGCGTGCGCTGGGCTTCTGGCACGACGATGCGCCGCAGGACAACCCGCGTACCGACGCAGAAGGGAGGGTGGAAGTGCCGCGCTGGCGCCACGCCCTGATCAACATTGCCCATCCGCTGCTCAAGCAGGGCCTGGTCATCCTCGATACGCCCGGCCTCAACGCCATCGGCGCCGAGCCCGAGCTGACCGTCAGCCTGATTCCGCAGGCCCACGCCGTGGTGTTCATCCTGGCGGCAGATACCGGCGTGACCAAGTCCGACCTCGCGATCTGGCGCGAACACCTGGTCACCGACGGCAACGACAAGGATGCCCGGCTGGTGGTGCTCAACAAGATCGATACCTTGTGGGATGCGCTGAGCACCCCCGCGCAGATCCAGGCGCAGATCGACCGCCAGCGCGCCAGCTCGGCCGACATTCTCGGCCTGCCGGTGGCCCAGGTGATCCCGGTGTCCGCGCAAAAGGGCCTGGTGGCCAAGGTGACCGCCGACGACAAGCTGCTGCAGGCCAGTTGCCTGCCCGCGCTCGAGCTGGCCCTGGCCCAGGGCGTGATGGGGCAGCGCCAGAAGATCCTGCGTTCCGCGGTGGCCGCCGGCATTGTCGAGCTGCGCGCAGAGGCCGGCCGGGTCATCCACATCCGCCGGCGCGACCTGGCCGAGCAGATGATCGAGCTGCGCGGCCTGCGCGGCAAAAACACCTCGGTGATCAAACACATGCGCTCGCGCATCGAGCAGGAGCACACGGAGTTCAATACCAGCGGCGCCAAGATCCAGGCCGTGCGTTCGATTCACCTGAAGCTGTTGCGCGAAGTGTTCAACCTGCTGGGCACACCCACGCTGAAGTCCGAACTGGCCGAACTGACGAAGATGCTCAAGCAGCCGGGCATCAAGCTCGGCGTCAAGAAGGCTTACGGCGAGACTTTTGACCGCTTGCGCGACAGCCTGGAAAAAGCCCGGAAAACCAGCGCGGAGATCCAGAGCATGCTGGCCGGGTCCTTCAAACAGCTCAATTCGGAGTTCGGTTTTTCGCTGCAGGCGCCCAAGGAGCCGGAGATGTCGCGCTTCCTGACCGACCTGGAGCAGATCGAACGCAGCCACCTGCAGTACCTGGGCGTGACCAACATCCTCAAGCTCGCGCAGCCGGACTTCTCTGACCGGCTGGTGCGCGCCCTGGCGACGCGCCTGCGTGTGGTGTACGAAACCGCGCTCGGCGAGGTCGAGCTCTGGAACAAGTCGGCCGCCTCACAGCTCGATGCCCAGCTCAAGGAGCGCCGCAAGAATTTCGGCCGCCGCATCGAGGCGATCGAACGCATCCAGCAGGCGGCCACCGGCCTCGACGAACGCATCGACGAAATCGAACGCCACGAAAACGCCATCACCGCGCTGGACGGCAAGCTCGACGAACTCACGGCACAGCTGACCGATGCGCCGCCTGACCGGCCCGGCCAGGCGCCAGACCCGCAAGCGGCTGCCCTGACCCACGCCGCCTGAACCGGCGATGGCGCTGGCTCGCACACGCGGCGCTGCCGCGTCCCGTATTTCTCCTGACAGCCCGGCGGACGCCGGCGCAGCGGTGCCGGCGCCGGCTTTTGCCGACCAGCTGGTGCGCTGGCAAAAAAGCCACGGCCGGCACAGCCTGCCCTGGCAGAACACGCGTGATCCCTACCGCGTCTGGCTGTCCGAGATCATGCTGCAGCAGACCCAGGTGAGCACCGTGCTGGACTACTACACCCGCTTCCTGCAACACTTTCCCACGGTGGCCGACCTGGCTGCGGCAACGCCCGACCAGGTGCTGGGCCTGTGGAGCGGGCTTGGTTATTACAGCCGTGCCCGCAACCTGCACCGCTGCGCACAGGACGTGGTGCGGCTGCATGGCGGGCAGTTTCCAGGGACGGCCGAAACGCTGCAGACCCTGCCGGGCATAGGCCCCTCGACGGCGGCGGCGATCGCGTCTTTCTGCTTTTCCGAACGTGTGGCCATCCTCGACGGCAACGTCAAACGGGTGCTGACGCGGCTGACCGCGTTTTCCGGTGACCTCGCGTCAAGCGCGCAGGAGCGCATCCTGCAGGGCATGGCCACCGAGCTGCTGCCGCGCCGCAGGCTGCGCGAGGAGATGCCGCGTTATACCCAGGGCATCATGGATCTGGGCGCGACCATTTGCACCAGCCGCCAGCCGTCCTGCCTGCTGTGCCCGGTGCAGGACCTGTGCCTCGGACGGGCCAGCGGCGCGCCCGAACGCTTCCCGGTGAAGACCCGCAAGCTCAAGCGCAGCGCCCAGTCACTGAGTCTGCTGTGGGCCGAACGCAGCGATGGCGCGGTCTGGCTGGAGCGCCGTCCCGCGACCGGCATCTGGGGCGGGCTGTACTGTTTCCCGGTGTTTGACAGCGAGGACGAGTTGCTCGCCGCCTTGCCCGCGGCGCTGCAGGGCAAGCTGCAGGCCGTCCCGCCGTTTGTGCATGTGCTGACGCACAAGGATTTGCGTTTGTCGCCGATGCGGCTTTTTCTGCCGGCACGCCAGGCCAGGACGCTGCGCCTGTCGGGCGACGGCGCCTGGTTCGGGCGCGGTGACTGGGCCGGCTTGGGCCTGCCGGCACCGATTCGCAAGCTGCTGGCCTGACAGCTCCCTATTCCATGCCAAATCGTGCGCCAGCCCTTATACGGCAAGCGTAGAAAGCTATCAAATCAGGAGCATCAGGGCTTGTTCGGCGTGACCCCGGCGGCTGAGGGCGGCGCGGCGTCGAGCTCGCGGTGTCGCTTGAGGGTGACCCAGTTGGCGCTGAAGGCCGCTGCCAGGCGCTCGACCAGGTACACCGAGCGATGTTGTCCGCCGGTGCAGCCGATCGCCACCGTCACATAACTGCGGTGGTCGCGCACCAGCGCCTGCAGCCAGTGGGCGATGAACTGTTCGATGTGCCGGAACATGTCGTCCACCTCGGCATGCGCCTGCAGGTAGCTGACCACCTCGGCATCCTTGCCGGTCAGCGCGCGCAGGCCCGATTCATAGTGCGGATTCGGCAGCATGCGCACGTCGAACACATAGTCGGCATCCACCGGCACGCCGCGCTTGAAGGCAAAGGACTGGAACACCAGGGTCAGCTGGGCCGCCGGCGACGAGATCAAGGCCTTCACATAACCCTGCAGTTGCGACGAACGGATCATGCTGGTGTCGATCACATGCGCATGTTCGCGAAGTTCACCCAGCAACTCGCGCTCTTCGTCGATGGCATCGACCAGTGCGCGATGCTGGTCCGAGGCATCGCGGCGCGACAGCGGGTGCAGGCGGCGGGTTTCCGAAAAACGCCGCACCAGCGTGTCGGTGCTGGCATCGAGAAACACCGACTGCACCGCCACGCCCTGCGCGCGCATTTGCCTGAGTTGCTGCGGCACCAGCGGCAGTGAAACGGCGCTGCGCACATCCATCGCAATCGCCACCTTGCTGGCGCCATGCTGCTTTTCGAGCGCGACAAAAGACAGCAGCAGCTCGGGTGGCAGGTTGTCCACGCAGTAGTAACCGGCGTCTTCGAGGGCGTGCAGGGCCACGGACTTGCCGGAACCCGACATGCCGGTGATCAGCACCATGTCGAGCATCGTGGACGCATCGGCAGCAGCGTTCATTGGCCCAACATTTCCTTGGCGTGGGCCAGTGTGGTGCCCGAGAGTTTTTCACCGCCCAGCATGCGCGCCACCTCGGCGACGCGCTGCTCGCCATGGACCGCTTCGACGGTGCTGGCGGTCTGGCCCTTGTCGCTGCGTTTGGCCACCATCAAATGCTGGTCGGCGCAGGCCGCGACCTGGGGCAGGTGGGTGACGGCCATGACCTGGCGGTCTTTGCCAAGCTGCTTCATCAGCCGGCCTACGGTTTCGGCCACCGCGCCGCCGACCCCGGAATCGACCTCGTCGAAGATCAGGGTCTGCGCCTGGCCGAGCTGGCTGGTGGTCACGGCGATTGCCAGCGCGATGCGCGAGAGCTCGCCGCCGGAGGCGACCTTGCCGACCGCCCGCGGCGTGCTGCCGCTGTGGCCGGCCACGAGGAACTCGGCCTGCTCCAGCCCGTACTGGGCGGGTTGCTCCAGTTTGGCCAGGGCGACCTCGAACTTGCCGCCCTGCATGCCCAGGCCCTGCATCGCCTGGGTGATGGCCTTGGCCAGCAACGGCGCGGCCTTGGTCCGCGCCTTTGAAACCGCGCGGGCCTCGTCCATGTAAACCGCTTTGGCAGCCTGCTCGGTTTTTTCCAGCCCAGCCAGGTCGGCTGCGGCGTCGAGCTTGTGCAGTTCGGCACGCCAGGCGGCCAGCAGCTCCGGCAGTTCGGCCGGCGTGCGTTTGTAGCGCCGCGCCAGGCTGACCCACAGCGCCAGGCGCTCGTCGAGTTCGGCCAGGCGCTGCGGCTCGAGCTCGGCGTGGCGGGCATAACCATGGAGCGAGTGCACCGCGTCCTCGACCTGCGCCAGTGCGCTGCCCAACACCTCGGTCAGTCCCTTGAATTCGGGCTCGATGTGTTCCTGACCCTGCAGCGCTGTGAGGGCACGTCCCAACAGGGCGGCGGCGTTGTCGTCGGCTTCCTGCAGCGCATCCACCGCGGTCTGCACCGCGTCGCGCAGCGCCTGCACATTCGACAGGCGACTGTGCTGGGTGTTGAGTTCGTCCCACTCGTCGGCGCCGGGCGCCAGCTTGTCGACTTCGCCGATTTGCCAGGCCAGCCGTTCGCGCTCGCGCTGCAGGCTGTCCTGCGCGTCGCGCGCATCGATCAGCGCCTTGTGTGCGCCGCGCCAGCCCTGCCAGGCCAGCACCAGTGCCTGCGTGGACAGGCCGGCATAGGCGTCGAGCAGGCCGCGCACCGCATCCGGACGGGTCAGGCTCTGCCAGGCATGCTGGCCGTGGATATCGACCAGCAGGTCGGCGATTTCGCGCAATTGCGTGGCGGTGGCCGGGCTGCCATTGATCCAGGCGCGGCTTTTGCCCTGCGCATCCACGGTGCGGCGCAGCAGCAGTTCGTCGTCAGCCGCAAAGCCGGCCTCGTCGAGCCAGCCGGCCAGCGACGCGGGCGCATCGAAGGTGGCGCTGATCTCGCAGCGCTGGGCGCCTTCACGCACCACGCCGGCGTCGGCACGCGCGCCCAGGGCCAGTTGCAGCGCATCAATCAGGATGGACTTGCCGGCGCCGGTTTCGCCGGTCAGCACGGTGAAGCCGCGGTCCAGGTCCAGCGTGAGTTCGTGCACGATGACAAAGTCGCGCAGGGAGATGTTCTTCAAGCTCATGCCACACCTTCATTCCAGTGGAGTTTTTTGCGCAGGGTGTCGAAGTAGCTCCAGCCCTTGGGATGCAGAAAACACATCTGGAACTCCGAACGCCGCACGCTGATGCGGTCGCCGTGCAGCAGGCTGGCCAGCGACTGCATGTCGAAGTTGGCGCTGGCGTCCCGGCCCGCGACGATTTCAACCGTGATCTCGCCCGCGTCGGACAGGACGATGGGCCGGTTCGACAAGGTGTGTGGCGCAATCGGCACCATCACCCAGCCGGCAATCGAGGGATGGATCAGCGGGCCACCGGCCGACAGCGCGTAGGCGGTGGAACCGGTGGGGGAGGCGATGATCAGTCCATCGGCGCGCTGGTTGGCCACGAAGCGGCCATCGACCTCGACACGCAGTTCGACCATGCCGGCGGTGGCGCCGCGGTTGACCACCACATCGTTCATCGCGGTGGCGTTGAACACGCAGCGGCCATCGCGCACCACCTTGGCCTGCATCATCCAGCGCCGGTCTTCCTCGAACTCGCCGCGCAGCATGGGCTCGAGCGCGGTCTGGAAGTCCTCGAAGGCGATGTCGGTGATGAAACCCAGCCGCCCCTGGTTGATGCCGACCATGGGCACACCGAACTGCGCCAGTTGGCGGCCAATGCCCAGCATGGTGCCGTCGCCGCCGACCACCAGTGCCAGGTCGCAATGCGCGCCTATGCCGGCCACATCCAGCACCGGGTACTGGGACAGGCCGGTGTTGCTGGCGGTGTCGCGCTCCAGCGTGACCTCGCAGCCCTGCGCATGCAGGAAGTGCGCAATTTCCTCCAGCGCCGAGCGCGAGCCCTGGGCGTGGTACTTCCCGATCAGGGCGACGTGACGAAATTGCGACTTCATCGTCAAATTACATCACAACATCCATGACAAGCTTCGTAGAATGACCCCATGCTTGACGAACGTGCCCGACTCCTGCTCAAGGCGCTGGTAGAGCGCTATATCGCCGACGGCCAGCCGGTCGGTTCGCGAACGCTGTCCAAGGCCTCCGGCATGGACCTGTCGCCAGCGACGATACGCAACGTCATGAGCGATCTGGAGGACCTGGGCCTGATCGTCAGCCCGCACACCTCGGCCGGCCGGATACCCACCGCGCGCGGCTACCGCCTGTTTGTCGACACCATGCTGACCATGCAGCGCGACCAGTTTTCTGCCGCCGGTGCCCTGACCCCGCCGCGGCTGGCGCCGGATCAGCCGCAAAAGGTGTTCAGCAACGCCGCCAACATCCTGTCCAGCCTGTCGCAGTTCGTCGGCGTGGTGATGGCGCCGCGCAGGACCTCGGTGTTCCGCCACATCGAATTCCTGCGCCTGTCCGAAAAACGCTTCCTGGTGATCATCGTGTCGCCCGACGGGGATGTGCAGAACCGGGTGATCTTCACCGAGACCGACTACACCCAGACCCAGCTGATCGAGGCCTCCAACTTCCTCAACTCGCATTACGCCGGCATGGCCATCGAGGAGGTGCGAGAACGCCTGCAGCGCGAGGTCGAAGCCCTGCGCGGCGAGATCGCCAGCCTGATGCAGGCGGCGGTGCAGGTCAGCTCCGAAGCCATCGAGTCGCGCGATGAGGTGGTGATCTCGGGTGAGCGCAACCTGCTCACCGTCAGCGACTTCTCCGGCGACATGGGCAACCTGCGCAAGCTGTTCGACCTGTTCGAGCAGAAAGCCCAGCTGATGCGCCTGCTCGACGTGTCCAGCCGCGCCGAGGGCGTGCGCATCTACATCGGTGGCGAAAGCCAGGTCGTGCCCTACCAGGAACTCTCGGTGGTGACCGCCCCCTACGAGGTGGACGGCCAGGTGGTCGGCACGCTGGGGGTGATCGGGCCCATGCGCATGCCTTACGAAAAAATGATCCAGATCGTGGACATCACCGCCAAGATGGTCAGCAGCGCGCTCAGCCACAGCAAGTAGCGAGACCTTACAATCTGGGCTGGCGACGTGGGGCGTTAGCTCAGTTGGTTAGAGCAGAGGACTCATAATCCTTTGGTCCACAGTTCAAGTCTGTGACGCCCTACCACCCACTTCCATCCTGATTTCGCCTCGTTGTCTGGCCCCGGACATTGGGGCGTTGTTGTTTCTGGCTGCAGATGAAGAGGTCCCCGTGAATCAACCTGTCGCCCATGCCCAACTCATGGCCACTTACCGAAGGGCGGAGGCCGACGCGGCTCACAAGGCCGGTTTGATCAAAGCTGTTGCAGGCAAGGGGCCCAGGGCGATCAAGGCAGCCGTCGAAACAGCCGCCAAGGCAGCCAAACGCAGGGATGCCTATGCGCGAAAGGCTGCCGAACTGGGCTTGAGCCTCCAGGAGTGATCCGAGCCCGGACAGCAGGCCCTTGCCATCCATAATCGGGATTTGGAAAGCATATTTCATGGACGCAGAAGAACCAGAGCCGATGGAGGAGTATGTGCCCGGCGTCGCAGGCGGCCGGAACTACATGGCCAGGTTGTGCCACTTGCCCGACGGTCCCTGGTCCATAGACCTCATTCACATTGAGTCGCTGCCGCCTTTGCATGGCGGCGAGGCGACCTGGCCCACGCGTGATGAGGCGGTTCAGGCGGTGGACAAGCTGGTTGCGGGCCTGGGTCATTGAGCCCGCACCAAATACGCTATAATTCGAGGCTTAGCGGCTGTAGCTCAGTTGGATAGAGTACTTGGCTACGAACCAAGGGGTCGTGGGTTCAATTCCTGCCAGCCGCACCATAACAAAAATCGTTATAGAACAACAGCTTAGAGATCAAAAGTCTCTAGGCTGTTTTTCTTTGCGCGTTCTGTTTCTTGCCCCTGTGTCCGAGTGGTGTCCGAAAGTGCTGCGTTTTCCGTTGGCTGGCAGTGAGTGATGCTGGACAATTAATCTTTTGAAAGATTCGGACACATGCCTGACGACAAAATCCTCCCCCAGCAAGTGGCTGCACCTGGACCTCAAGTTGTCACGTCAAACGCTGCGCCGAAGAAGCCGAAAATCAAAGCCTCTTTAGAGTCCGACATTACAAAGCCGCGTTGGAGCCATTGGTATCAGCGAAAGCTGGCTAGGCCCTGGCAGGCAACCCTCCTTGGCATGAACATCGAGCCGACCAAGTCAGCCCGTAGTGCCCTTCAATCGCTTGACCCAGATCGCTATCGTGTTTACGAAGACAGGATGGACATTGTCAACACCCTAATCGGTTACGAAATTCCCTATCTCAAAGATCACTTGAGGGAAGGTGAGGGAGCTAGCAGGAAGTACCTTGAACTTGTCGCTTACTGCGAATACGCCACCAAGTTGGGATGGCCCGGTCTGGAGAATATGCGTTCAGGCTTGAAGATCGACGACGCGCCGCCTACCCTCAATATCAGCCAGCGAAAAGTAAACAACTACCTTCTGATGCTGGATACCATTTTTCAGAACTGGGTAGGGGATTATTTCAATGCCAAGGGAAAACGAAGTCCGACTGCGGTTATGAAATGGCTCTCGGAAAAAGAGGCGGACTGCCCAATTGAAGAGCCGACACTTCGGGCGTGGCTGAATGAAATGTCTGGGCTTGAAAAGAAGCGAAAGAAGTAAAAACTTTGGTGAAGACTGCCGGTAGCTAGTCAACCGTAATTGAGCCCAAGAACACCGCAATTGCGGTGTTTTTTTATGTCCGCAAGATTTCAAATTCATCCATCGCGATGTAGATGGATGCAAGCAGGGACGCCTGGCATCCATCGCAAATCCTAAGCAGGTTCAGATGGAGGCCGAAATGGCAGAAATTATCAAAGAAGCGCTTTACCGCAAACAAGAGGCGCTGCTACGCAAGCGGGAAGTTCTCAAACTCACAGGACTGTCGAACAGTTCGCTTTACAACTACATCAAGGCTGGCGTACTGAAACCCGGCGTGCCCATTGGCCCACGCATGAAAGGCTGGCCGGCCAGCGAAATTGAGGCATACATCCAGTCATGCATAGCTTCTCGCGACCGGAAGTTCGATGGCGCGGTATGAAAGCAGCGTTCTTCCTACGGACACGACCATTCATCGTTTTGCGGGTTCTTCGTACGGGCTGTGCTGCGCCCTTACCCGAAAAGAGAAAAAAGCACAGGTGGAGCAAGTGGAGCGTATTTCTCTAAAGTTTTCTAAAGGAAAAAGAGATGCTGGGAACCAGCCGAGCTCCGTTCTTCCTCCACTCCCTCCACCCACATTTCAACTTTTGTTAAGGCCGTCGCACCTGACACCACACCTACGAAAAAAATACTGAAAAGCAATCTATGACAAACAACAGCAAGAATGAACATTCGCCTCTCAAGCCAGATACCAAAGCTATGGGTCAATTTATAGAACAACTGCATGGCAAAGGTAAGTCTATTTGGTTTCAGACGTATCCAGGTAAGTACAACGTGCCAAGAAGTACGCCAATTCAAAGTTTTAAAGCCAAACTCACCCCGAATCTTCTAGCCCAACTGGAAGCCGCAAATAGGGGCGGTTCGAACGTGTCTATAGCAGTCAACAATATCGAAGGAGACAAGCGTAGTAACAGTAATGTGCGATCCATCAATGCAGCTTTTATTGACAGCGACGACGGAAATCTGGACCTGCAAACCTTGCTGTCCCTACGTTTAGCGCCTCAATATGTAATTGAGTCATCACCCACGCGCCTTCACGCGTACTGGCTGCTAAGTGACTGCGACGTAAAGCTGTTCAAACCACTGCAGATAGCGCTAGCAAACCACTTCAAAACCGACCCTAGCATCTGCGATCCCGCGCGTGTGATGCGATTACCCGGCAGCATCAATTTAAACCACCGCACTCCGTTTTTGACCCATGTGATTCATACGTCTAACCATCGACCCGTAACTGTTGCCCGGTTGGTTAAGACGCTCAAATTGCAGTTACCCAAGCTAAAGCGTACGACCCCGATACACGAGCCTTCAATCACGGGAGCCAGCACCGAAAAGAAAGTGAGTGCAAGAGAACTGAAAAAAGTCCACCGTGCGCTTTCCGCACTAAGTGCTGATGACCGATTGCAATGGCGTCGAGTAGGGATGGCAATCCATAGCGCTATGCCAGGGTCGGACGGATACGAAGAATGGACTTCCTGGTCAAAGCGCAGCAGCAAGTTTGATGACGCAGACCAACAGGTAGCGTGGAGCAGCTTCAAATCAACCGGTGGCATCACACTCCAGTCTCTCTATTGGTTAGCAGCGCACGCGGAAAGAGGGGGAGGGGGATTAGATGATATGGAGGTTGCCGCGCTGTACGCCAAGACTTTCAAATGGGAGTTGCGATATGACCCACAGATGGGTATTTGGTACGCATTCGATGGCGTAGTTTGGCATTCAGACAAACAGGCACACATACGTGCGGTGCGTCGAATGGTTGCAGATCTAAGTGAGGGAGAGGGCAAGAAAGACCCAGCAATAAAACGTTACCGCAGCACGGCAGGGATGAAAGCCATTGTTAGTCAGGCCGAGTACGAAACAAGGCTCCACATCAGCGAACTCGATTTCGACAAAAACACTCACGATCTGGCGGTCAAGAATGGTGTTATTGATCTCCGTACGAGCGCAATACGAATGGCGACCCCTAAAGACTATTTACGCCGCTGTGCAAGTGTTGAATATGACATAAATGCTAAATGTCCGCAGTGGCGGAAGTTCCTTCGACAGATCACTTGTGAGGACAGGGAATTGGCAGCATTCCTCCGCCGCGCCGTCGGCTACATACTGTACGGTCATACCAAGGCTCAAGCGTTCTTCGTTCTCGAAGGTACTGGTGAGAACGGCAAAGGAGTTTTCATGAGGACTTTGGTCAAATTACTTGGCGCGTACGCCAGAGAGCTTGCCCCAAATTTGATTACATCCGCCTATGCTGGTAGCGCGAACGATTCGACCCCAGCGCTAATGGTACTCAAGGGCATTCGACTGGGGATTGTGACGGAGCTACCAAATTCGAGGGGCTTTGATACCGCGTTTGTGAAGCAATTTTCCGGGGGGGATTCGATCACCGCCCGCGCCAACTACGGCGATCAGATTACGTTTAAACCGGAGGGAAAACTTGTCATCTCAACCAATGACATGCCGGAAATAGCCGTTACGGACAAAGCAATGTGGCGACGTATATTTCCCATACCGTTTAAAGCCACATTTTCGGGCGAAAACCGTGATGATGACCTTGAGGAAAAACTGTTGGCTGAGTTGCCTGGCATTCTGAACTGGGCCCTAGCAGGGGCTCGACGATATCATAAAGACGGCTGTTTGGTTTCGTGTGATGCGGTTGAGGAACACAAGCGCATGATGCGCAAAGAGGCCGATACGTTCAGTGGATGGATTATTGATTGCTGCGTCGTAAACAGTGGCGGCAGGCTGCAAGCTAGCAAAGGCTATGACAGCTATTTTCAATATGCCAAGCCCGGTGGCCGGAATCCTCTCACTCGAAAGGCATTTCGCGAACGAATGGAAAAGAGCGGCTACCACCGTCGCTCAACAAATAAATGCAACGTATATCTAGGTCTAGGTTTGCGACCCTAATCGAACTGAAATCTTCACGTGCTTGTCCTTCGCATAGTTGTCAACACTTCAATATCGAAGGCAGGCCTTTTTCGATGCGCCATAGCGTGGCAATTGGGACATAGTGGTATCAAATCCCGAATAGGGTCAACTTTGTATGCACCCGTTGATTGCGCGATATCAACTCGGTGATGTACGTGAATGAATGCTCGCCCTTCAATCCCAAACTCCTCTTCGAAATTGAAGGAGCACACCCTGCATGAGTAGCCGTAATGATCGAGACATTTCGCACGAGCGTCAGGATTCCGCTCTATTGCAGTGGATCTAACCTCGTATCGACCCCCTTCTATATAGACTGTATCTAATGCTTGGGGAGTGTCACGGCACTGGGCAAATGTCCACCGTTGATTTTGTCCCTGCGCATACGATCCACCGCAGTCTTGCCATACCTGGCTAGCACCTAGGTTGGTTAGTTGTGCTGCCCGCTGATGACAGTAGCCTTCAACAGACTCACTGTCATCGGTGAAGAAGTAATCACCAATGACCTCAAAGACTTTTTTACGTGCACCAGATGCACTAAGGATGACAAGGTCCCCGATGGAGACTCTTTTGTAGAAGTTCCACAGGCTCGGGCCCCCAAGATGAGAGTTACTCAGGCTTGGATGAGCCTGCCTGATCATGTGCGTAATGTCGGTTTGCGATTCGGGGCTGGCAAGATCCAAATCGCCCACTTCTGACCAGCCGATTGCAACGACACCCTTCTCAATCGAGATACGCATCGCCTTCTCTGAATCCTCATGGTGTGCAACAAGTCGCCAAATGTTCATTTCTTTCAACCTCTGAATAAACGAAAAAAGGGGCCTGTCTGTATCAAAAGTTTCGGGAAGCAGTTAAGCGACCGTCAGCGCCCTCCCGAAAAGCAAGTGGCAAATCGAACCAGCAGCACAGAAGCACTAATGTTACCGGAGGGACACTGGACTGCACACGATCTCAGACGCACAACTGCAATTACGATGGCTATTCTTGGTATCAGCACAGATGTAATTGACGAATGCCTGAATCACGTGATTGCGAGTAAGTGGCAAAGGTCTACATCCACAATCGCAGACTGGGTCAGCCAGCAGAAGCGTTTGATCTACTTGGTTCGAAGCTAGAAGAGTGGATAACAGCTTAGGCAAGCTGTGCCCGCCCCCGGCCGAGACGACATCCTGGCTTGGCCGCAGGACATCCGGCAGGTAAAGGGCGCCTTCGGGCCAAAAGCGGACATCCCTGCACCTTAGTCTGTAGTAGCGAAGCGGATCGTGCGCGCGAGAAAAGAACGGTGCCCAACGTCAACCAGCCGGTCCGAACGCTCTTAAGGAAGCTTCCAGAACGGCTGGGCGTGGGCAGCAATCCTGCGGGTTAACTCCAAGGTGTGACGACCACTAGCTCACTTCATCCCAGTCGGGCCGAGGATTGCGCTTCCAACGGCTCAGAGCTTTTCCCCTATCCTGAGGCACCGCGTCTCTAAAGGAAATCTTCCGTATTTCTGGAAATCCGGCCTCAAACCATTGCTTAAAAAAGGCGTTTCGCCCCACCCCGATATCACTCGGATCGAACTTGTGTTTGTTCAAAATTTCTAGAAGTCCTGGCAGTGTCACCGCTGCAACGAGGATGCTACTGTGCTTCGCCAGTCGTTGCTCATTTGATCCACCCTTTACAGGCTCCTTATCTTCTTTAGATTGCTCAATCTCTACTGGGTCTTCCAGTGCGGGGGAATGCTCTTCGCTTCCGTCATCGCTCTCTGCAGCCTCCTCCAGCCTCCGAGCTTTAATAGTAGCTCGGGCGTGACGAATGCGCCCTAGCAGCCGCGTTTGCATCACCAGTTCGTCTTCCAAAAGGGCGAAGTCGTCCACACAATGCTTGAATACAGCCACCACCCGCCGAGCAAGATCTGCCATCAACTGCTTTCGAATGGCTTCTGAGCAAATCGGCTGGCTGCCCCAGATCGCAATCAACATTCGAACAGGCTTATCTTGCGAAAAATCAACCGCGGCGTGCAACGCGCGGAGAAAGCTATCTCCGTTTAGAAGAAGCCGCGCAACAAACTTCACCACCTCGCCCCACCTCTCGTCACGGCGATACTCAGAGATGAGGTTCAATTCAGTTCGATGGGCGACTGCATGCCGAGCAACAAAGTACTCGTGCAGCGTCAAGTGACTGAACGAGTACAGACCAGGGGAGCGCTGAAGGAGTACGCCATAGTCATTGGTAAGAGTTTCAAGGGTCTCCCGCGCATCCAAACCTTGAAAGCGGAGCACTTCTGATATCCGCTCCAAGCAGCCAGAATTCTCAACGTCAGCTACGGAGAAAACGATCTTCTTGTTCTCGAACATTGACGCTGCGAGTTCTGCAACCAGCGAGAAGCGCTTAGTAAGCGAGAGCCTACCAATGCTCGTTTCTCTGGCGACGTTCCTAAAAGCATCCCACTGGCCAAGAAGCCCATCTGCTGTGCGGGAAAATAGTTCGTCTACATCGCGCGGGATTTCGAGATCATTGTGAAACAGGGCGCATATGATGGAAAGCAATAGCGGACTTGAGCCTATATCGAGCAGCTCCGGCCGTTGCTTGCACTCGCCAACTAAACGCTCCCCTTTCGCAGCGTCGACCCCAGCAAACCATCGCCTAACGAACTCAAGCCGCCGATAAAACGGAAGGGGGAAGGTCTCCCACTTGGATGAGTTCGGAAGACCCACGTCCAAGCTGTGTGGGCGCGCGGACACACAGAAAAGCGCGTTGGGATACCGAGCTTGAAGTTGCAAGAGTTCCGATATCAAGATGCGCTGATGCGCTAGCGAAGTTTCATCAATGCCATCTAAGCACAGGAGCAGTTTTCCGGCTTTGGCCAGGGCTACCAAAACCTTTGCAGGTTCGGGCATCTCATGCGAGCGGAACTGTCCAACTGCGGCAGTCTCGATACCTGTTTGCCCGGCAGCCATGTCCCTGGCAGCCAGGAAGATGGGAATGCGGACCGCGCCTCGAATTGCCGACCCGCTGGCCGCCGAAACCACAAGGTGACGAAGTGCGGTTGTTTTCCCGGAGCCTGGTGCCCCAAGCAACGCAAATACACCTGAGCTGAGTTCCAGCGCCTCCTCAGGTGACACCGATGTTTGAGACTTACCTTCGCGAGCATTGACGCCTCGGCGTTGCATCCGAAGCGCTCTTTCGATCTGTCCTACAGATCGGTACCTCTCTCGCTCGAATTCTTGAGACAGCCCAACTAGGACGTAGGCGTCTTCCACAGCCACAACTCGGCTTGTGGCGAAAAGCGGTATGGACCCTACCGTCACGGCTATATAGCGAGCGTAGTTGTCCCTTCCCGTTGTGAGCAGCATGTTTTTCCTAGCCCATACCTCTGTCGCAACGTTAAACTCGGCAAAGACGCTAGCAAAGCAATGTTTGATTCCGTTGGTCAAGCCAACAGCGTCAAGTACTCCATCCATATCCCCTCCTTGATTACCGGATAATGGCACAAGACTCGTGCATTGCTGTGCAAGCGTACCAGCCAGCAGATTGTTCCGCCCGCTGTACAAAGACCCTTAGCCGGAAGGGTCATGGTGGATCGAGACATCCGCCAGGGCGCCTATGTCCTCAAGGCACTCGCCCTGGTCGCGAAGCTCGTCGTCATGTCTGCTTCGGGTCGAAACCAGTCGGTGCCTGACGACGGATGAAGGACAGCATTCAGTCCTATCCTGACCTAAAACGGTACATCCCCATCATCAATATTTGTTGGCAGGGATGACCTTGTGACGGTGCGATCCAGGCTGGCAAGCTCCGCTTGATCGGCGGGATCGTAACCGTCCAATTTCTGCGGGCCAGCTCAAACCCGGGGCGATTCAAGCATTCAAATAGACGTAAACGCTAGCTCGCGAAATTCCAAGCGTTTCGGCGATTTCAACTTTGGACACCCCGTCAGCTGCCATTTGCCGCAGTTTCGCGACCGCGGCCTTGTCCAGGGCTGGTTTTCTTCCCTTGTAGAGCTTCTTGCTTTTCGCAATCGCTATGCCCTCGCGCTGCCGCTCCTTGATTAGTGCGCGCTCAAATTGACTGACGGCGCCTAGCAATTGCAGCATTAGTGTGGAGTACGCCGTTTTGTGAGCATCCGCCCCGGTTGCAGGGGGCTCAAAAGTCAAGTTTTCCTTCGTGAAGGTAACGCTGATCCCTTTGCCAGTCATCAATTCCACCACTTCTTGCAAGTCGCGCAGTGAGCGTGAAAGCCTGTCCATGCTGTGCACATAGATGTGGTCGCCTTCGCGCACAAACTCGAACATTGCTTGAAGTTGAGGCCGATTGGTGTCTTTGCCGCTGGCCTTATCGGTAAAGGTTTTATCCAGGACCAAGCTTTCAAGTTGGCGTGCGTCGTTCTGATCAGCACTGCTGACGCGAACATAGCCAATACGCTTGCCGTTGCTGCCGGTCTTCGCTGCACTCATTTAGAACTCCATATTCAAATAGTTGGCGTCTATTTGAAGTCTAAGAGACTTTGTGGAATATGTCAATAAATTGATAAATGGAGTCTAACTGGACACTATTTAATCATGCCGAATCTGTCCATTTAGCGTGTACTCCAGATGGAGTTCTCTCTTGCGAATGGTTTTGCCAGTCGGCAGTCAAGAAAGCCGCTCTAAAGCCGCTATAACAATGCTGGCAGTGGGAAGTTTGGCAGCAGCAGCATCGGTCGTGGTTCTGGCTTGGTCCGTCCGGCTGGTCGGCGTTGTGTGTCGCCAAAAGTATCGCTACATCTACTCAACAAGCGTATTCCAGCCGCAGACCATTTGGAGCAATTTTTCCAACACACCACGAGTGATTGCTTGATGCCGTGGAGTCGTTTTGCAGAGAATGCTGTTGCCCCGCAGTGCTTCAAGCCATCCCTTCCAAGCACGGAATCAGTCACAATGTTTTTAGCGCATACGAGTGGGCGATGCAGATAACAAATGAAAAATGGGGGGCGATAGTGTGTAACCAACAATTTCGTAGGGCGCGTATTTTTATCGCGATGGCATTTCCGGGGGCTGGCTTGTGAACTACAGCCCCCATCAACTCGCTTTTTTTGCACATCAACTCACGCGCCGCGCCGCATCCAGTTCAATGGAAGCAATGGCTGGGGCGCTACTGGATGCACAAGTTGATTTGAACCCGCATCAAATTGATGCCGCGATGTTTGCCACCAGCAACCCACTGTCCAAAGGCGTGATTCTTGCGGACGAGGTTGGCTTGGGTAAGACCATTGAAGCTGGCTTGCTGATTGCTCAACGCTGGGCTGAACGCAAGCGCCGTATTTTGGTGATTACCCCAGCCAATTTACGCAAGCAATGGCACCAAGAGTTGGCAGACAAATTTGGTTTGCCCGCCACGATATTTGAAGCCAAGTCGTTTCGGCAGTTGGTTAAAGAAGGTGCGGTAAACCCGTTCAATCGGTCGGGCATCATCATTTGCTCGTACCAGTTCGCAGCACGTAAAGCGGTAGAGGTCAAAGCCGTTGCTTGGGACTTGGTTGTGATCGACGAAGCGCACCGGCTGCGCAACGTCTATAAGCCTGAGAATAAAACGGCACGCGCTCTGCAAGAAGCTTTGTCCCAACCGCAAAAGGTGCTGCTTACCGCGACCCCGCTACAAAACTCTTTGCTGGAGTTATACGGGCTCGTGAGCTTTATCGACGAGCGCGTGTTTGGTGATCTGGATAGCTTCAAAAGCCAATTCGGAGCACTCAAAAATGCCGAGAGCTTTGATGCCTTAAAGAACCGCATAGCGCCCGTTTGCAAGCGTACCTTGCGTCGTCAAGTGGAAGCGTATGTGAAGTACACCAAGCGTATTCCATTGCTGCGTGAGTTCACCCCTAGTTCAGACGAAACCGCGCTGTACAACCATGTGACGGAATACCTGGAGCGCGAAGCACTTCACGCGCTACCCAATAGTCAGCGTCAACTTATCACACTGGTGCTGCGCAAGCTGTTGGCATCGAGTACCTTTGCGATAGCGGGTGCGCTGGAAACACTGACCAGCCGACTCAAGAAAACGCTGGCAGAAAAAGCGTCCGCTCTGGATAAGGGTTCAGATAATGGTCGAGGGTTGATTGACGAGTTGGATGAAGACTTTGAAACACTGGATGAAATCGCCGAGGAAATTGACGACTTGCCAGTGGATGAGGCTCAAGCCCGGACAAAAGAGCAAGTACAAGCCATTGCCCAGGAAATAGAAGACTTAGAGGGCTTTCGGAAGCTCGCAGTGTCTATTACGGAAAACGCCAAAGGCACGGCATTGCTGCAAGCTTTGAAAGTTGCCTTTTCCAAGCTCGATGAGCTGGGTGCCGCCAAGAAGGCAATCATCTTCACCGAGTCGCGTCGCACGCAAGACTATTTGATGGGCTTGCTGGCATCAACCCCGTACAACGATGGTGTCGTATTGTTCAACGGAACCAACAACGACGCGGCGTCTAAGCGCATCTATGCGGACTGGATGAAGCAACACACTGGCACAGACCGCGTTACTGGCTCCCGTACTGCGGACACACGTGCTGCGTTGGTTGAGCATTTCCGTAAGTTCAACGGCCCCAATGGTTCGATCATGATTGCCACAGAAGCAGGCGCTGAGGGTATCAACCTTCAGTTCTGTTCGATGGTCATCAACTACGACTTGCCGTGGAATCCGCAGCGTATTGAGCAACGCATAGGCCGTTGCCACCGCTATGGACAAAAGCACGATGTGGTGGTGGTCAACTTCCTTAACCGCGAGAACGAAGCCGACAAGCGGGTGTACGAACTGCTAGACCAGAAATTCAAGCTATTTGACGGCGTGTTTGGTGCCAGTGATGAAGTGCTGGGTGCGGTGGAATCTGGCGTTGACTTTGAGCGCCGTATTGCCGAGATTTACCAAACCTGTAGACAGCCTGCGGCGATTCACACCGCCTTCGAGCAGTTACAACTTGATATGGCTGGCGAAATCAGCGATGCCATGCTCAAGGCGCGAAAGTCTCTGCTGGAGAACTTTGACGAAGATGTGCAAGAACGGTTACGGCTGCGCAGTCAGGATGCGAAAGCCTCGCTGGGCAAACTTGAACGTCTGCTGATGCGCTTTACGAGTGGGGCGCTGAATGGTCATGCTGAATTTACGGATGACGAAACCAGCTTTGTTCTCAAAGCTACGCCTTCGTTCTTGGCAAATATGGCAGGTCAAGCGGAGCTAGATGCCGGGCGCTACGAATTGCCGCGTCGATCAGAAGATGCACATATCTACAGATTGGGGCATCCGCTGGCGCAAGCTCTGTTGCAACATGCCAAGCTGCAACCCGGCTTGACCACTGCATCGCCTGCGACAAAAATCATCCTCGACTATGCCGCTTACGGTGCAAAGGTTTCAGTTGTAGAACCCTTGCGTGGACAGCACGGTTGGCTGGAAGTGCAGTCTCTTCAAATTCGCTCGTTAGGCGCAGTCGAAGAACATTTGCTGGTCGCGGCGGTCGATGCCAATGGCAATGCCTTTGATGAGCAAGTGACCGAAAGACTGCTCAATCTGCCATGTGCATCCAACGTGCAGGTTGAGACCAGTTCGGTGGAACATCGCCCACCGCTTGAGGCTGAAATTGAGCGGCAGAAGCTACTCGTAGTAGCAGACCTTGAAACGCGCAACTTGGGTGCGTTCACGCAAGAGACTGAAAAACTGGATGCTTGGGCTGATGACTTGAAAGTTGGCTTGGAGCGCGACATCAAGGAGCTAGACCGTCGCATCAAAGAATCACGCACCAAGAGCAAAGGTGCTGCAACCCTTGCTGACAAGCTGGCGGCACAAAAGGAACAACGTGATCTTGAAGGTCAACGCGACAAAAAGAGGCGCGAATTGTTCGACCGCCAGGACGAAATTCAACGTAACCGTGATGGCCTAATTGACGAGCTTGAACGGCAGTTGAAACAAGAAATTTCAGTCAGCACTGTACTGACATGTGAATGGGAGCTTCGATGACATCAGATACTCAACAATCAGTTCCTCCAAATGATGCGCTTGCTTCGCTAGTGGCGAATAAGCTCAATGAGGAAGCGTGCATTACGACTGAAAAGGTCGCCGAGGTATTGAACAAATTAAAGGCAGGTACTGCAACGTCGCAAGATTGGCGGCTTTGGATAGAACTTTTGATTCAAAGCAAAAAGGACGGAGGCAGCGATGGCAAAAATTGAGCGTCTCGTTATAGAGAATTATCGAGGTGCCTCTAGCCGCCTTCAACTTGAATTTGATCAGACAAAATCTGTGGCCCTTTTGTTTGGTGAGAATGGGACTGGCAAGACAACGATTGCGGATGCATTAGATGCGATTGGCAATAACTCTAAGGGTTCGCTTGGGGAAAAAAGCTCCACAAAGGCTCGTCAACACTTACCGACAATAGGGAAGAAACCTAGTGACGTGCGCATTGAGGTTTGCATCGCTGGCAAAGTTTGGAAAACGACGCTGACCAACGATACCTTATCTACAGTTCCACAACCCAACCCCAAAATACGGGTTTTGAGACGCAAGCATTTACAAGAATTGATCGAGGCCGAACCTGCGAAGAGATATGCGGCTCTAAGTCACTTCATTGATGTTGGGAAAGTTGAGCAATCTGAAAATGCTCTTAGAGATGCGACATCCAACGTCAAAGTGGAATTTGATTCAGCAGTAAAACGACGAACCGAAGCAGAGGCGCAACTTCAAAGCGTTTGGGAGTCCGAAGGAAAGCCCAGTGGTGACGCGATGGTGTGGGCAAAAAATGTTGCGGCGCAAGACATAGCCAAGTTGGATGAAGAGGCTCGGGCAAATCAAAAAACACTTGAAGGAATTCGCAGTGCGGAATCTGCGCTGATCAATTACAAGTCTGCGCTGAGTAGTACGACTCAAATTGAAGGGGAGGTGCGGGCTGTAGAGACGGAAGTCGCAGCTTTACCCGGTATTGATGCGCAACAGGCAATCAGTTTGTCAGGAGTTTTACGACAAGTCAGCAACCACCTGCAGAATGGAACTCACTCTGATGAATGCCCCGTATGTATGCAAGGCATTCCGATTGAACAGTTGAAGATAGCCCTTCAGACTCGTTTGCAGGATTTGAGACAGTTTGAAGAAGCAAAGATTAAACTGGATAACGCTGTTCACCGGGTTCAAGTTGCTCGCAATTCCGTAGAACCCAAATGCAATGAATTGGTTGCTGCGGCTCAAGGTCTGATTTCACTTATTGAGACTGGAACGATGAAAGTGTTGGTGGACGCGAACGTTGACACGAAAAATTTCGGGGCGTTAAAGGAAAATAGCCCAGAAGACGCAAATACCAAAAGCGCACAGGCTGAACAACTTATAGCCTTGTTATCGCCGCTAACGCAGTCACTCGAAGATGCTGCGGTAGCTTGTACCAAGTTGAGCGGTCAAGTGAATTCAGTTCGGGCACTCAGCGGGCAACTATCGACCAGTATCTCCGATACTGAACAACTTGAGCAATTGCAAATTTCGTTGAAGGGTGCATATGAAATTGTGCGGCTCACCCGAATTGAGTTCACTCAGAAAATACTTGACACCGTAGCCAACGAATGTAATCGGCTATACAGCCAAGTGCATCCGGGCGAATTGATTGCGCTGTCAAAGCTGGAGCTAGACCAAGCGCGACGCGCCTCACTGAACCAAGCTGCCACCTTTGAAGGTCACGCGGACGTAGCACCACAAGCATATTTCAGTGAATCACACTTGGATACCTTGGGCTTTTGTTTTTGGCTTGCAATCGCAAAACTGGAGAGTCCCAATAAGGATTCAGTGGTTGTGCTTGATGACGTGTTTACCTCAGTTGATGCCCCGCACATCAATCGCATTGCTCAACTCATCACCGATGAGAGTCAGAATTTTGCTCACGTCATCATCACTACTCACCAACGTTTGTGGCGTGACATCTACAGATACGCGCAAGGTCCCGGAAAGACTGCCCAGTTGGTTGAGTTGCAACGTTGGACACTTGCGAAAGGCATATCCGATTACAAGACGAAACTTGCCGTTACTGAACTCTCCGATACCATCAAGAATATGCCTTTTGACAGGCAAGCTGCAGCTTCCAAAGCAGGCGTTCTGCTTGAGGCGATTCTTGACTATTTGGCCTTGCATTTCCGCTGCCGTGTACCTCGATCCCCCGACAATAGTTATACCCTCGGGGAATTGTTGGACGGCACTGCAACGCTGTTTAAGTCGCTAGAAATTCATCGCCCGAAGATCGACGCGACGGGTCAAGTCATCGTACCTACGGACTACGATAAGTGCAGCGTTTCCACAATCGTTGCAAGCCTTCGTGCAAGTTCTTTCGTGAGAAATCAGGCGGGGGCTCACTACAACATCGCAGGAAGCGCAATTTCAGACAACGACGTGTCCGATTTCGCAGCCTTGGCAGTGCAACTTACAGAAGCAGTTAGCTGTGGAACCTGCGGCCAAATTCCAAGCAAGAAAACAGCGACTCACTACCAATGCAGTTGCAAAACCCAACCTGGGGTGCGCATGCTGCCCCTACAAATTTGACTCTATTGCCAATGACAAAAAAACAAAAACTAGAACTCACTTGGGTGGGTAAGGATTCCCGACCAAAGTTGGAGCCGCGCATTCTGCTTGAAAATTCGAGCAAGAGCTATCACGCCACTCATCGCGTGAGCGAAGCCGACCTCTTTGATAACAGGCTTATATTTGGTGACAACTTGCTCGCCCTGAAGGCGCTAGAACAAGAGTTCACAGGTCAAATTAAGTGCATCTATATTGACCCGCCGTTCAACACGGGAGGAGCTTTTGAACACTATGACGACAACGTTGAGCACTCCATATGGCTTGGCTTAATGCGTGATCGTCTTGAGATTCTTAATCGTTTACTCTCACCTGAAGGGGCAATAGTAGTTAACCTTGATGATACTGAGGCGGCATATTGCAAGGTCTTAATGGACCAAATCTTTGGTAGGAGCAACTACATCACAACTATTGTGGTTGAAGCTGCAACCCCTTCCAGTTTCAAAACCGTGAATGTGGGTCCAACTCAAACAACCCAGTTTTTGTTGTTATACGCCAAAGACAAATCAAAATTTAGGTATCAACAGCAATATGTTCCTATTTATGAAATTGACCTTCAACACTTCTCACGCTTCATAGAGAATATTGAAGAGCCCGCAAGCGAATGGAAGTTCAAGAGCATTAATGATCATATTCTTGATACTCTTGGATTTAATACGGGAACGACACTTGCAAAATGGGCAGCAGCCAAGAAAAAGTTGGGGGTTACGCAAGCTCAAGAGGAGGTTAGAAGACTCGCGCTTGAATTTGCACTGGCAAATGCATCCAGGGTATTTGAAACAAAGACGCTACAAAAACCATCTAAGTGGCTGCATGATCATATTAAGGCATCTCTTGAAACTGACAGCGTAATTGAATTGAATCGTCAAGGCCTGGATAACTTGTACCTGTATCGAGGTCGGCAGGTTTACTTCCTCGGGAAATCCGTGAAATCTCTGGATGGCGAAGACGTTGTAACGCAACCTATTTCCAATATTTGGACGGACATACCAACTAATAATCTTCAGAACGAGGGTGGTTTTGATTTTCCTGCAGGGAAAAAACCAGAGGCTCTTATTCGCCGTGTTATTCAAATGATTTCAGATAAAAGGGGCGACATAGTTCTTGACTCTTTTGGTGGATCGGGAACTACTGGTGCTGTTGCTCACAAAATGGGGCGCCGCTGGATCATGATTGAGTTAGGGGAGCACTGTCACACGCACATCATTCCACGGCTAAAGAACGTCATTAATGGTGAGGATGCAGCGGGCGTAACTGCCGCTACAGGTTGGCAGGGTGGCGGTGGTTTCCGCTACTTCTCGCTGGCCCCCAGCCTTTTGGAAAAAGACCGCTGGGGTAACTGGGTGGTCAACAAAACCTATAACGCTACGATGTTGGCAGCGGCAATCTGCAAGCTAGAGGGCTTCACCTACGAACCGTCTGAAACGCGGTACTGGCAGCACGGTCACAGTACCGAAACCGACTTTATCTACGTTACTACGCAGACACTGAACGCCGATCAATTGCACGCACTGAGTGATGAGGTCGGCGAAGATAAAAGTCTGCTAGTGTGTTGTAGCGCGTTCAAGGACGCCGCCGCCCGTTACCGCAACCTCACACTCAAGAAGATTCCCAAGATGGTATTGACCAAGTGCGAATGGGGGCATGACGACTACAGCTTGAACGTCGAAAACCTGCCGATGCAGCAACAGCCAGTCACCGAGCTAGCGCAATCTAAACGCGCGGCTTCCGCTATAGCAAATCAGACCGCGCAAGTTAGTTTGTTTGACACTAGCACCGCTGCCACACCTGCCAATGCGGAGGTGAAGCCATGAGCCAGCACTCTATCCAAAGAGACAGCGGACGTGAGAAAGTAGCGCGTTCGGTTTCTGGCCGCCTCAGCTTGCGTCGGCCGCAGACCGATAGTCTCGATATTCTGCACAACGCGCTGGAGTCTGTCCCTGCCTTGCGGGACTCGCACGCACGGTCTCCTGATGAACTGAAGGCAATGCAGACCGCACTGGCAAGCCAGTTCCCTACGCTGACGGACTTCGAGCGTGAGTTTCCGTCAATGTGCTTTTCGCTCGCAACGGGCGTAGGCAAGACGCGCTTGATGGGCGCATTCATCAGCTATCTGTACGCCGCGTATGGGTACAAGCACTTCTTTGTTCTCGCCCCCAACCTCACCATCTACGACAAGCTGATACGGGACTTCACACCCAACACTCCCAAGTACGTGTTTAAGGGAATAGCAGAATTTGCGACTGCCGTGCCGGAAGTTATTTCAGGCGAAACCTATGAGCAGCGCGGCGACTTGGTAAGCCAAGCGATTGATGCGCCCGTCCAGGTCAACATCTTCAATATTTCCAAGATCAATTCCGAAGTGCGGGGCGGCAAAGCGCCAAAGATCAAACGCCTTTCGGAATACTTGGGGCAGAGCTATTTTGAATACCTTGCAGGCTTGCCCGACTTAGTTCTCATCATGGACGAGTCGCACCGTTACCGGGCAGGAGCTGGTATCCGGGCGCTTAATGAACTCAAACCACTGTTGGGTCTTGAAGTAACAGCCACACCGTTTACTGAAGGCACCGGAGGGAAAACCGTTCCATTTAGGAATGTGGTGATGGACTATCCATTAGCGCGCGCTATTGAAGATGGGTTTGTTAAAGAGCCAGCGGTTGTCACCCAACAGAATTTCAATCCCGCTGATCACAGTTCTGAACAGATTGAGGTCATCAAGCTTAAAGATGGCGTGCGAGTGCACGAAGAGACCAAGGTTCATTTGCTGACTTATGCTGCACAGACTGGACTAAATCCTGTAAAGCCGTTCGTGCTGGTGATCGCCCGAGATACCACACATGCTGCGCAACTCCTGGCACAGATCGAGAGCGATAGCTTCTTTGGTGGCAACTACAAGGGCAAAGTCATTCAGGTCGATTCAAGCCGTACAGGTGTGGAAGAAGAGGAAATGATCCGCCGCCTACTGGCAGTGGAAAGCTACGACGAAGCTACCGAGATTGTGATCCACGTCAATATGCTTAAGGAAGGCTGGGACGTCACCAATCTGTACACAATCGTGCCACTACGTGCAGCCAACGCCCGCACGCTGATTGAACAGTCCATAGGGCGTGGCTTGCGCTTGCCTTATGGCCGCAAGACTGGGGTGGAAGTTGTAGACCGCCTAAATATTATTGCGCACGACAAATTTCAAGAAGTCATTGCCGAAGCCAATAAGGGCGATTCACCAATTCGGCTAAAACAACTCAAACTTGATCCAACTGATTCCGAAGGCAATAGACTGACCAGCTATGCCGTGCCGTCCACGATGGCTGTAGTGCTTGGACTAGCCGATGTCAAGGGTACAGGGGTAAGTGGGAAAAGCTTTGTTCCTGGCAGTACTCCGGATAGCACTCAAAAGCCGGGACACGCACCGCAGACAATCAGTCACATTACAACCATCCTGCACACAGGAGAAGAGCGGCAAATTGCATTGACTGCAATGGATGTAATTGCAGAGGTAGGGCGGGATAAGTCAATTGCGCCGACCAGCGCATCGTTGTCCAACCCAAGTGTGCAGGAACACATTGCGAGATTGGTGCAACAACGTTTAGTCCCTCAACAGAGTGAATTGCTTGAGTCCAAATTCACCAACGCTGAGGCGGTGGCAGCAGTTGTCAAACAAGCGGTGGATGTGTTTGTAGAACACACGATTGACATACCCCGCATTTCGGTAGTGCCGGTTGGTCCTGTTCGGAGTGGCTATACGGCTTTTAACCTGGACATGTCGCGCCTGAACTATCAACCACTGGCGAATACGCTGGAGTCTCATGGTCTTCAATCCAACAAGGTATTGACGTATGGTGAATCGGCCATAGTTGAAGAGTCACGTTTTGAGGACTACATCGTTCGGGAACTGATCAACTTTGACGACGTTTCCTATGATGACCATGCCGATTTCATCTATCAGTTGGCAAATCAAGCGGTCACGCACTTTAAAAGCTATCTGACCGATGATGATGCCCTGCATAACGTGTTGGCCAACTATGGCAAACCCATCGCGGAAATCATTCACACGCAGTTGGCCAAGAACTATGTTGAAGAATCGGGTGGCTCTAATGTCGTCGTGAGTCAGGGCTTCGTCCCGCTCAAGGCCTGCGCGTTTACAGCTAAAGACGATTTGAAGCCGCTGCATTGGGCTCCTGAGGACAAACGCACTATTGGCCAGTACCTGTATGGTGGCTTTGCACGTTGCGCCTACCCATACCAGAAATTCCACTCAGATACAGAACGCATTCTTGCGACAGTCCTGGAGCGGCAGGCAATACGTTGGTTCCGCCCAGCCTCCGGTCAGTTCAACATCTATTACCGTTCGGGTGCCAATCAACCTGAGTACATTCCCGATTTTGTTGCGGCCATGGATGACGTGATCCTTATGATTGAAACTAAAAAGGCTCAAGAAGTCACAGCATCGCAAGAGTCAGAAACAGATGTAAGGGCTAAAGCGGACCAGGCTGCGCTATGGTGCAAAAATGCATCTGACTATTCACAAGGTGTCGGCGGTAAACCTTGGAGATATTTGTTGGTTCCGCATGATGCGGTAGCTGCCAACATCACACTAGAGAATCTCATTCTGCGCTATGGCGTTTGACTGAAGACGCAGATTTATGTCCTTGGTCGGTGGACGCTAGTTGGAGAATCACCGATCCTCGCATAACATTAAACTTTCATTCATACGGAGACAGCCGTGCCATTTGTTTCGGTTCCTGAAGGCGAAGAGATTAAATTCAGATCATTGCTTTCCGCACTCGCTCTTGATCGCTCGCAGTTCACATTGAAACTCACTGAGCATCGTGCCGCGACATTTGGTCCACGAGTGAAGACCATCAAGATTTCCTGGACGGATATTTTGGAAGCTGAGTACAGCGCATCAGAGCCCACCAGCTGGGTCGAACAATTTTCCGCCGACTGGAAAAATGGACTCATACCAAGCATCCTCGCCGGCTCCACAGCCGCGCACAACACCGCCGCAAACTCCGGTGCTTGATCACTTTTATGTCTTTTTCGATCAGCGTGAATGCGAAAGTTGTTCCTCTCGGAAATACGCGATTGGCCGGGCCGCAAGATTTTCCGTAACTTTGGCAATTTAGTCTGATGTGTTCGTACATCAGTCCTCGCTGGATGCGCTCTGGCAGCGTTCAAGTTCTGGAAAGAACGCAATTTCAGTGAGTCAAAACGTGTGTTTCCGTGACCAGCGCGAGAATGGCCAGAAATTTGAGTGTTTTTCCGTGACTTTTGATGACCAAAAAACCGCTGGTTTTGGTAAACTTGAGTGACACTTCAGACAGCTATTGCGGGACCGTTTTCAAGACTGATGCCGTTGACTACCAACGCTCAACGCTCGTAAATTCCTCCCGTCCTCCTTGCCAGAAGTCCGGCATCTTTCGTTCCGAATGATGCGCGGTAGATGATGGTTCTCATCATCTAGAAATCTAAACTCCCCTTCGTATTCCAGCCAGTCCGCCCAACTCCGGGACGGATGCACTCGCGCGTTTTGTTTGCTGCTTTTTGCTTCACTGCATAAGCGCGAGGCGAAGCCATGCCTGGAAGCCGAGGGGGATTCCTTAACTTCCGGAGTTCATCATGATAGATAGATCACACCCTGTTCCCAAAGCAAGCGAACACGTTCCCCAGCTTTCCCATGCGCAGCGGTCCGCACCAACTGCTCCCATGTTTGCTCTTGGTCAGACAGTCGCCACGCCTGGTGCGCTACGACTACTTGCAAAGTTCGGTGTTTCCCCTGTCGATCTTTTAAAACGACACATTAGCGGGGATTGGGGTGACTTGGGCTTGCAAGATCGACACACCAACAACCTTGCGCTGGTCAACGGTGAGCGGCTCTTGTCAAGTTACGCGCTCGATGGCGAGAAGCGCCAAGATCCAGACGGTCCGAGAGTTTGGGTCATCACCGAATGGGATCGGTCTGTGACAACAATTTTGCGTCCGGAGGATTATTGAAATGCTCAAGTTACAACATAAATTCGTTGCCGGTGTGCGAGCTGATACCAACGTTGAGTACGCCATTCAAGGCAAGCGCAGGTTGCGTTGGAATGATCTTCACATCACACAGAGTGAATTAGATGGTGCATGCGGGATCGTCGTCGTCGCACAGGCGGCAATGGTACTTGCCGGCATACGACGGGAAGATGTGGAAGAAATGTCGAGCGCCAAATCCGGTCCGCTACATACCCTTTGGGCGTTGGCAAAGAAGACATATTTTGAAGGTACAACAGACCGTCAAATCGAATCGTTTGTTGGCGCGTTTGAGCCTAAACTAAATTGCAAGGTCTCGACTAACCGGAACACCAAGGACATATCCCAGGAAATTCTTGAGGCAATTGACGCTGGCCACGTGCCAATTCTGGCGTTGGAGTCCCGAGGGTGGAATCACTGGGTGACAGTTTTAGGCGTGGAGAAGGAGTCCGGTAAAAACAAGCCTCTCGCCCTGCTGTGCCTCGACGCGTCGAATTCACGTCCTCCGTGGGGCGTCATTTACAACGCCAGGTGTGGGATTCAGCCATCTGAGTACGGCAAGAACCGCAAACCAAAGAAATACAGTCTGCGCTATTCCAGCGCAGATGGCGGACTACATCACGTACGTCTGCATGGCCTGGTCATCGTGACCCGCGGCCTTTCCGCTGTCGTTTAACGCAGCAACCAGTTCCTATCCAGTTTCACAGAGGTATAAAGATGAATCACGCTTTACAGCGGGAGCGTCCCCGCACGCCCGCAAAGCATCGCACATCAACCGCGAACGCCTATGCCAAAGATGTGCGGCAGTTCACCGACACATACGGTGGAAAAATCCCGGCGAGTGCAGACGAAATCGTTTCATACATTCGACTGCTGTCCAGGCGTGTAGCGCCGCCCACGGTTGTCCGCCGCATCATGGCGATTCAAGATGCCCACATCAAACGAGGACTTCCTTCGCCAACCGCCGACATTCGTATCCGCACCGCACTCAGGCATTTGTCTAGCGGCGATCTACCCATCAATCTGCTCGACGCGAAGCAGGGTAAAGGGAACCCAAGCTTTGTGCAACGCAAGACTCCCAAAGTTGCGGCGCCGATCACAAGGGCCCTGCTGACTCGGATGCTGGACTCTATGGGATCTGGACAACGGAGTCTGGACCGCAGGGACAAAGCGATTTTCCTTTTGGGCTTTGTTGGCCGACTCAAGCGAGGGGCAATCTGTGCACTGAATCTGGAGGATATGACATTTACGCAGGATGTTTTGCTCTTGCGATTGCGACCTGCGGCAGGGAGCGTCTATACCGACAGTAATGGACACATGCCTGCCCCAGATAGCCGGATCGTAGCAATACCGATGACGCGAGGTCCACTGTGTGCGGCGACTGCCTGCCAAGAATGGATTGCGCACAATGGACTGGAGGGACAACAGGGACCGCTGTTCCCGCGATTTACACGGTCAGGGGAGCCTGTGTTCGGCGAACGGCTTGACTCCGGATACATCGCTGCCCTCGTCAAAAAGCGGCTGCTCGATGCCGGTGTGGACGATGTCTCGCTTTACAGCGGCGAAAGCTTGCGGCGCGGCCATGATTTAGAAAAAAAATCCCCACGGCGCCGCTGATCTACCGCACGATCAGCATTGATCCTGGACAAGCCGTTTCCGTGACTGAAGCTGCAAACTTCTGTTTCCGTGACCAGAAAGCGCCAGGAGTCGTTTGAATGCGATGGAGCGCCACCAGTGGTGGTTCGCAATTAAAAGTGCTTTCGCAGCCGGTTACGGAGCTAATGGGAGCAGTAACTTGCCAGTTGGCACAGCGTCGCGGCTCGACAAATCCGGATCGAGCAGGATTCGTGCATCGACTTGCAGCGCGTCAGCAATTCGCTGGATATTGCGGATGGACACATTCCTGAGCTTTCGCTCAATCCCGCTGATATACGTGCGGTCTAAATCGCTCAAATCGGCTAGTCCTTCTTGGGATAAGCCTTTGATCCCTCGGACGAGCCGCACATTCGACGCAAAAATTTCGAGCAGTCTGCCATCGGGAGGAGGATTTTTCACTGATCCACGGCCTCTTGCACTTAGCGGCTCTTTGACGCCACGTCGGGACGGCGATTTTGGCTTTTCTTTGGTGGTTGTCACAGCGTCGATGTTCAACATTCGACGACTAAGAGACTACGGACTATGAGTCACTTTCTTTGATATAAACGTGACTCATAGTCAACGCAATGTTTGATGGTCCGGGTTGTCCGGGTTGCCAGACATGAATGCGGAGATGTGTGCCCAGTCGTTATACGTCTATGCAAATCGGGCAAGCGAGGAGCTTGCAGTTATTCCTCAACAATCAAATCCAGCAAACTAGGAGCAGTTATGTCCAATGCATGTGTCGATAGCTTGAAACCAACCACGTCACCTCTCTGCAGTCGGAAAGGACATCTACTTGCGACTCTCAAAACCGCGCTTCTCATCGTGTTGTCCCAGACTGCTGGCCTTGGTCAAGCAGCTTCATTTGATTGCGCGAAAGCAGGGACGGCAGTCGAGAAAGCAATCTGCGCTGACAAGCGGCTTGGAAGGCTGGACGAAGTACTCGCACAGAACTACCGGGCCATGAGTGCAGCCAATATTGGTGGTGGTGCACTCAGCAACCTCAGATCAACCCAACGGTCCTGGCTCGCAATCCGGAATCAATGCGCTGACGTGAATTGCATCGGCAAGCGATACCAGGAACGCATTGATGCAGTGTGCGAATACCCCGTACTCAGCGGCGTGTTTCCTAGCTGTACGTCGTCGGCTGAGGTAGACGCTGAATTCAAGACCCAGTCTGCGCCGCCTGAGGCACAGAAAGCTCCTGCTGCACAGCCCGCGCCAGCGGTTTCAAGCAACGCTCAAAAAATCAAGGCACTTGGGCTTCCCGCGAACTTCCTCGACTCCACCCTGTACATCAACTATCTTGGCCAATGGCAGCCATTGATGCACTGCAGTCAATTTCTCTCAAAGCTTTTGGATAATAAAAAGATTTCAGGTGTAGATGGCCTGTCGCGGGCTGGTAATCCGGGGATTGCCATCAAAGTCCCCGGACGTCCTGCCGTTGGGTTCTTGTTTCGCATTGACGGTAGAGAAGCCTACCTGCACGCATTTGAATACAGCGGAAACACCACGGTCCTACGGGACCCAGCCGATCACAGTAGCGCGGCCGTTGCGATGCAGGTGTTCGCGAGCGGCGATGTCCCCTGACTGCAGAGATCGTTCGAGCAAGTAAGTAACAAAGCCGGGTAGCGATGGCTATGCAAGCTGAGGCACTAGCTCCGACAGTCTTTTTCCCAGTCGGTTCCATGCATCTCTCTTCTCTTCGGCATAGTCGTATGTCTGGTATGTCCGTACAAGCTTGCTGGGTTCAACGTGATTCAGCACGCGCTCAATGATGGCGGGTGCAACATGTAACGATTGCATTATTGTTGCGCCAGTTCGCGGTAAATCGTGCGGCACCCAGTCACCATTGACCAGCAGTAGGGCATCTGAATTTTTAGTACGGTTGCTCATGGGCTTTCGACCAATTGCGGCCATTTGCCGATCACGAACTTGCTTGGTCGTTGACTTCATGCAGACGTGGGTAGTGCCGCTGGTGTCCGGAAAACACCATTTGTCGTTCGTCGAAATCTGCTTCAGTTCTTGGAATTTCTTGAGCGCAACAGGGGATAAAAATATCGTGTGCGTTTTGCGGTTTTTAGCGTTCTCTTTCGGAATCACCCAGGTGCCAGCATTAAGGTCAACGTGTTCCCAGCGCGCTTGAATGACTTCGCCGATGCGGCTACAGCAGGACAACATCAGCCACATGGCAATCTGAGTTCTTGGCATTAAGCCGGATTTAGGCAGCTTTTCGGCCAGTTCCCGTACCTCGTCATCGCTCAATGCGCGGGTGCGTTCAGCGCCTTCATACTCCCGTGGCAGGATTTTGTCCTTTTTGAGATCAATTTCTTCTGTCGGATTTTCAAAGAGGTGTTTCCAAGCGCGCTTGCGAGCAGCCCAGCGGAACATCTGCTTGAGGTCGGCGAAGAGGGTGACCGAGATACGGTGCGAACCACGATCAACCACGCCTCTCAGAATTTTCTCAATGTGCTTAGGATGCACGCTGCTCAATTTCAGGTCGCCAGCGACAGGAAATACATCGCGTGTGAATGAGCGGCGTAATTCTTTTCCGTTGTCTTTTCGATCAACGGTTTTGACCCACTCATCGAATAAGTCGGTCAGCGTCTTGGATTGCGCAACTTCAACTTCCAGACGTTCGACTTCGGCTTGTCGTTCGTTATTCAATTTGATCTGGATGTCGATGCCATTGCGTGCCAGAGCGCGAACGTGAGTGGCTTTTTCACGCGCTTCTTTGAGGCCAAGCCGTCCGTCACCATCTCCATACAGTTCTGGCAGACGGTATTGCCGCTCTTTGCCGTCCAACATGTAGCGCACCAGCCAAGTCTTGATGCCATCGACGGCTATTCGCAGTTGCAGCCCATCGCCGTCCATCAGTTTGTACGGCTTGTCTTTTGGTTTGGCGCTGTCAATCTGCTTTACGGTTAGGTTACCCATCGCATCATCCAAGTGGTAGTAAGTTTCCCTTCCGTGTCCGAACGGTGTCCGAAAAAACGGTGGCATTCCTTAGATTATGCTGGATTTGATTGGACGCTGTATTTTTGTAAAGTGTTGATTTTGTTGAGTATATGAACGTTGTTGGATTTTCATGGGCAACTAAGAAGTATGCTACGAACCAAGGGGTCGTGGGTTCAATTCCTGCCAGCCGCACCAAACGTGAAGCCCTGGAGCCGAAAGGTTCCAGGGCTTTTTCGTTACGATGTCTTTTCCGGACACGTTTCCCCAAGCTCCCGGCGCCCATGAGCAAAGCCTTCACCAAAGAAACCGATACCGACGACGATGAGGACCTGTCGCTGCCGCCTTTGCCTGCGGGCGGCAAGAACTACATCACGCCACAGGGCTACGCGCGCCTGCGGGACGAGTTGCTGGACCTGATCGACAACGAACGGCCCAAGATCGTCGAGGTGGTGCACTGGGCCGCCAGCAATGGTGACCGCTCGGAAAACGGCGACTACCACTATGGCAAGAAACGCCTGCGGGAAATCGACAGGCGCATCCGGTTCTTGACCAAACGCCTGGAGATCGCCGAGGTGTCAGACCCGGCCGTCCACTACGGCAACGACCAGGTGTTTTTTGGCGCCACCGTGACGTATGCCGAAAACAGCGGCGCCGAACAGACCGTCACCATCCTGGGCATCGACGAGGCCGACAGCGCGCAGAACCAGGTGAGCTGGATTTCGCCGATTGCGCGCGCGCTGCTCAAGGCACGGGTGGGTGATGAGGTGAAGCTCGCGACGCCGGCCGGCATCAAGGACATCGAGGTGGTCGAGGTCCGGTACCCGGCGCCGCTGGCAGGCGCCTGAAGCCTGTTGTCAGACGCCCGGCTTGGCGCGCTGGACGCGCAAGACCGAGGGCGTGCGCTTGACAGCGCGCATCACGGATGCGAGGTGAACACGGTCGCGCACCTGCACGCCAAAACGCAGGTCGGTCGCGTCCTGCGCCGCCTCCTGCGCCATGTCCACATGGGTGATATCGGCTTCCGCGCTGGCCAGCGCCGAGGCGACCCGGGCCAGCACACCCTTGCCGTTGGTGACGGTCACCAGCAGGCCGGTTTCAAACGCGCGTGCCGGCTCGTCAGACCAGTCCACCGCAATAAAACGCTCGCTGTCGCGGTGCTGGAGTTTTTTGGCCACCGAGCAGTCCTCGGTGTGGACCACCAGACCCTCGCCGCGGCCCAGGTAGCCGACGATGTCGTCTCCGGGAATGGGGCGGCAGCAGCTTGCGAACTTGACCGAGGCGCCTTCGCTGCCGTCCAGAACCAGCGCGCCCTGGGAGATTGATTCGTGGGCGGTGTAGCGCTCACGGCTCATCAGCAGTGGGTCGGGTTTTTCGCCGGTTTCTCCCAGCAGGGTAACGATGCGCTTGGCCACCATGCTGGCGATGCGTTTTCCGAGGCCGATGTCGGTGAGCAGGTCGGCGCGCGAGCGGTTGCCGGAAAAACGCAGGATCTTTTCCCAGGTGGCGTGGTTCAGGTCGTCGTCGTCGGGCAGGCGTTCTATGCCTTCGGCGCGAAGCGCCTGGGCCAGCATCTTTTCACCCAGGTCCTGCGACTCGGTCAGCGCCATGGTCTTGAGGTGATGGCGGATTTTCGACCGGGCCTTGCCGGTGCGCACAAACCCCAGCCAGGCCGGGTTCGGGCTGGACACCGATGCGGTGATGATTTCGATCACGTCGCCGTTGCGCAGCTCCGAGCGCAGCGGCACCTGCTCGCCGTTGACCTTGGCGGCGACGGCGCGGTGGCCCACGTCGCTGTGGATGGCATAGGCAAAATCCACGATCGTGGCGCCGCGCGGCATCGCCATGATCTGGCTTTTGGGCGTGAAGACGTACACCGCGTCGGGAAACAGGTCGATCTTGACGTGGTCCCAGAACTCCGCGGCGTCCCGGGTTTCGTGCTGGATGTCCAGCAGGGACTGCAGCCACTGCGTGCCCAGGCGTTGCGATGCATCGCTCTCGGGATCAGTGGCCTTGTACAGCCAGTGCGCGGCGACGCCCGATTCGGCCACGATGTGCATGGCGTCGGTGCGCATCTGGAACTCGATGCTGGTGCCGAAGGGGCCGACCAGCGTGGTGTGCAGCGACTGGTAGCCGTTGACCTTGGGAATCGCGATGTAGTCCTTGAACTTGCCGGGCAGCGGCTTGTAGAGCTGGTGCAGCACACCCAGCGCGGTGTAGCAGGCGGTGACGCCGCCGACGATGATGCGAAAGCCGTAAATGTCGGTCACCTGCGCAAAGGACAGGTGTTTTTCGTCCATCTTGCGGTAGATCGAATACAGCGCCTTTTCACGGCCGTAGATGTGGACCGGGATGCCTGCGTTGGCAAAGGCGGTGTCCACTTCGGCCTGCACCCGCTTGATGACATCGCGCCGGCGCCCGCGCGCGCGCGCCAGCGCCTTGGTCAAGGTGGCGTAGCGCCAGGGGTAGAGGTGCTGGAAGGCCAGGTCCTGCAGCTCGCGGTAGGTGGTATTCAGGCCGAGGCGGTGCGCAATCGGTGCGTAGATGTCCAGGGTTTCGCGCGAGATCCGGCCCCATTTGCTGCGCGGCACATCGCCCAGCGTGCGCATGTTGTGGCTGCGGTCGGCCAGCTTGATCAGGATGACCCGCACATCACGCGCCATGGCCAGTAGCATCTTGCGGAAGGACTCGGCCTGGTTTTCCTCGCGGGTGTTGAATTCCAGCTTTTCCAGCTTGGTCAGGCCATCCACCAGTTCGGCCACGGGCGCGCCGAAACGCTCGATCAGCTCGGGTTTGGTGACGCCGCAATCCTCGATCGCGTCATGCAGCAGCGCCGCCATCAGGGCCTGCGCGTCGAGTTTCCATTCGGCGCACTGCTGGGCGACGGCAATCGGGTGGGTGATGTAGGGCAGGCCGCCGTTGCGGATCTGCCCGAGGTGGGCTTCGTCGGCAAAACGGTAAGCCTGGCGAACACTGTCGATGTCGGCCGGGCTCAGGTAGTCGAGTTTGGCGGTGAGCGCGGCAAAACTCGCCGCGGCCGCGTTGGCGGCGGCCGGGGTCGACTTGCTGTTGGCAGGGGGGGAAACCAGGGCGCTCATGCCTCAAATGTATCGCGACGGGGGCAAAACACGCCAAACACGGTCTTTGGCACAACACCCGGAAACAAAAAAGCACCGCGCGGCGGTGCTTTTCGGGGAGCGGAGGTGTTCAGCTCGGGACTTTTTTCAGCATTTCCAGGCCGATTTTGCCTTCGGCGATTTCGCGCAGCGCGGTCACGCCGGGCTTGTTCTTGCTCTCGATCTTGGGCGCATGGCCCTGGCTGAGCATGCGGGCGCGGTAGGTCGCGGCCAGAACCAGCTGGAAGCGGTTCGGGATTTTTTCCAGGCAGTCTTCAACGGTAATGCGGGCCATGGGGGATCTCCGGGTAATGGGAACAGTCGAAACGGGGGCAACGGATCAGGAGATGTGCAGGGCCTTGAAGGTCTCGGCACGGGCGCGTCGCTGCGCTGCAAACTTGAGCCGTTGGGCATGAACAATGGTTTTCAGGTCGAAAACGGCTCGTTCAAATAACTCGTTGATTATAACGAAGTCGAATTCCCGGGCCTGGGCCATCTCCACGGCGGCATTTTGCAGGCGCAACTCGATCACGTCGGGCGCATCCTCGCCGCGCCGCTCCAGCCGCGAACGCAGTTCATCCCAGCTAGGCGGCAGGATGAAGATCAGCACGGCATTGGCGAAGATCCGCTTGATGTTGATGGCGCCCTGGAAGTCGATTTCCAGGATGACGTCGGCGCCGGTGGCCACCCGCTCCTCGATGGTCTGCCGCGAAGTGCCGTAACGCTGGCCATGCACATGGGCCCATTCGAGGAAAGAGTCGCGCAGCACCATGCCGTCGAACTCTTCCGGGGAAATGAAGAAATACTCGCGGCCGTGTTTTTCCTGGCCTCGGGGTGCCCGGGTGGTGTGCGACACCGCGGGCTGCACCCGGGCGTCCAGTTCCATCAGCGCCTTGACCAGGCTGGACTTTCCGGCGCCACTGGGGGCGGCGACGACAAACAGGTTTCCGGGGTAATCCATCAACGATCCTTGTTTTTGAGCACTCGGCCGCCGCGAAGGGCCGCCCCGAGCAAGGCCAGCCCCCTCGGGGGGCAGCGACCCACACGAAGTGGGGGAGCGTGGGGGCCCTGTTTCATTCGATGTTCTGGACCTGCTCGCGGATCTGCTCGATCAGCACCTTCATGTCGACCGAGACATGGGTCAGCTCCAGCGAACCCGATTTGGAGCCCAGGGTATTGGCCTCGCGGTGCAGTTCCTGGATCAGGAAGTCCAGGCGCTTGCCGACTTCACCACCGGCCGTCAGCAGGCGGTCGATTTCCTCGAGGTGGGAGGACAGGCGCATGATTTCCTCGGCCACGTCGATGCGGATGGCGAACGAGGTGGCCTCCAGCAGGGCCCGGTCCTGGGCCGCTTCGGGCAGGGTGCTGCCGTCGGTCAGGGCCATGGCTTCCTTCCAGCGCTCCATGAAGCGGCTTTTTTGCTGCTCGACCAGCTTGGGGACCATGGGGGTGGCCGAGGCGGCCAGCGCACGCAACTGCGCGGTGCGCTCCAGCAGCATCTGCGCCAGCCGCGCGCCCTCGCGCTCGCGTGCGGCCAGCAGGTCTTTCAGGGCCTTTTTGGCGAGTTTGAGCAAGTCGTCGCTGTAGTCGTGGGTGGATTTGTCTTCGCCCGCGGCCATGCGCAGGACATCGGCCACGCTGAGCGCCGCCGCGCCGGGCAGCCAGGCGCGCACGGTGTCTTCCATGGAGCCCAGGCGCTGCAGGGTGGTGCTGGCCGGCGCCTTGAGCCCCCCGCCTGAATTTCCCTCCAGGGAAACGCGTATTTCGACCTTGCCGCGCTTGAGTTTGCCGGTCAGCAGTTCACGCAATGCCGGCTCGGCCTGCCGGAGTTCATCGGGCAGCCGGAAGGCCAGGTCCAGAAAACGGCTGTTGACCGAGCGTATTTCCACACCCAGGCGCGCATGACTGCCGGCGCCGGTATCGGCTTCCGGGGCGCTGCGTGCGGGTGTGGACTGGACGGCTGCATAGCCTGTCATACTGTAAACTGACATTCGTAATACGCTTTTCTAGAGTCAACAGGAGGGGTGATCCCGTCACCTTGCTTTAATCCCGAATTATGTCAAAGGTCAAGCCAGCGCCACTCCCACCCGATACCGTCATTGGAGGCTATCGCGTTGTGCGCAAGCTGTCGGCCGGCGGGTTTGGGGTAGTTTACTTGGCTGTGGACAACGAAGGGCAGCAGGTCGCGATCAAGGAGTACCTGCCTTCCTCGCTGGCCAGCCGTCCGCCCGGTGAGTTGTTGCCGCAGGTGCAGCCTGAAAAACTCTCGCTGTATCGGCTGGGCCTGAAGAGCTTCTTCGAGGAAGGGCGCTCGCTGGCCCAGATCTCCCACGCTTCGGTGGTGAGCGTGCTCAATTTCTTCCGCGAAAACGAAACCGTGTACATGGTGATGAATTACCTGGAGGGGGGCACCCTGCAGGACTTCATCATCACGGCGCGCGAGCTCAAGAAGCAGAAGGTCTTCCGCGAATCGACCATCCGCTCGCTGTTCGACGAGATCCTGCGCGGGCTGCGCATCGTGCACCAGCACAAGATGCTGCACCTGGACATCAAGCCGGCCAACATCTTCATCACCGACGACAACAAGGCGGTGATGATCGATTTCGGCGCTGCGCGCGAGGTGCTGAGCAAGGAAGGCAATTTCATCCGACCGATGTACACGCCCGGCTTCGCCGCGCCGGAGATGTACCGCCGCGACTCCTCGATGGGTCCCTGGACCGACATCTACGCGATCGGCGCCTGTATTTACGCCACCATGCAGGGTTATCCGCCGAATGACGCGCCGCAGCGGCTGGAGAAAGACCGTCTGTCGCTCGCACTGTCCCGCTTGCGCGGCGTGTATTCGGACAACCTGATCGAGGTGGTTGAATGGTGCATGTCTCTCGATCCCCTGTCGCGGCCGCAGTCGGTGTTTGCCCTGCAGAAGGAGCTCAGCCGCGAGGGTGAACGGCGCTACACCAAGCTGACCGTTGGCGAAAAGATGCGCCTGCAGTTTGACAACATGGTGTCGGACACCAAGAAAAGCGCGCGCAAGGCCACCGGCTTCGCGACAAGGTTCAAATGAAATTTTCCGTCTTCCAGGTCAGCCGCAAGGGCGGCCGCGAAAAAAACGAAGACCGCATGGGGTATTGCTACACCCGTGAGTCCGGCCTGTTTGTGCTGGCCGACGGCATGGGCGGCCATCCCGAAGGTGAAGTCGCGGCGCAACTCGCGCTGCAGACCATCTCGGCGCTGTACCAGAAGGAAGCCCGGCCGCTGGTGCGGGACACCACCGAATTCCTGTCCTCCGCCCTGATGGCGGCGCATCACCAGATCATCCGTTATGCCAGTGAAAAAGGCATGCTGGACACGCCCCGCACCACGGTCGTTGCCGCCATCCTGCAGGGCACGGGCGCGACCTGGGTGCACTGCGGCGACTCGCGGCTGTATGTGGTGCGTGATGGCGAGTTGCTGACCCGCACGCGCGACCACTCCTACCTGGAGCAGCAAAACGCCGGCGTCATCAAGCTCGAACGCGTCAACCGCAACATCCTGTTCACCTGCCTGGGGTCGCCTTCCAAGCCGGTGTTCGACATTGCCGGCCCGGTCGTGCTCCAGCAGGGCGACAAGCTGATGCTGTGTTCCGACGGCCTGTGGGGCAGCCTGACCGACGCCGAGATCGTGCGCCACATGGCGTCCAACGGCGTGTCCGACGCGGTGCCCGACATGGTCGAGCATGCGCTGCGCAATGGCGGCGAGCACGGCGACAACGTGACCGTGCTGGCCATGGAATGGGAAACCCCCGACGCCTTCGAATCGACGCGCGGTGTTTCCACCGACAGCATCATGGACGGCGTGTTTGCCTCGACCATCCAGGCCGGCGTGCTCGATACCGGCGTGGAAGACCTCGACGACGCGGCCATCGAGCGCTCGATTGCCGAGATCAACGAGGCGATACGCCGCTCTGCCGCCAAAAAGGTCTGACAGCCCGTCCCCCGGCGCCGGTGGCTGCCGGCGCCACTCCTCCTGATGTTGATAGTTCCCCTGCCCCGGCCTGCCGCGCCAGAAAGCCCTTGCCATGAGTTCATTTGAAAGAAGCAGTGCCCGCGCGGCCGACCAGCTCCGTCCCGTGCGCATCACCCGCGCCTACACCGCCTACGCCGAAGGGTCGGTGCTGATCGAGTTCGGCAACACCAAGGTGCTGTGCACCGCCTCGGTGGAAGAAAAAGTCCCGGGCCACAAGAAGGGCAGCGGCGAAGGCTGGGTCACGGCCGAATACGGCATGCTGCCGCGCGCCACCCACACGCGCAGCGACCGCGAAGCCGCGCGCGGCAAGCAAAGCGGCCGCACCCAGGAAATCCAGCGCCTGATCGGCCGCTCCATGCGTGCGGTGTTCGACCTGAAAAAATTGGGCGAACGCACCATCCACCTCGACTGCGACGTGATCCAGGCCGACGGCGGCACCCGCACCGCCAGCATCACCGGGGCTTTTGTGGCGGCGCAGGACGCGGTCAACAAGCTGCTGGCCGACGGCAAGCTCAAGGAAACGCCCATCCTCGGCCATGTGGCCGCGATCTCCGTCGGCATCGTCCAGGGCACGCCGCTGCTGGACCTCGAATACATCGAGGACGTGGGTTGCGACACCGACATGAACGTGGTGATGACCGGCGCCGGCCACTATGTCGAGGTGCAGGGCACGGCCGAAGGCGCTGCGTTTTCACGCAAGGAAATGGACGCGCTGCTGTTGCTGGCCGAAAAAGGCATCAGCGAGCTGGTTACCCTGCAGCAGCAATCGCTCCTGAATTGATAGCGGCTTACGCTGGTCAATAAAGGGCTGTGGCCACTTTTTGCTTATGAAAATCGTACTTGCATCGAACAACGCCGGCAAACTGACCGAACTGCAGGCCATGCTGGCACCGCTGGGCGTCACGCTGGTCAAACAGGCCGACCTCGGCATCGGCGAGGCCGAGGAGCCTTTCCGGACCTTTGTCGAAAACGCGCTGGCCAAGGCGCGCCACGCCTCACTGGCCAGCGGACTCCCCGCGCTGGCCGATGACGCCGGCCTGTGCGTCGATGCCTTCGGCGGCCTGCCGGGCGTGGACACGGCGTTTTATGCCACGCAGTTCGGCTACGCCAAAGGCGACGACAACAATGTGCGCGCCCTGCTCGAGCAGATGGCGGGCATCACGGCGCGGCGGGCGGCGATGGTCAGCACGCTGGTGGCGCTGCGTTCTGCCGACGACCCGGAGCCGCTGATTGCGGTGGGCCGCGTCAGCGGCGAGATCAGCACCGAGCCGCGCGGCAGCAACGGCTTCGGCTTTGACCCGGTGATGTTTCTTCCGTCCTTCGGCAAGACCTTTGCCGAACTGCCGGTCGAGGTGAAAAACGCCAACAGCCATCGCGGCATGGCGGCACGCCAGATGATGGCCCTGATGCGCGAGCGCTGGCTGTAGCCATCATGGCGTTTCCGATTCCGGTCGTCAGTGCAGAAGCTGCCGCGGAAAGTGGCGGCGCGCTGAAAGACATCCAGCACTATATGCGGGGCGGCACCCTGCGGCTGGCCGCCTTGCCGCCGCTGTCGCTGTATGTGCACCTGCCCTGGTGCCTGAAGAAGTGCCCGTATTGCGACTTCAATTCACACGAAAGCCGCGGAGAGCTGCCCGAGCAGCGTTACCTCGACGCGTTGATGGCCGACCTGGAGGCGTCGCTGCCGCTGGTCTGGGGCCGCACGGTGCACAGCATTTTTATCGGCGGCGGCACGCCCAGCCTGTTTTCACCGCAGGCCATCGACCGGCTGATCGGCGACATCCGCGCCCGCCTGCGGCTCGAACCCGATTGCGAAATCACGCTGGAGGCGAATCCCGGTACCTTCGAGAAAGACCGTTTCAAGGCCTTCCGCAGCGCCGGCGTGACGCGGCTGTCCATCGGCGTGCAGAGTTTTGACGACCGGCACCTGCAGGCGCTGGGCCGGGTGCACGACCGCGCGCAGGCCATCGCCGCGGTCGAGGAAGCCGCGCAGGCTTTCGATACCTTCAACCTCGACATCATGTATGCCTTGCCCGGGCAGACGCTGGCCGGGCTGGAGCGCGACATGCGGCAGGCGCTGGTGTTTGCGCCGCCGCACATCTCGATTTACCACCTGACGGTCGAGCCCAACACCTTCTTCGCCAAACACCCGCCGGTGCTGCCGGAAGACGACGACGCCTACGCCATGCTGGACCGCATCACCGAGATGACGGCCGCCGCGGGCATGGAGCGTTACGAGGTTTCGGCCTATGCCCGGCCCGGCCACCGTTGTGTGCACAACCTCAACTACTGGCAATTCGGCGACTACCTCGGCATAGGCGCCGGCGCCCACAGCAAGCTCAGCTTTGCGCACCGCGTGGTGCGCCAGGTGCGTTTTCGTGAACCGGCGCTGTACATGAACAAGGCGCTGGCCGGCGCGCCGGCAGCGCAGGACACCGAGGTGGCGCGCGCCGACTTGCCGTTTGAGTTCATGCTCAATGCGCTGCGCCTGCGCGAAGGCTTCATGCTGCAGGACTTTGCGGAAAAAACCGGCCTGCCCTTGACCGCCATCGAGGCCGGCCTGGAGGAAGCGGAACGCAAGGGCCTGATCACGCGCGATTTTGTGCAGGTCAAGCCGACCGAGCGCGGCTTCGATTTCCTCAACGACCTGCAACTGCTGTTTCTCGATTCCCGACAGTAAACACCGCTGTCGCCGCTGTTGCCACGCGCCTGTCCGGCGCAAGCGCTGTCCCTGACGACGAAACACGACCAAGGATTTCTGTGCAGTGGTGTGCTGTTGTTTTATGGGGAAATGACGCAGGCTGTAGTCATCTTCCTACAAGTCGCGGGCCAGTGACTACTGAGACTGGATTTTGATTTCACTCTTTGCCTGACATCGAATTGTTCGTACGGGTCAGGCCGGCAGTGAATCATCGGATCCTTTTTATAACCTGTCTCAACCCTTAGGACGACATCATGACGGCATCAAAATTTCCAGCAGCCAGGCGCGGGCTGGGTCTTATTGCTCTGGCGGTACTGGGAACTGTTTCCAGTTCCTGGGCCATTGCTCAAGACGAAACCACCGGCCCGTATATCGGCGGCAACGTGGGCCGCACCCGTGCCGACTTTGACAACGGTTCCATCAACCGGACGCTTGCGGGCCAGGGTCTGACTGTCCAGTCCACGACCGAAGACAACAGCGGCACCGGCTACAAGCTGTTCGGCGGCTACCAGCTCAACCGCAACTTTGCGGTTGAAGGTGGTTATTTCGATCTGGGCAAGTCAAGCTATACATTCAACACCACCCCGGTCGGCACCTTCAACGGTCAAACCCGCGTCCGCGGCCTGAACCTGGATCTGGTCGGCATGCTGCCTGTGACCGATCGCTTCTCGGTGCTCGGCCGCATTGGTGCCGCTTATGCGCAAAGCCGGGCCAGCTTCAACAGTACCGGCAACGTGCCCGTGAACACCACCAACCCGCGTCGCAATGACACCAACCTCAAGGTGGGCCTGGGCATGCAGTACGCGATCACGGAAGCGCTGGCTGTGCGTGCCGAACTCGAACGTTACCGCATCAATGACCCGATCCGGAACCGCGGCCACATCGATATGGCGTCCGTCGGCCTGATCTACCGTTTTGGCCCGAAAGCCCAGACGCCGGTTGCGCAAGCCTACGTGCCGCCCGCCTATGTGGCTCCACCGCCGCCACCGGCTCCGGTGTACGTCGCTCCGCCGCCGCCACCAGCCCCGGTGTATGTCGCGCCAGCGCCCGCCTACGAGCCACCAGCCCGTGCGGCACGCGAAGGCCGCAACTAAAGTCAGCTGCCTGAAAAGCAGGGTGCCTGGGTGAGTGAAAACTTCCGGCCCCTGCTGGACCGGCAAAGCGGAGTGAGTTGCTCATTCTGCAATGCAGAGGGTCAGAACCAACGCGGTTTGCGCGGTGGCGCTGGCCCTTTTTATTGTCCCTCGCTCGATAAGCGCAAGCCCTGGAGAAGCGCCTTAAAGTCAGGGTAAAGCTTGCCTAATCCGCTGTTTCGGCCCGCCTTGCCGGGTTACCATCTGGCACACAGGAACACCACGATGCCAACGCAGACACATCAACACAGGTTTTGGGCTGGGCCCTCGCTGGCCCGCTTGGCACACCCGGCGGCCGTCGTTCTGGCCCGGGGCCTCTTGCTGGGCGCAATTGCGCTCAACGCAGGCGTGCTTCCAGCCGCTGCTTCACAGAACACGCCAGCCTTGAGCACGTCAGACGCCGCCACCGGCCCGCGTGACAACGCCAGTGCGTCCGCCGCCGTCGTGGCGCAGCCCGCACCCGCTCCCGCCCTCAGGCTGGCGAACTTTGGCCAGGAAGTGCCATCGACGGAATCCCGGAAATTGGCCGACTGGGTCGTCGACTCAGGCAACAACGGCAATTTGCCCTTCATGGTGATCGACAAGCGCGAGGCCCGTGTGTTCATGTTCGACGCACAGGGTCAGCTTCGAGGCGCGACTGCCGCGCTGCTGGGGCTTGCCGTCGGGGATCACTCTGTTCCCGGGATTGGTGAGCGCAAGCTGTCGAGCATTCGGCCGGACGAGCGCACCACACCCGCCGGTCGCTTCGTGGCCTCACTGGACCGTGATATCCACGGCCACGAGGTGCTCTGGGTGGACTACGACACGGCCCTTTCGCTGCACCGCGTCGTGAAGGGCCATCCCAGGGAACGCCGCGCCGAGCGCCTGGCCTCACCCAGTCCGCTGGACAACCGCATATCCTTCGGCTGCATCAATGTACCGGTCAAGTTCTATGAAAGCGTGGTGAGCCCGTCCTTCACCGGGACCAATGGCATCGTCTACATCTTGCCGGAGACCCGCTCGGCCCATGAGGTGTTCGGCTCCTACGATGTTCAGGATGCTTCGCGCGCACAGGCCTCGGCACGCGTCGCTCCGGCAGCCGGCCCCGCCGCCAGGTAGTCCGCAGACCTGCCTGGCAGGGCGTCGCGATCCTCAGGGCTTGCGCCTGGCTTCGTAGGCCGCAATCGCCTTTTTCAGGTCGCTGTGTTCCTCGCACGGCAGGAAACACAGCTTGTCCAGCGCCGCCAGGTGCTGTTTCGCCTTGGGCAGGTCATTGACCATCAGGTAGGCCTCACCCACGTACTCATGCGCGCCGCGATGTTTGGGGTTGATCCGCAGCGCCTCGCCATAGTGTTTGAACACCAGCGCCATGTCCGGGTTCGCGCCCTTGCGGATCGAGTACGCATAAAGGTTGTGATAGTCAGCGTTCTGCGGCGAGCCCACCAAGGCTTTCTGCAAGCCGCTCTGGGCGGCAGGCCAGTCCTTCTTCGCGATGGCCGCCTGGGCTGACGCCAACACCGGATCGCCCGAGGGTCCGCCGTACTCGCTGACGTCGCCGGCCGCAAACGCGGCAGCAGACGCTGACAGGCAGATGCTGACCCAAAGTCGTGTGAAGTGTTTCATGGCCGGAACTCCTGTTGGGAAAGGGGACGGTTCGGGAGGCCCACAAATCGTACTGCGTTCAGTGCTGCAGGTAAATCAAGGGTTTCCTCACGGGAACGCTGCGGACAGGGACAAAAAAGCCACCGAGAGCAAAAAAGGCTGTCGGTGGCTGCTGTCTGGCGGAAGCGGTGAGATTCGAACTCACGGACGGTTTCCCGTCGCCGGTTTTCAAGACCGGTGCAATCGACCACTCTGCCACGCTTCCAAGGTTCGTAGTTTAACCGTTGGCGGGCCGGTGAATGGACTGCCACGCCGGGCTTCCTCGTTCTCCGAGCAGGGCGCGGCGGGGTGCTGTTGGTGCCACAAGAAAAACGGGCTGGCGCGGTGTCGCTGTATCAAGAACCCCTCACAAGCGCCCCTCACGCCGGGACGGGGTCTTGTGGGCGGATCCAGCGACCGCCGGGACAGGCCGATTTTTTCAGGCGGCAGGCCAGGCGCCCGCAGCGACGTGCCACAAAGCGCAGCGACTTGCACCAAAGGATGCAGCCTGGGCGAGCTCAAATTTGCTTGGACTATACGTACACGTGCTCTGGGCAGAACTCCTCCATATGGAGGGCGCTGCGTGTAGGTGAGGAGCGCACAATCGAGTTTTCCTCGAACTACTAGCCCGTCAAATGCTCAAAAAATATTCCACTATCTTCGGTAGCTTGATGGTCAGCCTTTTTGACTGGGAGATGGAGCTCCTTCGGCGATCTACTGACGCTCAGCGAAAAGATCGATTGATCGACGAAGGCGACAAAAAAGCTATCACACATCACCTGACTATTGCTACGAACATGTCGCATGAACTAGGGCTGGATGCGGTGGTCCCGCTTGCTGACCGGATGTGGGACAAGCTCAATGGGGAATACAAGAACACCGCGCTATATCGCGATGTTGCTGACTTGAGGTCGAGAATCGAAGATCAGCTGCGCGCGCGCTTCTTCCTGTTCGTAAGTCCTGGTCGCCTCTCCTACTATCAGGACCCAGCAGTGTTCGGATCCGATGTGAATGACAAGTTTCCTGATGCCATTAGCGACATTGAGGATGCGGGTAAAGCGCTGGCGCTCGGGTTGGGCACTTCCTGCGTGATGCATCTAATGCGCGTTATGGAAGTCGGCCTGAAGACGCTCGCACAAAGCCTGAAGATTTCCTACGCCCCAAGTTGGGAAGCGTATCTCAAGCAGATCCAAGCAAAGATAGATACCAAGCACAAGACAAAAGGTGTGCAGTGGCGTCGAGATGAAAAGTACTTCAGAGACATATCAGGTGATTTGCTGACGGTCAAACAAGCATGGCGGAACCCCACTATGCACATAGGGCGCAGGTACACGGTCGATGAAGCAGAAGAGGTCTTGAAGGCCGTGCGCGCACTCATGCAGCGGCTCACCAAGCCTCGCATTTAGACTGGGCGTTTCCAGCCGAGTGCTACAAAGCGCAGCAACTGGCACCAAAGCGTGTAGCTTGACCGGATTCGTAGGCGCGGCAGGCGTGTACCTGTTGCTCGGTGCGCCTACTCCATTTGAGGGATGCAAGCTCACGCGCTTTGCCCTAGAGTGCGCTACGGGAAGTAGCCGAAGACTCTTTCGGTCTGAAAAATTTCAGACGCACCAACATGATTTGCCTCGAGCAGGTCGTTTCGGAATTGATACTCACATTCCCAACGGGAGCCAAGTTCGACCCCAATCTTGCAGTCTAATTCTCATGGAGCGCACACTTAAATGCTTACGGACTTTTTTCTTACAATAATTACTTCTACAGCGGTTAGCGTGGCTCTCTGCAGCTTAGTACTCTGGATGACTAAGGCATGGATAGGCGAACGGCTAAAGAATGCAATCAAGGCTGAATACGACGTTAAGCTAGAGAGTCACAAGGCCCAGCTCAAGGCGGAGTACGATCAAAGGCTGGAGACGCACAAGGCCCAGCTTAAGGCCCAGTCGGACGTTGAAGTAGAGCGATTGAAATCGACACTCAGCGTAGCGGCTGCTGAGAAAAACACCACCTTCTTGCAACTCCACACACGCCGCGTGGACGTAATTGCCAACACTTACGCCCGTCTTAAGAAGCTTCACGACTGCGTAGCAAACTACGTAAAGCCATTTGTAGCAACAGGAGAGCGAACGAACGAAGAGCGGCGGGGCGACGTAGCAATGGCATCTGCCGATTTCACGCCCTACTTTTCTCAAAATGAGCTATTTTTGTCCAAAGATGTTTGCAACGCAGTTCGGCAAATGAATCAAGAGTTGGTTAGCATCACCAACACCTTTATTTATGCCATAGAACTAGCGCACACCCCTGACGTTCAGCAGTGGATGAAAATCACAGAAAAGTTTAATGGAAGCGTCAGACAGGCTCTTGCTGGCTTGGAGGATGAACTGCGGCGTCTCCTAGGCGATAAGACCTGATTCTTGTCCAAAAATTTCGCCTAGCTGCGAAAGATTTCATGTCAGTCATTGTCGTAGGCTCGAATGGCCAAGTTTGAGAACGAGACAACTTGAGCGCTTCACAATCGACGGGTGCACATTGAAAACCACTGCCAGGGAATCAATGGTGTATTAATTCGACTCTCACAGTCGCACGATTTCCTTCGCGTCTTCCGGCGAGCTAGATCTCGGCCTCCCGCAATGGATGCTGCACATCATCGCAGCGGCCTACCCTGCAATAGAGCGCTCCCTAAATGATGTCGTGCTCGACTAAGCGTGTGTAGCGCCGCATCGCCAGCTACGGCTGCAGCATCCCCTTGCTCTCAATAAACGCCACCACCTCCGCCAGCCCGGTGTTGGTCTTCAGGTTGGTCATGACGAAAGGCTTGAGGCCTTTGGCGGTGGTGCGCATGCGGATGGTGTCGGCTTCCATCACGGCCAGGTCGGCGCCCACGTAGGGGGCGAGGTCGGTCTTGTTGATCACGAACAAATCGCTTTTGGTGATGCCGGGGCCGCCCTTGCGCGGGATTTTTTCGCCGGCGGCCACGTCGATCACGTAAATCGTCAGGTCGCTGAGTTCGGGGCTGAAGGTGGCGGCCAGGTTGTCGCCGCCGGACTCGACAAACACCACATCTGCATCGGGAAAATCTTCCAGCATGCGGTCAATCGCTTCGAGGTTGATCGAGGCGTCTTCACGGATCGCGGTGTGCGGGCAGCCGCCGGTCTCCACACCCATGATGCGGTCGGCGTCCAGCGCGCCGCTGACGGTCAGGATGCGCTGGTCTTCCTTGGTGTAGATGTCGTTGGTGATGGCCACCAGGTCGTATTTGGTTTTCATGGCCTTGCACAACATCTCGAGCAGGGTGGTTTTGCCGGAGCCGACCGGTCCGCCGATGCCGACGCGCAGTGGCGGGAGTTTTTTGGTGCGGTTGGCGATGTGGTGCATGCTCATCAGGAGTGTCTTTTAGATATATGACTTCGCGCTCAGGAGCGGAAGAGTCGTGAGTATTGGGTTTCGTGTTGCGATGAAAGAATCGCCAGCATGGGCGAGAAGGCCTGGCGATCATGGTCCTCGAGTGCCATGGCGGTGGCGATGGCGGCCGGGATTTCAGCGGCCAGCCGCGCCAGGATACGCTGGCCGGCGCTCTGGCCGAGTGGCACGGATTTGAGCGCGGCCTGCATCATGTTTTCGGCCCAGCCGAAAGCGTAGGCCGTCAGGCAGTCGGGCACGCCGGCGGCCAGCGGCGAAGCGGCCAGGGCAAAGGTGACGGGGTAGGTCGGTGGCAGTTGCGCGCAGGCCTGCAGATGGGCGTCGCTGATGCTCTGGTGGTTGCGCAGCCACTCGAGCAGCGAACGGCCCATCTGTTCGGCCTGCAGGCGCAGCTCGCTGGTTTCGCGGGTCTGCAGCACCCAGTCGTTGAGGGCTTTCACCCGCTCGAGCTGATTGTCGCGCCAGGCCGGGATGGCCTGCGCGATCACGGCCAGGTCGCCGCGCGCCAGGCTCAGGTGCAACTGGTCGCTGAGCCAGTCGGCTGCTATGCTTTCAGTAGCTACTCCCGCACGGTCCACGCCGGCTTCCAGCCCTTCGGAGTAGGAAAAACCGCCGACCGGCAGGGCCGGGGAGGCCAGCCAGATCAGTTGCAGCAGGCTGGCGGCCGGCAGGGGCTGGGCCGTGGCGCTCAATGGCTGTGCGGCTTGTGGGCGTGGATCTGGATCGCGGCTGGCTGCGCCTCATGCGTGTGCGCATGGCCGTGGTCGTGGTCATGCGCGCAGCCGGGCCCGTGCACGTGAGGCGCAGTCGCCGCAGCGGGTGCGTGCGCGTGACCATGTCCGCCCTCATGCGCATGGCCGTGGCCGCCCGCGCTGTAGGCGCCGCCTTCGGGCTCGAAGGATTCGCTGACTTCGTTGACGATCAAATGCATGGACCGCAACATTTCCGCCAGCACATGGTCAGGCTCAATTTTCAGGTGATCCGGCTTGAGCTCGATGGGCACATGCCGGTTGCCCAGGTGGTAGGCGGCACGCGTCAGGTCAAACGGGCTGCCATGCGAGGTGCAGGCCGTGATGCGCAACACGGCCTGCGGCGCGGCGATCACCCGGACCATGGAGCCGTCTTCGGCCACCAGCACATCCCCACCGCGCACCAGGGTGCCGCGCGGCAAGAAGATGCCGAGCTGGCGGCCCAGCGAGTCGGTGGCCTCGAAGCGGCTTTTCTGGCGGATGTCCCAGTCGAGTTCGACCGTGGCCGCGCGTTTGAGCAGCACCGGCGCCAGTCCGGTGCCCTGGGAAATTGATTTGGAGACTTGGAGCATAAATTCAGGTGTTCAGCGAAGTGTCTGCATTGTGGCGCAGGGCGTCCGCGTTCATCAGGAAAGAGTTTTGGTCATGAACAGGCTGTAGGGATCCAGCGCATAGTCGGCAAAAGGCCCGCACTCCTGAAAACCCTCGCTGCGATACAGCTGCCGGGCTGCGGCAAAAGGAGCGTGAGGGCCGGTTTCCAGGCTGAGCTGCCGTATGCCCCTGGCGCGCGCTGCCGCCTCGATGTGACGCAGCAGTGCGCGTGCCACGCCTTTGCGCACATGGGCTTGCGCCGTGCGCATCGATTTGATCTCGGCATGTGTGGGCGTCAGTTGCTTCAGGGCGCCGCAACCCATCAGGTCATTGCCGTCGTGCGCCGACCAGAATGTGATGGACGGATGGCGCAAGGCTTCAAGATCGAGCGCATGGACGCTTTCGGGCGGAGAGTGCTGGTACATCGCGTCGAGGTGCACTTGCAGCAAGGCGGCAATCGCCGGCCCGCGCAAATCGTCGACACGGATTTCCATGTGCGCCTAAAAAAGAAAGTAGCGCTGCGTCATCGGCAAACTCGTTGCCGCTTCGCAGGTCAGCAACTGGCCGTCGGCACGCACCGAGTAGGTTTGCGCATCGACTTCCATCGTCGGCGCGTAATCATTGTGGATCATGTGGCGCTTCTGCACGCCGCGAATGTTTTTCACGGCGGCGAGATTCTTGGCCAGGCCGAAACGTTCCTTGATACCGCCGGCGAGGCCCGCCTGCGACACAAAGGTCAGCGAGCCCTTGGCAATCGCACCACCGAAGCCGCCGAACATCGGGCGGTAGTGCACCGGTTGCGGCGTCGGGATGGAGGCGTTCGGGTCGCCCATGGCGGCCATGGCGATAAAGCCGCCTTTGAGGATCAGCGCGGGCTTGATGCCGAAGAAGGCCGGCTTCCACACCACCAGATCGGCCCACTTGCGGACTTCGATCGAACCCACCTCATGGGCGATGCCGTGCGCAATCGCCGGGTTGATGGTGTATTTGCTGATGTAGCGTTTGACGCGGAAGTTGTCGTTGCGCTCGGTGTCGCCGGGCAGCTTGCCGCGCTGCACCTTCATCTTGTGCGCCGTCTGCCAGGTGCGGATGATGACCTCGCCGACACGGCCCATGGCCTGGCTGTCGCTGCTCATCATGCTGATCGCGCCCAGGTCGTGCAGCACGTCCTCTGCGGCAATGGTTTCCTTGCGGATGCGGCTTTCGGCAAAGGCCAGGTCTTCCGCAATCGCCGGGTCCAGGTGGTGGCAGACCATCAGCATGTCCTCATGTTCGTCCAGCGTGTTGACGGTATAGGGCATGGTCGGGTTGGTCGATGACGGCAGGAAGTTCTGCTCACCGACCACCTTCAGGATGTCGGGTGCATGACCGCCGCCCGCGCCTTCGGTGTGAAAGGCGCACAGGGTGCGGCCCTTGGTCGCGGCGATGGTGTTTTCGACGAAGCCCGACTCATTGAGCGTGTCGCTGTGAATCGCCACCTGTGTATCGGTTTCTTCGGCAACGTCCAGGCAGTTGCTGATGGCCGCCGGTGTTGTGCCCCAGTCCTCATGCAGCTTCAGGCCGATCACGCCGGCATCGATCTGCTCGTGCAGCGCGGCCGGCAGGCTGGCGTTGCCCTTGCCCAGAAAGCCCAGGTTCATGGGGAAGGCATCGGCCGATTGAAGCATGCGCTCTATGTTCCATGGCCCCGGCGTGCAGGTGGTGGCAAAGGTGCCGGTGGCCGGGCCGGTGCCGCCGCCCAGCATGGTGGTGACGCCCGAGGTCAGCGCTTCCTCGATCTGCTGCGGGCAGATGAAGTGGATGTGGGAGTCGATGCCGCCGGCGCTGACGATCATGCCTTCGCAACTGATGATCTCGGTGCCGGGGCCGATGATCATCTCGACGCCGGGCTGGGTGTCGGGGTTGCCGGCCTTGCCGATGGCCGCGATGCGCCCGCCCTTGAGGCCGATGTCGGCCTTGACGATGCCCCAGTGGTCGATGATGAGCGCATTGGTCATCACGCAGTCCATCGCACCCTCGGCCCGCGTCTTTTGCGACTGCGCCATGCCGTCACGGATGGTCTTGCCGCCGCCGAACTTCACCTCTTCGCCGTAACTGCCGGCGCGCAGGGTGTAGTCGGCCTCGACCTCGACCACCAGCTCGGTGTCGGACAGGCGCAGGCGGTCGCCCACGGTGGGGCCGAACATTTCTGCGTAAGCGCGTCTGCCTATCGTGGCCATTAAAGTTTCCCTTGAATGAGGCCGCGAAAGCCGTAAATTTTTCGCTCGCCCGCGAAATCCACCAGTTCCACGGTACGTTGCTGTCCC
>JAUXPP010000147.1 GCA_030683705.1 Polaromonas sp. | reverse complement strand
CAGCTGCAGGACACCTACTACGTGGTGGCGCACTTCCATTACGTGCTGGTGGCCGGCTCGCTGTACGCGCTGTTTGCCGGTTATTACTACTGGGCGCCCAAGTGGACCGGTGTGATGTACAACGAGCGCCGCGGCAAGATCCATTTCTGGTGGTCGCTGATCTCCTTCAACATCACCTTCTTCCCGATGCACTTCCTGGGCCTAGCCGGCATGCCGCGCCGTTATGCCGACTACCCGATGCAGTTCGCCGATTTCAACGCGAGCGCCAGCGTCGGTGCCTTCTTCTTCGGCATTGCGCAGGTCTATTTCTTCTTCTTCATCGTCCTGCCGACCATGATGGGCAAGGGCGAAAAAGCGCCGCAGCGTCCGTGGAACGATCCGGACGGCGCCGGTGCCGAAGGCCTGGAGTGGGAAGTTCCCTCGCCCGCGCCTTTCCACACCTTCGAGAAGCCGCCCCGCCTGGACGCCACGGCGACCAAGGTGACCGGTTATTACTGAGCCGACAGGATTCGCTGGCGCCATGACACCTGAACAGAAAAAGAACAACCTGCGGCTGGGCCTGACCCTGGCTTCGATTGCGATCGTGTTTTTTCTGGGTTTCATGGCCAAGCTTGTGTTTTTCGGCCGGGGTTGAGTCATGGGCCTGAAGCGCGAAAATTTCCGTATGGTGGGCAAGCTGGGCGTGATCGTGCTCGGCATGTTCTGCTTCGGTTATGCGCTGGTGCCCATCTACAAGGCGATCTGCGAAATGACCGGCATCAATGTGCTGGCGCTGGGCGACCGGCAGATCCCCGGCGCGACGCCGAAGATGTCGGCCAACACCCAGGTCGATACCAGCCGCAGCATCACCGTCGAATTTGATGCCAATGCGCGCGGCCCCTGGATGTTCAAGCCGGCGGTCAGCTCGATCCAGGTGCACCCGGGCGAACTGGCCACCGTGATGTACGAGTTCCAGAACGTGCAGAACCGCACCATGTCGGCCCAGGCGATTCCGAGTTACGCGCCGCTGCAGGCCGGTTCGCATTTCAACAAGCTCGAGTGTTTCTGCTTCAGCCAGTACACCCTGGCGCCCGGCGAGAAAAAACAGTGGCCGGTGGCTTTTGTGATCGACCCCAAGCTGTCCAAAGACGTGACGACCATCACCCTGTCCTATACCTTCTTCGAAGTCGGTGGCAAAGTGCCTGCGGCGCCGGTAGCTGCTGCGGATGTGGCTGCCAAAGCGGAGCCGGGCGCGTGAGCACGCCGGTGACCCGGCGCCGGGGCTCGATCTGGCGCACCATCAAGGCCATCAGCTGGTCGTTTGTCGGTTTGCGTTCCCGCGGTGCCTACGAAGAGGACATCGAGAAGCTCAACCCGGTGCACATTCTGGTCGTGGGCCTGGTGGGCGTGATGGTGTTTGTCGGTAGCCTGATCCTTCTGGCGACCTGGGTGGTGGGCAAGTAGGCGGCGGTGCGCCACCATGCCCTTGATCAAAAAAACGAATTCAAGAATTTAGCGAAAACAGGAGTTGGAAATGTCTTCAGCAGCACACACAGGCACACCGTATTACTTTGTCCCGGCGCCCTCGGCTTATCCGGTGATGACGGCGGTCGGCCTGTTTTTCGTCATCCTGGGTGCGGGCCAGTGGATCAACGGCTCCGGCTGGGGCGCCTGGTCGCTGGCCTTCGGCATGGTCTGGTGGCTGACGGTGCTGTTTTTCTGGTTCCGCGCCGCCGCGCGTGAAAGCGAAGGCGGCCTGTACGGCCACAAGATCGAGCTGTCCTACCGCTGGAGCATGAGCTGGTTCATCTTCTCGGAAGTGATGTTTTTCGGCGCCTTCTTCACGGCGTTGTGGTGGGCGCGTTCCCATGCCCTGCCGGCCCTCGGCAGCCTGGAAAACGGCCTGCTCTGGCCCGACTTCAAGGCGGTCTGGCCCAGCGCCGCTGCCGGCGTGACCGGCTCACCCGCCGACATCATCGAGCCCTTCACCACCATGGGCCCATTCTGGCTGCCCACCATCAACACCGCGCTGCTGCTGACGTCGGGCGTCACGCTGACGATTGCCCATCACGCGCTGCGTGAAAACCACCGCAGCAAGACCATCGCCTGGATGTGGGCCACCGTGCTGCTGGGCATCATCTTCCTGTGTGTGCAGGGTTATGAATACTTCCACGCCTACAGCGACCTGAACCTGAAGCTGAGCTCCGGTGTCTACGGCTCCACCTTCTTCATGCTGACCGGCTTCCACGGCTTCCATGTGTTCGTCGGCATGCTGATGCTGCTGTTCATCACCCTGCGCCTGCAAAGCGGCCACTTCACCGCCGACCGCCACTTCGGCTTCGAAGGCGCGGCCTGGTACTGGCACTTCGTCGACGTTGTGTGGCTGGGCCTGTACATCCTCGTCTACTGGATGTAGCGGCTACTGCGAGCTCGTGATCCGTCGTTGCGGGGCCCGTCCGGAAATCCTCATGGACCTGAAGTCCACTCCGGTTACCGGCCACCCGCGCCTCGGCTGACAAGCTCTCGCTACGCCGATGTGTACGTGAAGGCCGCCGTTGCGGCCTTTTTCCTTTTATTTGCCCGCCGGAATCCCGGTAGGCTGGATATAACCCATCTTCCAGGCGATCAGGATGCAGATGAACAGCAGGATGGAAAAACCAACGCGAAAGGCCAGCGCGCGCGCCATGTTGCTGGTTTTTGCCTTGCCGCCGGTGCCGTCCCTGAGCATGAAAAACAGCGCCGAGGCCAGGCTGGCGAGGATGGCCAAAAATGCGAGAGCAACAAGGTAATTCATGAACCGGATTATCCGCGCATGAGTCCCCGCCTGCTCCAGCCGCGTTTTCTGGTGCTGACGGTGGCGACCCTCCTGATGGTGGCCCTGACCTTCTCGCTGGGCCAGTGGCAGCTGGGCCGCGCCGCGCAGAAAGAAGCGCTGCAGGCCGCGATTGATGCGCAAAAACAGCTTCCGGCCCTAGATGGCCCAGCGCTGGCAGCTATGGAAAACGTAGCAGACGCGGTGCACCGCGAGGCCGCGCTGCAAGGCCGCTGGCAGGCCGCACACACGGTCTACCTCGACAACCGGCCCATGGACGGCAAGTCCGGCTTCTGGGTGGTCACGCCGCTGCTGCTGGCCGGCAGCCAGCAAGCCGTGCTGGTGCAGCGCGGCTGGGTGCCGCGCGACTTCACCGACCGCACCCGCCTGCCGGCGGTGCAGACGCCGGACGGTGTGGTCACGGTCAGGGGCCGCATGGCCCCGCCGCCGTCCAAGCTATACGAGTTCGACGGGGCGGCGCAGGGCCGCATCCGGCAAAATCTCGACCTGTCGGCTTTCAGCGCCGAAACCGGACTGGCCCTGCTGCCGGTGTCGCTGCTGCAAACCGGCCCGGCCAGCGAAGGCCTGCTGCGCAACTGGCCGGCGCCCAACACCGGCGTCGACAAACATCACGGTTATGCCTTCCAGTGGTTTGCGCTGTGCGCCTTGCTGGTGGGGCTGTATGGCTGGTTCCAGGTCTTTCTTCCGCGCCGCAGGGCGAGTGCTGCTCCTTCTTCCGTTCCCGAGAGCGATTTACCGTGACACCTTCCCCGCCTTCTTCTTCCCCCGGACCCACCGGCCGCGACCAGCCGCTGGACCTGACCGTGCACAGCCTGCCGCAGGCCGCCGCCATGACACGCCCCGACACCCGGACCGGCCGCTGGAAAATGCTGGCCGTCCTGCTGGTCTGTGCCGCGCCGGTGATCGCCTCCTACTTCACCTATTACGTGATCCGTCCGGAAGGGCGGCGCAATTACGGCGAACTGGTCGATCCGCAGCGGCCGCTGCCGGCGCTGGCCGCCGTGGCGCCCGACGGCCAGCGTATCGAGCTGCCGGCACTCAAGGGGCAGTGGCTGCTGGTCAGTGTGGCCGGCGGCGCCTGCGACGCGGCCTGCCAGCAGCACCTGTACTTCCAGCGCCAGCTGCGCGAGTCGCTGGGCCGTGAGAAAGACCGGCTGGATCGCGTCTGGCTGGTCAGCGACGAGGCGGCGATCCCGCCAGCGCTGAACACCGCGCTGCAGGGCGCCACCGTGCTGCGCGTGGCCGGCCTCGAACAATGGCTGCAGCCTGCGGCCGGGCAGCAACTTGCGGATCACCTGTATGTGGTGGACCCGATCGGCAACTGGATGATGCGTTTCCCGGCCAATATGGACGCCGCCGGCGCGGCACAGGCCAAACGCGATCTTGAACGCCTGCTGCGGGCATCAAGCTCCTGGGATAAAGCTGGCCGCTTGCCCTGACCTTGATGGACACGCAAGAGCTTTACAACCTGAGCCCGGCGCTGCGCCTGATGGGCATGGGCCTGGTGCTGGCGCTGGGGCCGCTGGCCTGGGTCTGGTTGCGCAACAAGCACCAGCCGGTGGCGCGGCGCCTGCGTGTGCTGACGCTGCTGACGCTGTTCCTGACCTTTGACCTGGTGTTGTTCGGCGCCTTCACGCGGCTGACCGATTCGGGCCTCGGTTGCCCCGACTGGCCCGGCTGTTACGGCCACGCCAGCCCGGTGGGCGCTGCCCAGCCCATCAGCGCGGCGCAGGCGGCCATGCCGACCGGGCCGGTGACGCATTCCAAGGCCTGGATAGAGATGATCCATCGCTACCTGGCCACCGGGGTCGGCGTGCTGATCCTGACGCTGGCGGTGGCCACCTGGCTGAGCCGCCGCAAGGCACGCGAAAGTGCTGCCTCGCCGCAGATTCTGTCGGTGTGGTGGCCGCTGGCGACCCTGGTCTGGGTTTGCATTCAGGGGGCGTTCGGCGCGCTGACGGTGACCATGAAGCTGTTTCCGCTGATCGTGACCCTGCACCTGCTGGGTGGGCTGATCCTGTTGGCGCTGTTGCAGGCCCAGGCCGTGCGTTATGCGCAGGCCCATGAGGCCACCCGGCCGGTGTTGTTGTCCCGCGGTGTCTGGCTTCTGCTGGTCGCGAGCTTTGTGCTGCTGTGGCTGCAGATTGCGCTGGGCGGCTGGGTCAGCACCAACTATGCGGTGCTGGCCTGCAGCGAGTTTCCGGCCTGCCAGGGCAGTTTCTGGCCGGCCATGGACTTCCGCGAGGGATTCACGCTGTGGCGCGCCCTGGGTGCCGGGACGGAGGGCGACAACATCAGCTTCCAGGCGCTGACCGCAATCCACTACGTGCACCGGCTCGCCGCTTATATGGTGTTTGCCGCTTTGCTGGCGCTGGCCTGGCAGTTGCGGCGGATTCCGGCGATGCGCGGCTACGGCAACTGGATCGGCGGGCTGACCCTGTGGCAGTTCGCCACCGGCCTGAGCAACGTCGTGCTGGGCTGGCCGCTGGTCGCTGCGGTCTCGCACACCGGCGGCGCTGCCGCGCTGGTGGTGGTGCTGACGGGCGCCCTTTTTTCGAGCCGGCGCGTACCACAGACGGCAACTGCGTCAAAATTGAGGGCTTCCCCTTTATGAACCCCTCAGACTCTTCCGCCGCCGTGGCCATCCCGGCTTTTGTGCCGTCCAAGTTCGCGCAGTTCTACGCGCTGACCAAGCCGCGCGTGGTGCAACTCATCGTGTTTTGCGCGCTGATCGGCATGGTGCTGGCCGTGCCCGGCGTGCCGGGCTGGGCCGAGGTCAAGCTGGCCCTGATCGCCTGCGCCGGCATCTGGCTGGTGGCCGGCGCGGCTGCAGCCTTCAATTGCCTGGTCGAACAGCAGATCGACTCGAAGATGAAACGCACCGCCTGGCGCGCCACCGCCCAGGGGCAGATCAGCAACCCGCTGACGCTGGCCTTCTCCAGCCTGCTGTGCGCGGCCGGCTCGGTCATCCTCTACGTCTGGGTCAATCCGCTGACCATGTGGCTGACCTTTGCGACCTTTGTTGGTTACGCGGTGGTTTACACCGTGATCCTGAAACCGCTGACGCCGCAGAACATCGTGATCGGCGGCGCCTCCGTCGCGATGCCGCCGGTACTCGGCTGGGCCGCCATGACCGGCAACGTGGCACCCGAGGCGCTGATCCTGTTCCTGATCATCTTCCTGTGGACGCCGCCGCACTTCTGGGCGCTGGCGCTGTACCGCGTGGAGGACTACCGCAAGTCCGGCCTGCCGATGCTGCCGGTGACCCATGGCAACGAGTTCACACGCCTGCAGGTCTTCCTCTACACCCTGGTGCTGTTTGCTGCCTGCCTGATGCCCTTTGTCTTCAAGATGAGCGGCTGGTTGTACCTGCTGGCCGCCATCGTGCTGAGCTTCGGCTTCAGCTGGTATGCCTGGAAGCTGTGGCGCAATTATTCCGACGCGCTGGCGCGCAAGACCTTCCGCTTTTCGCTGATTCACCTGTCTGCCCTGTTTGCGGCATTGCTGCTGGACCATTACCTCGTATGAGCTTTTCCCCGACTTCTCCCGGCAAACGAAATGCTATCAGGTTGATAGCTGGTGGCGCTTTGTGGACGGGTGCTACAGGCCTTTTTGGCTTGATGTCCGGCTGCACGGAGGCGAAACCGCAGTTCACCAGCATCGACATCACCGGGGCCGACTACGCGAAGGACTTTGCGCTGACCGACCACAACGGGCAGATGCGCAGCATCAAGGACTTCGCCGGCAAGGTCGTGGTGGTGTTTTTTGGCTTTACGCAGTGCCCGGATGTTTGCCCGACCTCAATGGCGGAGCTGGCCGAGATCAAGAAGATGCTGGGCGCCGACGGCGACCGCCTGCAGGGCCTGTTTGTCTCGCTGGATCCCGAGCGCGACACGCCCGAGGTGCTGAAAGCCTACATGGCCAATTTCGATCCGGGCTTCCTGGCGCTGCGGCCGGACCTCGACCAGCTCCCCCAGGTGGCCAAGGACTTCAAGATTTTCTACAAAAAGGTCGACGGCAAGACGCCGGGAAGCTACACGCTGGACCACTCCGCCGGCAGTTATGTGTTCGACCCGCAGGGGCGGGTGCGCCTTTACAGCCGCTACGGCACCGGCGCGCCGGCGCTGGCGGCCGACGTCAAGCTGCTGCTCAAGGGCAACTAGACAGCACCCGCATCTTGCGGGCAAAAAAAAGCCTGCACACGATGGTCGTATGCAGGCTTTGGGCGCGGCCAGTGGGGACCACGCCAGTCAAAAGGTGTCAGGCCTTTACGCGTAAGCGGCCAGGACCTTCTTCATTTTTTTCATGGCCGCCACCTCGATCTGGCGGATACGCTCCGCGCTGACCTTGTATTCGGCGGCCAGGTCGTGCAGCGTCATGCCGCCGGAGCCGTCGTCGTTGACCTTGAGCCAGCGTTCCTCGACGATGCGGCGCGAGCGGTCATCGAGGCCTTCCAGCGCCGTGGCGATGCCGTCGCTGGCGAGGTAGTCACGCTGGCGCGACTCCATCAGCTGGGTCGGTTCCTGGCTTGCATCCGACAGGTAGGCGATCGGGCCGAAAGCGTCTTCGCCGTCGTCGCTGGGGCTGGGATCGAGCAGCACGTCGCCGCCCGACATGCGCTGCTCCATCTCGATGACTTCCTCGCGTTTGACGTTGAGGGTTTTCGCCATCGAGCTGATCTGGTCCTCGGTCAGGGTGTCGCGGTGGGTCGCCACGTCGGCATCGTCCTTGAAACCCTGTTTCATGGAGCGCAGGTTGAAAAACAACTTGCGCTGGGCCTTGGTGGTCGCCACCTTGACCATGCGCCAGTTTTTCAGGATGTACTCGTGCATCTCGGCCTTGATCCAGTGCAGCGCATAACTGACCAGGCGCACGCCCTGGTCCGGATCGAAACGTTTGACCGCCTTCATCAGGCCGATGTTGCCTTCCTGGATCAGGTCGGCATGGGGCAGGCCATAACCCAGGTATTTGCGCGACGTGGCCACGACCAGGCGCAAGTGAGAGAGCACCAACTTACCGGCAGCATCAAGGTCGTTGTTGTCCTTGAGGCTGCGCGCGAACTCCTGCTCCTGCTCCAGGGTGAGCATGGGCAGGCGGTTGACCGCAGAAATATAGGCGTCCAGGTTGCCCAGCGGCGGCAGCAGCGACCACGGATTGGCGCTCGCCAGGGCCGTGCTGGCGGGTGTCACTTTGGGGGAAAGTGCATAGGACATGAGGCAAAACTCCTTTTCTGAAGTCAATATTAGCACTCTGTTGGAGAGAGTGCTAAACGATAGGTTCAATGACTTTCATAGGGTCAGGCTATACGCGTAAACCCTGATTCGCTTGCCTGTTGGTACCTGATCCTGCGCTTTGGTTCAATCCGGCCTTGTAGGAAGGCAACCTGACTGCAGGGCGTCCAAACCGGACACCCAGCCACCCGCGCGTTGCTTGCCACGGTTTGCCGGCGTGCGGCCCCAGCCTGGGGCCGAAAAGGCGGGCAGGGCGGCTAAGGCCGGCGTCTGCGCTCAGGGCAGGCGTTTGTCGTCGCGTATTTCACGGACTTCCACATCGACCACGTCGGTTTCCCGCACAGTGGCGGCGCCCGGTGCGGCGCGCGGCCAGAAGGCATCAGGCGAGAACTTCTGGAAGCGCCCAAACACCATGGGCTGGGGCTTTTTACCGGTGATCAAGGCCTTGAGCAGGCCCAGGGTCATCACGACCAGGGCCGCTGTCAGCAGGCTGACGGCAAAAACCGCCGCGAACAGCCAGAGGACCAGACGCAGGATGAAACGCAGAAAGCTGCTGATAAAAGAGGGCAAGTGTGGGTTCCCGTTAAAGCCAGTCTGACTCAGATGCGGGTCAATGGTTGCACTTCAAGCCTACCAGCGCAGGCCCAGTTTGTTGAAAAGTTTGCTCAGCACAAACAGCGGGCCGACCCACAGGTACTGGATATCCTCGAAAAACGACGGTTTCTTGCCTTCCAGCTTGTGGCCGATGAACTGCAGTATCCAGGCGCCGACAAAAATCGCGACCGACAGCTCCAGCACCAGGGAGCCCATGGCAAACACCAGCGCAACCGTCAGCAGGGACCACAGCACCATGGTCACGAGAAACACCAGGGACAGGCGCAGGTAGTACACCATGCTCGCCGCGATGAAGGCATAGGCGACATAAGGATGCAGCGCAAACATCATGCCGACCAGGCTCAACATGATGAGCGGGATGGCGATGAAGTGGATGAGCTCGTTTTTCGGGTTGCGGTGACTTTCTTCGTAATGTGCCAGCAACTGGTCGACGCGGCGCGTGACAGCGGGATCGTGGGAAACGGTGGTGTTCATGAGGGCCTCCGGAATCACTCTAATCATTCCTCGGGGCCGCGGCAATCAGGGGAACCACCGCCCCGGCGCGCGCCAGGCGGGGCTCAAGCGGCCAGCAGGTCGAGCTGGTGTTTGAGGGCATCCGGAATCGTCAGCCCCGAATGCATCGCCTGTTGTTCCAGGCTTGTCCTGCGCGCGCCGGCCAGGCGCACGCCGTCATCGAGCAGCATTTCGCTGACCAGCGTCTCCATGCGTTCCTCATACACATCGCGGCCGGCCAGCGCGCCGGGGTCGATCACGATAAAGGCCTGGCCGAGACGCGGCGCATTGCCCTCGTCGACAAAAAATGAGGAGGCCTCGAAGCCGAACTGCGCACCCACCAGCGCGGTCACCAGCAGCTCGACGATCAGTGCCAGCATGGCGCCTTTGGGGCTGCTGACGGCGCCCACGGGCAGCATCGAGCCGGTGAGCGCCGCTTTGGCGTCCGTGGTCGGCTGGCCCTGGCTGTCCAGCGCCCAGCCGAGCGGTATGGGACGGCCCTCTTTCGCGGCCAGCATCACCTTGCCGCGCGCGACTTCGCTGAGCGACAGGTCGATCATCAGTGGGGCGGCATCGCGGCGGGGAAACGCCGCTGCCACCGGGTTGGTGCCAAAAATCGGGTGTTTGCCGCCGGCCGCCGGCATGGCCGCCGGTGAATTGGCAAAACCCAGCCCGACCATGCCGGCTTCCGCCACGGCGCGCAGGTGATCGACCAGCACGCCGCAGTGGTGGCTGTTGGTGATACCGGCAAAACACACCCCCAGCGCTTGCGCCGTGGTGATGGCGGTCGAGATCGCCAGGTCGCAGGCCGGGAAAGCCAGGCCTTGCTTCGCGTCAACCAGCAGCGCCGCGCCCTTGTGGCGGGTGATCACCGCCTGTGCCCTGCCGTCGGCGCGGCCATTGCGCAAATGCGTGGCGTACTGGGGCACGCGGCTCAGGCCGTGGGACGCCAGGCCCTGGGCTTCGGCGCGAACCAGCGCGCGCGCGGTGCTGGCGGCCATGACCTCGCCCGCGCCGGCCTGGCGCAAGGCAAGGGTGGCGAGGCGGGTGGCTTCTGCGATGGACAGGTGAGCCATAGCTCAGACGCTCCAGCATTTGCGAGCAAATGCGGGGGGCCGCGTGCGCAGCGACGGGCCGCCCCGAGCAAGCACAGCCCCCTCGGGGGGGAGCGTAGTACGCGAAGCGACAAGCGTGGGGGCCATATTCAGGCGCTTTCGAACAGGCGCGTCAACACGAACTCCCGGTGGCCCAGCGCTTCGGCGGCGGTCAGGCGCCCGTTGGCGGTGCGCAGCATGCTTTCCAGCAGTTTGTCGCCGGCCTGGTCCAGCGTGATCTCGCGTTGCAGCAGGCCCGAGGTGTCCACGTCGATGTGTTCGCTCATCAGGCGCACGGTGCGCGGGTTGGAGCAGATCTTGATGACGGGAACAATCGCGTTGCCGATCACATTGCCCTGGCCGGTGGGGAAGAAGTGCACCGCGTAGCCGGAGGCGGCGCACAGCGTGACCATTTCGGCTGCGGCGCTCGACGAGTCCATGAACCACAGACCCGGATGCGTTGGCATCTCCGCCTTGTCGATGACGCCGTCCACCGTGCATTTCTTGCCGATTTTCTGGATGTTGCCCAAAGCCTTTTCCTCGATGGTGGTCAGGCCGCCGGCGATGTTGCCCTTGGTCGGCTGCGAGTCCGACAGGTCGCTGGTCTTGTGGCGGTCGATCATGGCCTGGTAGCGGTTGAACATGAACATGAACTGCTCGCGGATTTCATCGGTAGCGCAGCGCTCGGCCACAATTTTTTCGCCGCCGGTGATTTCCGAGGTTTCGCCGAAACACAGGTAGTTGCCCAGCGGGTGCAGCTTGTCGAAGGCGTTGCCGACGGTCGGGTTGGCGCCGCAGCCCGAGGTGGTGTCGGACTCGCCGCACTTGGTGGAGACCCAGAGTTCGGAAATCGGGCAGACCTCGCGCTGCTTCTCGCTGGCCCATTGCACATACTCGCGCGCGGCTTTGGAGGCGCGCATGATGGTTTCGTGGTCGCCGTGGCCTTCGATGCCGAAGCCCACCACCGGCTTGCCGGTCGTGGCGATGCCGTCCACCACTTTTTTGGTCCAGCTGTCCTCGATGCCGATGACCACGACCGCGGCCACATTGGGATTGCAGCCCGCGCCAATCAGCGTGCGGAAGTGCAGTTCGAGATCGGCGCCGAACTGAAGCCGGCCGTAGGGGTGCGGGATCGCCATCGCGCCCTTGATGTTGTGGGCCACGGCTTCGGCCGCCGCGTTGGACAAATCGTCCAGCGGAAGAATGATCACGTGGTTGCGCACCCCGACGCGTCCGTTTTCGCGCCGGTAGCCGAGGAAGGTGGTGTTTTGATCGATGACTGACATGGGGAATCCTTTAAAAATCTATGCGGATTTGATGGCTCAGCCGGCGTAGCGAGCGGCCTGCAGGCGAGGCGCGAGCCGCAGCCGGGGTAACACCCGGCGAGGATTCGCAACGACGCATGCGGGCCGCGCAGTAGCCGGATGGGTCGTCAAATTACCAGCGCTTTGTTTTAATGTTGTGAACGTGCGCGTGCTGGCCGGCCTTGATGTCGGCGACGACCTTGCCCATGTCGATGCCGTACTTCCAGACGGTGTCGCCTGTGGCCATGTCCTTGAGCGCCACCTTGTGGCCGATCGGGATGTCCTGCTGCGCCTTGACATTGATCATGCGGTCTTCGTCCATGATCCAGCCGGTCATGTCCATGCCCGACTTCACGCCTTCCACGACCACCACCGCCACGGTGTCCTTGGCGTCATGCAATACAAAATGAATCATTGTTTTTCCAGAGGTCCGAGTGAATCGAGCCGCCAGTCTAGGCACCCCCCAAAGCTTGTCAATCAACTCATATAAATGACTTGTACGACCCTGGGCTGCGATGTTCCAATAGCACGGTGCAGGTCAAAAACAAAACGGTTCCCCTCAAGACGTCTTCCGCGGACGACTCGCTGCCGCTGTACCGCCAGGTCAAGCGTGAACTGCAGAAAATCATCGAGGACGGCCACTACGGCCCGGGAAAACCCCTGCCCAGCGAGGCCACGCTGGCGCTGGCCCTGCAGGTCAGCATAGGCACCTTGCGCCATGCGGTCGACGAGCTGGTGCATGAACATGTGCTGGTGCGGCGCCAGGGCAAGGGAACGTTTGTGGCGCCGCACAACCGGGCGCGTTTCATGTTCCAGTTTTTCCATGTGGAGCCGCGCTGGGACCCGGAGGACGACACGCCGCGCGAGCAACCCTTTCCCGACATCGACTGCATCGCCTTTGCGCGCGAGCAGGCCGACGAGGCCGAGGCGCGGGCCCTGCGCATCCAGCCCGGCGATGCGGTGTTCAGGATAGAAAACCGGCTGGCGCTGCGCGGGCGCGTGGTACTGCATGACCGGCTGACGCTTTCCGCAGCGCTGTTCCGCCACCTCACAGAAAAGCGTTTCTCGGAACGCCCCAGCACGATTTACGCGCTGTTCCAGACCGATTTCGGCATCACGGTGCTGCGTGCGCAGGAGCGTGCCCGCGCCGTGGCGGCAGGACGGGCGGTGGCGCGTGTGCTGGGTCTGCCGGCGGGCGCCCCGGTGATGGAGGTACACCGGCTGGCACTGACATTTGGCGACCGGCCGGTCGAATACCGCGTCTCGACCATCAACACGCAGGCGCATGACTACGTCAGCATGCTGTCGAAATCGCCATGAGCCGGGGCGCACGCTGGCGGGAACTGCCGCGCCGCTGGCGCGCGCAACTGGGTGAACATTTCCCCGGCGTGCTGGTGTGCGTGGTGATCGCCTTGTCGGCCACGTTTGTGTCGGAACACTACGGCGGCCCGCAACTGTTGTATGCGCTGCTGATCGGACTGGCCTTCCACTTCCTCAACGCCGACCCGCGCGTCGTCAAGGGCATCAACTTCTGCGGCCGCACGGTGCTGCGCGTGGGGGTGGCGCTGCTGGGTGCGCGCATCACCTTTGCCCAGGTGGCCGAACTCGGCCTGCAGACGGCGGTGCTGATGGTGCTGGCAGTGCTGCTGACCATCGCCTTCGGCCTGCTGCTGGCGCGCTGGCTCGGCTGCGCGCGCGACGAGGGTGTGTTGACGGGCAGCGCCGTGGCCATCTGCGGCGCCTCGGCGGCGCTCGCCGTGTCCTCGGTGTTGCCGCAGACCCGCGAGAACGAGCGTTTCACCCTGCTGGCCGTGGTCGGCGTCACTGTGCTGTCCACGCTGGCCATGGTGATCTACCCTTTCAGCCTGAATGCCATCGGCTTGAGCCCGGCCCAGGCCGGCATTGTGCTCGGCGGCTCCATCCACGATGTAGCCCAGGTGGTGGCCGCCGGCATGATGCTGGGCCCGCAGGCCGGCGACACCGCGACGCTGGTCAAGCTGTTTCGCGTGATGCTGCTGATGCCGGTGGTGCTGGTGATTGCGGTGCTGTACCGCAAGCATCCGGGTGTCAGGACGCCGGACACCGAGGTGCCGCTGATCCCCGGCTTTTTGCTGGCCTTCATCGTGCTGGTGATGCTGGCCAGCGTGGGTACCATCACGCCGGACATGGCCAGCGTCGCCGGCGACAGCTCGCGCTGGATGCTGGTCACCGCGATTGCCGCGGCCGGTGTCAAGACCAGCTTCGAGGACCTGCTCAAGCTGGGCTGGAAACCGGTGGCGCTGCTGCTCGGCGAGACGGTGTTTATCGTGGCCTTTGTCGTGGCCGGTGTCCTGCTGATGGGGCTGGGCTAGGGCCAGGCCTAGGCCAGCAGTGCCTGCGAAAACTCGCGCGCGTTGAAGGTTTCGAGGTCTTCGAGTTTTTCGCCGACCCCGATGAAATACACCGGCACCGGCTTGAGTCCCGGCGAGGTTTTGGCGCGCTCGCGCGCCCACAGCGCAATCGCCGCGAGCACGCCGCCCTTGGCCGTACCGTCGAGCTTGGTCACGATCAGGCCGGTCAGTTGCAGGATCTCGTCAAAGGCCTTGACCTGGCTCAGCGCGTTCTGGCCGGTGTTGCCGTCGATCACCAGCAACACTTCGTGCGGGGCCGTGGGATCGGCCTTGGCGACCACGCGTTTGATCTTGCGCAGCTCTTCCATCAGGTGCAACTGCGTCGGCAGCCGCCCCGCGGTGTCGACCAGCACCACATCCTTGCCGCGCGCCTTGCCGGCGCTGACCGCGTCAAAACTCACGGCCGCCGGATCGCCGCCTTCCTGGCTGACGATTTCGACCATGTTGCGGTCGGCCCAGACTTCGAGCTGCTCGCGCGCGGCCGCGCGGAAGGTGTCGGCCGCCGCCAGCAACACCGACGCCCCTTCGCTTGCCAGGTGCCGCGTGAGCTTGCCGATGGAGGTGGTTTTGCCGGCGCCATTGACACCCGCGACCATGATCACCGTGGGCTTGAACTCGCCGATCACCAGCGCCTGCTCCAGCGGCTTGAGCAACTGGGTCAGCGCGTCAGTCAATATGTTCTTGACGGCCACAGGATGGGTCACGCCGCTGTCCTTGACACGCCGCCTGACCTCGTCGAGCAAATAGCTGGTGGCGCCGGTGCCGGCATCGGCCATCAGCAGCGCCGACTCGAGGTCTTCGTAGAGTTCCTCGTTGATCTGGGTGCCGGTGAACACGCCCGAAATGCTGGCGCCGGTCTTGTGCAGGCCCGAGCGGAGTTTGCTGACCCAGTGTTCGCGTACCGCCGGTGCGGCGCCGGGGACCGGGATAGCTATGGGCGTGACCAGCGCACTGCCGATCAGGCTGCCGCCCGGGACCGGCGCAGCGCTTGCCGCGGCCGGGGAGGGCGCTTGTGCGATGTCGGGCGCAGGGGACGGCAGGGGCGCTGCAGCTGCGGCAACGGGGACGTCAGCAGGTTTTTTTTTCTTGAAGAAACTGAACATTGGGTGTGCTTTGGAGTCACACTATTCTATGAAACACAGGGGACAGCACTTCATGGGGTTATTGAACCGATCTTCCGCGCCTTCTGCAGCCCTGCGCGGCGCCGGCCTGCCGCTGGCCTTGTGCCTCTTTCTCCTCCCGCTTGCCGCGCCTGCCGTGCACGCGCAGGTAGCCGCTTCACCCTCGGCCTCCGTCACGCAATTCCAGCTGGCCAATGGCCTGACGGTGATCGTGAAGACCGACAGGCGCGCCCCGACCGCGGCCCACATGCTCTGGGTGCGGGCCGGTTCCATGGATGAGGTCGATGGCACCAGCGGCGTGGCGCATGTGCTGGAGCACATGATGTTCAAGGGCACGCCCGACCTCAAGCCCGGCGAATTCTCACGCCGTGTGGCGGCGCTGGGTGGCCGTGAAAACGCCTTCACCTCGCGCGACGCCACCGGTTATTACCAGCAGATTCCTTCGGACAAGCTCGAGGACGTGATGCGCCTGGAGGCAGACCGGTTTGCGCGCAACCAGTGGGCCGATGACGAGTTCAAGCGCGAGATCGAGGTGGTCAAGGAAGAGCGCCGCCTGCGCACCGAAGACTCGCCACGTGCGCTGATGTACGAAACCGCCAACGCGATCACCTTCCTGGCTTCGCCCTACCGGCGGCCGGTGGTCGGCTGGATGAGCGACCTGGACGCCATGACGCCCGACGACGCGCGTGCGTTTTACCGGCGCTGGTATGTGCCCGCCAATGCGGCGGTGGTGGTGGCCGGCGACGTGGACGTGGCGCAGGTGCGCCGCCTGGCAGAGAAATATTACGGGAGCATCCCGGCCGGTGCCGAGCCGCAGCGCAAGCCGCGCGCCGAGCCGCTGCAGACCGGCCTGCGCAAACTGGACTTCAAGGCACCCGCGAGCCAGGCTTATGTGAGCCTGTCCTTCAAGGTGCCCGGCTTGCGCACACCGGTGGCTGGCGCCGCCGATACAGCCGACGCCTTCAACCGCGATGCGCTGGCCCTGACGGTGCTGTCGGCGGTGCTCGACGGTTACAGCGGTGCCCGGCTGGACCGCGCACTGACGCAAGGCGACCAGCGGCTGGCCGACAGCGCTGGTGCGTCGAACGGCCTGATCGGCCGCGGGCCGCAACTGTTTTCGCTGGATGGCGTGCCGGCTGAGGGCAAATCCGCGCAGCAGCTCAGCGATGCCCTGCGCGCGCAGGTGGCGCGGGTGGCCAGCGAAGGCGTCAGCGAGGCCGAACTCAAGCGTGTCAAGACCCAGTGGGTCGCCAGTGAAACCTACAAGCTCGACGCGGTTTTCAACCAGGCGCGCCAGCTCGGATCCTTCTGGATCAACGGCCTGCCGCTGGATACCGACGAACGCCTGATCCGCCAGTTGCGCAGCATCACGGCGGCGGAAGTGCAGGCCGTGGCCGCACGTTATTTCGGCGACGACCAGCTGACCATTGCGACCCTGCTGCCGCAGCCGCCCGACCCGTCGCGCCAGCGACGTGCCCCGGCCGCCGCGGTCCGGCATTGAGCCGCCGGCCTTTCCCTCATCGATTTTTCGGGATATGTTTGTGACATTTGCTATCAAAAAAAGAGCTGCTTGCGCCTGCCTGGTATGGGCTGCAGGCCTTTTTGTTCATATATCGGCGCTGGCGGCCATTCCCGTGCAGCAGTGGACCCAGGCCAGCGGCGCCAGGGTCTACCTGGTGGAAAGCCCGGCGATTGCCATGGTGGATGTGCAGCTTGATTTTGATGCCGGCAGCCGGCGCGTGGGTGCGGAGCAAGCCGGTTTGGCAGGTGCGGCGGCCGGCCTGTTTTCCAAGGGCGTGGCGGCGCGCGGCAGCGAGCCGGCCCTCGATGAAAACGCCCTGGGCGAGGCCTGGGCCGACCTGGGCGCGGCATTTGGCGCATCGGCCGGTTCCGACCGCTTCAGTTTTTCGCTGCGCAGCCTGACCGAGCCGGACTTGCTGAACCAGGCGCTGGCGCTGGCCGCGCGTCAAATTGCCGAGCCCTCCTTTCCCGCGGAGGTCTGGCAACGCGACCGGCAGCGCCTGCTGGCGCAACTGAAAGAGTCCTATACGCGGCCGGGCAGCGTGGCTTCCCGCGCCTATGGCAAGGCGGTTTACGGCGGCCATCCCTACGGCCAGGAGGTCACGCCGGCCAGCCTGGAGCGCATCAACGTGGCTGACATGCGGGCTTTTCACGCGGCCTGGTTCAAGCCTTGTCACGCGCGGGTCAGCATCGTGGGCGCAGTGACACGGGCGCAGGCCGACGGGATGGTCAACACCTTGCTGGCGCGCCTGCCGAAAACCGATTGCGCCGCCGCTGCGGCGCTGCCGCCGGTGGCCGAGGTGCCGCCGCTGCAGGCCGCCCAGGAACTGCGCATCCCGTTTGATTCGGCGCAGGCCCATGTGCTGATGGGCCAGCCCGGCTTCAAGCGCAATGATCCGGACTTTTTCGCCATCACCGTCGGCAACTACATCCTGGGTGGCGGCGGTTTTGTCTCGCGCCTGACCGAGGAGGTGCGCGAAAAGCGCGGCCTGAGTTACAGCGTCTACAGCGGCTTTTCGCCGGGCCGCCATGCCGGTGCTTTCACCATCGGCCTGCAGACCCGGCCGGACCAGGCGGCCCAGGCGATCGCGGTGGCGCGCCAGGTGCTGGCGAAGTTTGTCGCCGAAGGCCCGACCGCCGCCGAACTGAAGGCCGCGAAAGACAACCTGATCGGCGGCTTCCCGCTGCTGATCGACAGCAACGCCAAGCTGCTGGGCAATCTGTCCAACATCGCCTGGAACGATTTGCCGCTCGATTACCTGGAGACCTGGACCGCGCAGATTGCGAAAGTCAGCGCGGCCGACATCCAGGCCGCTTTTGCACGCAAGCTGCAACCCGAAAAAATGGTCACCGTGACCGTGGGAGCCGCGCCATGAAATACACCCCGGCCAAAGCCGCGCCGGCGTCAGGCAACAAGCCGGCGCCACGCGCCACATCCGGCAAGGTGGTGGCGCGCAAGTCGGTGCCGCCCGGCGAGATCCGCATCATCGGTGGCCAGTACAAACGCACCAAATTGCCGGTGCCCGACAAACCCGGGCTGCGGCCCACGCCCGACCGCGTGCGCGAGACCCTGTTCAACTGGCTGGGACAGGACCTGAGCGGCTGGCGCTGCATCGATGTGTTTGCCGGCACCGGCGCGCTGGGCTTCGAGGCGGCCTCGCGCGGTGCGGCCGCGGTGCTGCTGTGCGAGCAGGACGCAGCCCTGGTGGCGCGCCTGAAGGCATTGCAGCTCAAGCTGCAGGCGACCATGGTCCAGGTCGAACGCGGCGACGGCATCGCGCTGCTGCGGCGTCAGCCGCCGGGCAGCCAGCAACTGGTGTTTCTCGATCCGCCCTTTGATTCGCCGCTGTTCGAGAGTGCGCTCAAGGCCGCCGCCCAGGCGGTGGCCGAGCCCGGTTATGTTTACCTCGAGGCGCCCAAGGCCTGGGACGACGAGGCGCTGGCCGCCTATGGCCTGAAGCTGCACCGCAGCGGCAAGGCCGGCGCGGTGCACTTCCATCTGCTGGTCCGCGCCGGCGCGTAGCCCTGCGCGCGGCAGGGACACGCGTCCACGCAGGGGGCCGGGCATAATTGGCCCATGGCGACCCCCTCCCGCATTGCGGTTTATTCCGGCACCTTCGATCCCTTCACGCTCGGTCACGCCGATGTGGTGCGGCGCGCCGCAGGCCTGTTCGATGGGGTGATCATTGGCGTGGCGGCAGCCCATCATAAAAAAACGCTGTTCAGCCTGGAGCAGCGCCTGGCGCAGGTCCGGGCCGAGACGCGCGGCATGAGCCAGGTCAGCGTCCTGCCCTTTGACGGCCTGATCATGGATTTCTGCGCCGCGCAGCAGGCGGTCGCCGTGGTGCGCGGCATCCGCAACATCACCGACTTCGACTACGAGGCCCAGATGGCGGCGATGAACCGCAAGCTGCGGCCCCAGGTCGAAACCGTGTTTCTGCTGCCCGACGCGCCGCTGCAATGCATCAGCAGCACGCTGGTGCGCGAAATCAGCAAGCTCGGCGGTGACGTGACGCAGATGGTCAGTCCGGATGTCGCCACCGCCCTGCAGCAGGCGCAGGCAAAGGGCTGAGCATGGCCTTGCTGATCACCGACGAGTGCATCAATTGCGACGTGTGCGAGCCGGAGTGCCCCAACCAGGCCATTTACATGGGCCCCGAAATCTACGAGATCGACCCGCAGCGCTGCACCGAATGTGTCGGGCACTTCGACGAGCCGCAGTGTGTGCAGGTCTGTCCGGTCGCTTGTATTCCCATCAACCCGGCGTTTATCGAAAACCGCGAAACGCTCTGGCAGAAGTACCAGAGGCTGCAGGCCGAGTCTGCGGCGGCGGCTGTCCAGGCCCGGGTGTTGTAGGCGTTTCAGGGGCTTTGCCCATGGCTGGCAAGCGTGGACAGCTATTGAATTCATAGCGACTTTCAGCGTCACCGTCCGTGCCAGCCGGACCGCCCACCGCGGTCCAGACCCAGGGACCCGCCGCCGGGCCCTTGCCTTTGGCTGCTGGCGTGCAGCATGACGCCGGCGGATGCGGCAGGTATGATGAATCACACTTCACTGTCCGTCACCCATGCGCCTGGCCGAGGTCACACTGATTGAGGGAAAAGGGCCGGCATGCCGCGCGGCGCGCTGGGGCGTGTGGCTCGCCAGCCTGTTGTGCCTGCTGCCGGCCTTGCCGCTGTGGGCTGCCGACCCCGTGCGCGTGGGGGTGTACCAGAACAGTCCCAAGGTGGATTACACGGCGGCCGGCAAGGCCGAAGGCATTTTTGTCGACCTGATCGAGGCGATCGCCAAAAAAGAAGGCTGGACACTCGAGTATGTCCCCGGCACCTTCAGTGACGGCTTGTCCCGGCTGGCGCAAGGACAGATCGACCTGATGACCGACGTGGCACTCACCAGCGAGCGCGAGGGTCTCTACGCCTTTCATGGCGAGGCCGTGCTGTCGAGCTGGAACCAGGTGTATGCCCGGCGCGGCAGCGGCATCCGCTCGCTGCTCGATCTCGACAACAAGCGGGTGGCCGTGCTCCAGGGATCGATGCAGCAGGACTTCGTCAGGCAGATGATGGCCGGTTTCAGCATCAATCCCCGGCTGGTTCCCCTGCCCGACTTTGCCACGGCATTCCGTGCGGTGGCCGAAGGGCGGGCCGACGCGGTGGTCACCAACCGCTTTTATGGCGCCCGCCATGCCGCGGCCAGCGATCTGGAAGACACGGCCATCATCTTCAATCCTTCCCGGCTTTACTTTGCGGCACCGAAATCGGGCGACCCTGCACTGCTTGCAGCGATCGACAGGCAACTGCTTGAATTCAGGAACGACTCGTCGTCCGTGTACTACAGCTCGCTGCGGCGCTGGACCGCCGGTGACCTGCGCAAGGACTTCCCGCCCTGGGTGAAATGGGCGGTGCTGGCGACGACGCTGCTGCTGCTGGCGAGCCTGGCCTGGGGCGTGGCGCTGCGCCGTACGGCTGGCCGCCTGCGCGACAGCGAGCAGCGCCAACGCCAGCTGGCGCTGGAACTGGGTGTGGCCAAGGAAGCTGCCGAGGCGGCGGACCGCATGAAATCGGCCTTTCTGGCCACCATGAGCCATGAACTGCGTACCCCGCTCAACTCGATCATCGGCTTCACGGGCATTGTGCTGCAGGGCCTGGCCGGCCCGCTCAACGACGAGCAGGCCAGGCAACTGGGCATGGTCCGCGACAGCTCTCGCCACCTGCTGGCACTGATCAACGACGTTCTCGACATTTCCAAGATCGAGGCTGGCGAACTCGGGGTGGCCAGTGCGCCCTTCGACCTGGTGGCATCGATCCGCAAGGTCATCGGCATCGTCGGTCCGCTGGCCGACAGGAAGGGCCTGTCGCTGGATGTCAGGCTCGCGCGGGATGTCGGCGGGATGACCGGCGATGCGCGCCGCGTCGAGCAGATCCTGCTCAACCTGCTGGGCAACGCCATCAAGTTCACCGAGCAGGGCGGCGTCACGCTGGATGTCTCGCTGCTTGCCGGCTGGCAGGCTGGACCGGCGCAGGCACCGGCTGCGGCGGTTCGCATGGCCATCACCGATACCGGTATCGGCATCCGGCCCGAGGACATGGCGATGCTGTTCAAGCCCTTCCGGCAGGTGGACTCGGTGTTGTCGCGCAAGCACGAAGGCACCGGACTCGGACTGGCCATTTGCCGGCGGCTGGCCGAACTCATGGGGGGCACGATCGACGCGGAAAGTGTCTGGCAACAAGGCAGTGTGTTCAGTGTTACCCTGCCTCTGGGCCCCACCGGGGCGGGAAAGCCAGGATGAACAGGCAAATCTTGCTGATCGAGGACAACGAGCAGAACCGCTATCTCGTGACTTTCCTGCTGCAGGCGCGCGGATGGGAGATTGTTCACGCCGGCGATGGCCCCACCGGGATCGCCCTGGCCGGCCAGTTTCAGCCGGCCCTGATCCTGCTGGACATCCAGTTGCCCGGCATGGACGGTTACGCGGTGGCGCGTGCGCTGCGCGCCAATGCCAGGCTCAAGGACACGCCCATGGTGGCCGTCACGTCTTACGCGATGCCCGGTGACCGCGAACGCTGCATTGCCGCCGGCTGTAACGGCTACCTCGAAAAACCGATCGACCCCCTGACTTTTGCGGCAGCCGTCGAGGCCTTTGTGCTGCCCCCGGACGGCGTGGTGAACGCATGACGCGCGTGCTGATCGTCGATGACCATGCCGCAAACCTGTATTTGCTGCGCGCGCTGCTGCAGGGTCATGGCTTCGAGGTCGACGAAGCCCTGCACGGCGGCCAGGCGCTGGAGCACGCGCGCCTGACGCCGCCCGATCTCGTCATCAGCGACCTGCTGATGCCCGTGATGGACGGCTACACGCTGCTGCGCCACTGGAAGGCCGATGACAGGCTGCGCGCGATTCCCTTTGTGGTGTACACCGCCACCTACACCGACCCCGGTGACGAGGCGCTGGCCCGGGACATGGGCGCCGATGCCTTCCTCATCAAGCCGACCGAACCGCCAGCCCTGATGCAGTGCATCCACGAGGTGCTGGCGCGTGTGTCCCGGGACGGCCACGGCATGCGCGCGCCGGCCGCTGACGAGCAGGACACGCTCAAGCTGTACAACGAGGTGCTGGTCAAAAAGCTGGAAAAACGCAGCCAGCAGCTCGAGCAGCGGGTGGCCGCGCTCACCGAATCCGAAGCCCGCATCCAGAAGCTGAACCGGCGTTACGCCGTGCTCAGCGAAACCAACCAGGCCATCGTGCATATCGACCAGCGCGATCTGCTGTTCGACACGGTGTGCCGGATTGCCGTGACGCGGGGGGGCTTCACGCTGGCCTGGATTGGCATGATCGACATCGGCAGTGGTGAGGTGGTCCCCGTGGCCTGGAGCGGTCCCGGCCCCGAATGGTTTGCCCGCACCGGAAAGTTCAGCCTGCGCGGACCCAGGCGCACGCCGGCCGAAATCGCCCTGGGCGAAGGACGCATCTACCTGTGCAACGATGTGCAGGCCGACCCGGCGCTGGAACCCATCCGCGACAGCCTGCAGCAGGCCGGCCTGCAGGCCGCGGCCGCCTGCCCGCTGTACATGGGCCAGCATGTCGTCGGCGTGCTGACCCTGTTCGCGGGTGAAAAAGACTACTTTGATGCATCGCTCGAGGACCTGGTGGCGGAAGTGGCCGCCGATGTCTCGTTTGCCCTGGAGAACTACGAAAAGGAAGACATCCGCCGGCAGACCGAGGAGGAGTTGCGCCGCCTCAACGCGGACCTGGAAGAAACCGTCCAGGCCCGCACGGCGGAGCTGGTGGCGGCCAACACCGAGCTCGAGGCCTTCAACTATTCGGTGTCGCACGACTTGCGTGCTCCGCTGGCCGCCATCAACGGCTTCAGCAGCCTGGTGCTGAGCAAAACCGAGGGACAACTCGACGAGGCCTCGCGCGGGCTGCTGAAACGGGTGCTGGTCAACGCGGAGCGCATGTCGCGTCTGATCGACGATCTGCTCAGCCTGGCGCGCGCGTCGCGCCAGCACATGCAAACCGCCGAGGTCGACCTGAGCGAGCTGGCGCTGAGCATCGTGGACAGCTTGCGCCAGGCGGATACCGGCAGGAAGGTCGATGTCTCCATCGCGCCCGGCCTGCGCGTCCATGCCGACCCCGGCCTGACACGCATCCTGCTGGAAAACCTGATCGGCAACGCGTGGAAGTTCACCGCGCGGACCGCGCAGCCCCGCATCGTGGTCGGGTCCGAGCCGCAGCCCGGCGAAACGGTTTATTTTGTGCGCGACAACGGCGCCGGGTTTGACATGGCCGATGCCGCCAAGCTGTTCACGCCCTTCCAGCGCATGCACCGCCTGGACGAATTCGAGGGTTCGGGCATCGGCCTGAGCATCGTGCAACGCATCGTGGACCGGCACCAGGGCCGGTTGTGGGCAGAGGCCAGGCCGGGAGAAGGGGCCACCCTGCGCTTCACCCTGCCTTAGCCCGCGTGTTCCGCAGACACGCCGCAGCACGGGCATTGCGACCTGCCCCCGAAGTCACACCGGCCAGACCACCCCGTTGTCATTGAGGATGGCATCGAGCGGCACATCGTGCGGCTCGGGCTCCAGGTCGGGCAGCCAGCCGTGGCTGTAGCCCAGGCCGACGGTGAAGGGTTTGGGCTGCAGGGTCGCCAGCGTGCGGTCGTAAAAGCCGCCGCCATAGCCGAGCCGGAAGCCGCCCGGCCCGTAACCCACACAGGGGACAAACAGCAGGGTCGGCACGATGATCTCGGTGTCCTTGGGCTTGGGGATGCCATAAGCGTCTTCTTCCATCGGGCAACCGGGGTACCAGGCATGGAAGGTCAGGGTTTTGTGCAGCTTGTTGACCACCGGCAGGCCGATCTTGCGCGGTGACCGGTTTGCTATGTTTTCAGTAGCTGCTTCCGCCCGTCCCTCATGGCCTGGCGCCTGACTCGACTCCGAACCCTGGCTTAAAATGGCGTCTTCCTGCCAGCGGTAGAGGGCCGGCAGCGGATCGAACTCCCCCTTGATCGGCCAGTAGGCCCCGATCACCGCATCCTCGCGGCCGACCAGCCAGATCCGCATGACCCGCTGTAACAGGTCGGCGCGCTGTAGGCGGTCGGGCAGGTTCAGGCGTTGTTCAATCAACGCTTTTCGCGCAGTTAATTTGTCCATAATGACCCGATGCTATCCAAATTTGTTGTCACTGCCCTGATTTCGGGCCTCTCGTCCTTTTTGATCCTGCAGCCCACGTGGGCGCAAAACAATGCTTCGCGCGCCGACGAGGTGCTGGTGGAGATGAACAAGGCCTTCAAACGTGGCGACAAAAACCGCCTGTCGCAACTGCTGCCGCAGGCGCAGGGCCATGCCCTCGAACCCTGGGCCGCCTACTGGGAACTCAAGGCCCGGCTCGACGAAGCCAGTGCGCGCGAGGTGCAGGACTTCATGGCGCGGTATGCCGGCAGCTACCAGGAAGACCGCCTGCGCAACGACTGGCTGCTGCTGCTGGGCCAGCGCCGGGACTGGGCGGCGTTTGCCGCCGAGTACCCCGCCTACCGCATGGGCGATGACCGCGACGTGCGTTGTTACGCCCTGCTGATCGAACACCTGAAAAACCCGGGTGCGGATGCGCAACTGGCCGAGGAAATCCGCAGGAACTGGTTCTCGCAGCGTGACGCCAGCGACGGTTGCACATCCGCCGCCTCGCGCCTGATCGGCAACCGCAACCTGACGGCGCATGATGCCTGGATCAAGGCCAGGCTGGCGACCGAGGCCAACCGGCCGCGCGCGGCCCGTGAGGCGGTCGAGATCATTGCGCCCGAAGCTGTCGGTCTGGTGACCGAACTGAACGCCAGCCCGGCGCGTTTCCTGGCCACCAAGGTGATCGCCATCAGCCGGGTACGCAAGGAAATCATCGTGCTGGCGCTGGTCAAGCTGGCCAGCAGCGATGCCGACGGCGCAGCGCGTTTCATGCAGGACAAGTGGGCCATGCAGCTCAACGAGGAAGAGCGCAACTGGGTCTGGGGCGCGATTGGCCGGCAGGCCGCCTCGCGGCTGGCCAGCGATGACGCGGTCGGCTACTTCGCCCGGGTCAGCCGGAACACCGACCTCAGCGACGACATGCTGGGCTGGAAGGTTCGCGCCGCCCTGCGTGCCGGCGGCACCCAACGCTGGTCGCAGGTGCTGGCCGGCATCAACGCCATGAGCGAAGGCGCGCGCAAGGAGCCGGTTTGGGTCTACTGGAAGGCGCGCGCACTGCTGGGCAATGCGCCGCCGCCTGCGGCCGGCGCCCAGCCTTCGCCGCAACGCGCCGAAGCGCTGGCCCTGCTGCAGTCCATCGCCTCGGTGCGCGGCTTTTACGAACAGCTCGCGCTCGAGGAACTGGGCCAGAAAATCACGCTGCCGGCCCGGCCACCGGCGCTGAGCGCCGAAGAAAGGGAAGCGGCACGCCTGAACCCCGGCCTGAACCGCGGCGCCTATGCGATTGCCATCGGCCTGCGCAGCGAAGGCGTGCGCGAGTGGAACTACAGCACCAACCTGCACACCCGCGGCGGCATGGGCGAACGCGAGCTGCTGGCTGCTGCGCAATTCGCCTGCGACCGTTCCATCTGGGACCGCTGCATCAACACCAGCGAACGCACGCCGAACGCCTTCGATGCCGAGCAGCGTTTCCCCACGCCATTCCGTGAGGCCGTCACGCAGCGCAGCCGCGATATCGGGCTGGACCCGGCGTATGTCTACGGCCTGATTCGCCAGGAGTCGCGTTTCATCATGGACGCGCGCTCCCATGTGGGCGCCTCCGGCCTGATGCAGGTGATGCCCGCCACCGCGCGCGAAACCGCGCGTTACATCGGCCTGGCCGGGTTCACCGCCGACCAGATCAACGACCGCGACACCAACATCGTGATCGGCACGGCCTACCTCAAGCGTGCGCTGGACGACTTCGGCGGCTCCATGCCGCTGGCCGCTGCCGCCTACAACGCCGGCCCGGGCCGTCCCCGCGCCTGGCGCAACGGCCCGGTGATCGAGGCGGCGATCTGGGCTGAAAACGTGCCTTTCAGCGAAACCCGCGACTACGTCAAAAAGGTGTTGTCCAACACCACCAACTACGCCGCGCTGCTCAGCGGCCAGCCGCAATCACTGAAGGCGCGGCTGGGCACGGTGGGTCCGCGCGACGCTTCGGCGCCACCGCCGGACGAGAAGATGCCCTGAGCTGCGGCTGCAGGGTGCACCCGAAGGCGTGGCTGATGACGGGCGTCCGGCAGGGCTGGAAGGCAGCGACTGGCAGCGCGCGGAGACCGGGCGGCATCGCCGCACGCCGCAACGGTTTTGTAGGTGTGCGCCTATTGGCCGCCGGCCACATGCAGGCTAAATTAACAGCTTTCCCAAGGCGCAGGAGACGCGAATGAACCCCAGCTGGTGGCAACAGATTGCCGGCACGGTTGCCACCGAATTTTCCGACCTGTCCGACCTGGGGCAGACCACCCAGGTGGTCTTGCGCCTGATGGTGGCGGCCGTGCTGGGCGGCTTGCTGGGATGGGAGCGCGAGCACAAGGGCCAGGCGGCCGGCGTGCGCACCCATATGCTGGTGGCCATGGGGGCGGCTCTGTTTGTGCTGGTGTCGCAACAGCTGGGCATGGAAAAGGATGACCTGAGCCGCGTGATCCAGGGCCTGACGGCCGGTGTGGGTTTCCTGTGCGCGGGCACCATCCTCAAGGGAGACAAGACTGGCGACGTGAAGGGCCTCACCACGGCCGCCGGCCTCTGGCTCACGGCCGCCATCGGGGTGGCCTCGGGTCTGGGCCGTGAGCTGACGGCGGTGCTGGCGACCGTGCTGGCCCTGGTGGTGCTGGCCCTGGTGCCGGTGCTGGTCAGGCTGATCGACAAACCGGCGCCCCTGATCACCGACGGGGACGCGGACCGGGACCTGCCCCGTCAGCGCATCCGGACCGACGACTGATCAGTCTTTCAGGCGTTGCGAGACAAACTCGCCTTCATAGTCCCTGGCCAGCGACAGCTTCTCGGCTTCGGTGAGGACCTTGCCGGCCAGCTGGAAAATGCCCTGTTCCTCGTCCTTGAGGTGGTGGTAGATCTTGTGGTGCAGCTCTTTCGCCACGGCCAGCCAGGCCGGAGAGCTGGCGTCGGTGTCCTCGAGTTTTTCCACCAGTTCGTCCATCTCATGGTGCTCGGCGATGCCATGACGCGACGGTTCCTGCGTCATGTCGTGACCAATCAGCGGCACGTAAAAGAAACGTTCTTCGGCAGCAGCGTGGGCCGCGAGCTCCGTCCTCAACTCCTTGAAGAGGACCTCGCGCTCCTTGCTGTCGCCGGAGGTGTTGATCAGGGCGTCGGCGAGGCCGCGCTGGGTTTCATGGCTGGTGCGCAGGGCTTCAAAAATATTCATGCTCCGATTATGGGAAGCGGCCGGGCTGCAGGCTGTAGGCCGTGATGCCCACAATTGTTGCGGCGGCTGCCTACACTGCAGGCTCCGGGCCGGGTGTTGCGGGCGCTGGCAGCGACTGCATCGCTATAATTTCAGGAGCATCTTGCGCCCGTCTTTAAAGGGCTGCGGTGGAAAATCACCAGAAGGCCGCGGGTCTTTTGCATCCGGCGGCTTGAAAGCGTTTAATAACAGTTATGAAAAAAATCCTGATTCTCGGTGGCACCGGATTTGTCGGCCGCCACCTCTGCGAAAAACTGGCGCAGCTGCAATGGCGCGTGACAGTGCCGACACGCCGGGAGGCGAGTGCGCGCGACATCCAGATGCTGCCTTCCCTCGATGTGGTGCTGGCCGATGTGCACGACGATGCAGCACTCACCCGCATCGTGGCCGGCCATGACGCGGTGGTCAACCTGGTCGCCATCCTGCATGGCACGCAGGCCTCCTTCGAACGCGCCCACGTGGCGCTGCCGCAAAAAATCGCGCGCGCCTGCGCGGCGACCGGCGTGACACGCCTGATCCATGTCAGCGCGCTGGGTGCGGACGCGCGCAACCCGGACGCCGCGCCGTCCATGTATTTGCGCAGCAAGGGACAGGGCGAGGTGGTGCTGCACCATGCGGAGCTGGCCCTGACGATGTTGCGGCCCAGCGTGATGTTCGGCAACGGCGACAAGTTCCTCAACACCTTTGCGCAATTGCAAAAGGTGTTCCCGGTGATCCCGCTGGCCGCCAGCCATGCCTTGTTCCAGCCGGTGTGGGCGGAAGACGTGGCCAGCGCCATCGCGCACTGCCTGCAGGATGCCCACCTGCATGCCACGACCGGCCAGACCTTCGAAGCTTGCGGCCCGGACATCTTCACCCTGCGGCAACTGGTCGAACTGGCGGGCCGCTTCAGTGGTGTCAACCACGGCCGCGGCCGACCGGTGTTGCCCCTGCCCGCGGCGCTGGGCCGGCTGCAGGCCCGCCTGATGGCGCTCGCGCCCGGGGAACCCCTGATGAGCCGCGACAACCTGGATTCCATGAGCCTGCCCAACATTGCCAGCGGCAACCTGCCCGGCCTGGAGGCGCTGGGCATCACGCCGGCTTCCCTCGAAGCCATTGCACCCAGCTACCTTGGACCCACCGCCGGCGGCTGGGGCCTGCGCAGCAACCTGGTGCTCAAGCGCAAGACCGCGGGGCGGTTCTAGGCGGCTGCCCCGGGCAAACATCAATAGGCGCGCCTTTTCGCATCAATCGGCTGGCCGCGGCACAGTAGCATTGGCGTTCATCTTCAAGGGAGGCCCTGTGCTCAAGCTCTACATCGGCAACAAGAACTACTCGTCCTGGTCCATGCGCCCCTGGGTGCTGCTCAAGCAGGCAGGCATCCCCTTCGAGGAAGTGATGGTGCGTTTTGGCGCCGACCCGTTCAGCGCGGGATCGAGCTTCAAGCAGGCGGTGCTGGCCGTCAGCCCGGGCGGCCGGGTGCCGGTGCTGGTGGACGAAGGCTTCGCCGTCTGGGACACGCTGGCCATCGCCGAATACCTGGCCGAAAAATTTCCCGACAAACAGCTTTGGCCGCAGGATGCCAAAGCCCGCGCCCGGGCCCGCAGTGTTTGCGCGGAAATGCACTCGGGCTTTGGCGCACTGCGCAGCGCCTGCCCGATGAACATCGAAGCCGACTTGTCGCAAACCGGCGCCATCGTCTGGCGCGACCAGGCGGCGGTGCGGAGCGATGTGCAGCGCATCGTCACGATGTGGACCGAACTGCTTGAACAGTACCGGGGTGCGCTGTTGTTCGGCGGGTTTTCGATCGCCGACGCCTACTTCGCACCAGTCTGCATGCGACTGAAAACTTATGGCCTGCCGGTGCCGGCCCCCATCACCGGCTACGTCAACCGTGTTTGCGCCTTGCCCGGTGTCAAGGCGTGGATGGACCAGGCTCTGGCAGAGCAGGATTTTGTGGTCGCCGACGAGCCTTACCGGGTGGCGCGCTGAGCTTTTCCGCCGGCCCGGGCGCGGCGCCAGCTTGCTATTGATTCGATAGCTGCTTGCGCATGCCAGCCATGGGCTGGGGGCCTGAATGGCTTGAGAATCAGTCGACGCGTGCGCCCGAGGCCTTCACCACTTTTTCATACTTCGCCAGTTCCGACTTCATGAAGGCGCCGAACTGCTCGGGCGTGTTGGCCACCGGCTCCGCCATCAGCGCTGCAAAACGTGTTTTGGCTTCCGGGGAGTTCAGCGCGGCGACGAAGGCCTGGTTGAGTTTGGCGACCACGTCTTTCGGGGTCGCGGCCGGCGCCACCAGGCCCCACCAGGTGTCGATCGAAAAACCCTTGAGGGTCTCGGCCACGGCGGGCACCTCGGGCAGCACGGCGCTGCGGGCGCTGGTCGTCACCGCCAGCGCCTTGAGCTTGCCGGCCTTGATGTTGGCCGAGGCGGTGGCCAGGTTGTCGAAATTGAAGTCCACCTGGCCGCTCAGCAGCGCCAGCTGCGCCGGGTTGCCGCCGTTGTAGGGAATGTGCAGCGCGAAGATGCCGGCCTGCGCCTTGAACATTTCGCCGGCCAGGTGGCCCGCGCTGCCGTTGCCGCCGCTGCCGTAGTTGAGCTTGGCGGGATTGGCCTTGGCATAACTGATCAGGTCGGCCAGGGTGTTGATGTTCAGCCGCCTGGCGGTGTCGGCGTTGATCACCAGCACGTTGGGCACACGCAGCATTTGCGTGATGGGCGCGAAGTCGGTGGCCGCGTTGTACGGCATCTTGCTGTACAGCCAGGGGTTGATCGCGTGGGTGGCCACGGCGGCAATGCCTATGGTCATGCCGTCCGGCGCCGCCTTGGCGACGGCGTCCGCGCCGATGTTGCCGCCGCCGCCCGGGCGGTTTTCAATGATCACCGTCCCGAGCGAGTCCTTGACACGTTCGGCCATCAGGCGCGCGGTGACGTCGATCGGGCCACCCGGTGCATAGGGCACGATGATGCGCATGACCTTGGGCTGGGCCTGCGCAGTCGTGACCGTGGCGGACAGGGCCAGCACGGTGAGGGAGGAGATTGCCAGGGTGCGGGCCGCGAGGAGGGGGAGGGAGGTGAGTTTCATGGCGTTGATTGTGCAAAAGAATTTGGGGGAGGCGTTATCTGGGATTCCCTAGTGATGTTGAGGTTTGCCAACAAGCCGGGTCTCGCCCCGGCGGGCGACTCACTTTCTCTTGCTTCGCCAAGAGAAAGTAAGCAAAGAGAAGGCGACCCGATGGTCTGGGTCCCTTCGCTTCGCTACGGGCAACCTGCGGTGCTCGCCGAAAACGGGGCCGGGCTCGAACTCGCTGCGCTCAGACAATCGCCCGTCCTGATCCGTTGTCGGCTGCGCTCCTCGGCCCAGCCCGACGGGTGGGGAAGAGAAAATCAAGTACCAGAGACAAAGTCCGGAGTCCTTGAAGCGCGCAGCGCTTCAAGGACGGGAATCCCAAGCGGCCGTCATGTTTGCACGCGAGCGCAGCACACGCGGCCAAATGAGGCTCCCTTCTCTCGCCCATCGGGGCGAGGGAAGGGCGGGGGGGTTGGGAGTGGGGAGTTAAGCCCTACCGGCAAGGGCCAACCGGGGACGAAGCGTGACGCCCGTAACTGACGTCAGCGCCCAGCAAAGAACTGGGCAGCGGCCTCGACAGTGGCGGCAATGTCTTCCGCCGTGTGCGCCGCACTGACAAAGCCGGCTTCATACAGCGCCGGCGCATAGTACACACCCTTGTCCAGCATGGCGTGGAAGAAGCGGTTGAAGGCCGGGCTGTCGGTGGTCATGACCGTGGCGTAGTTCTGCGGCAACTTGTCCAGCAGGAAAAAACCGAACATGCCGCCTTCGCTGTCCGCGCAGAAGCTGACGCCGGCCTGCGCGGCTGCTTGCGTCAGGCCGCTGGTCAGGCTGCGGGTGCGCTTAGCCAAGGCTTCGTAAAAACCGGGTTTCTGCAATTCGCGCAAGGTGGCCAGCCCGCAGGCCGTGGCCACCGGGTTGCCCGACAGCGTGCCGGCCTGGTAGACCGGGCCCAGCGGTGCCAACTGCTCCATCACCGCGCGCGTGCCGCCGAACGCGGCCATCGGCATGCCGCCGCCGATGACCTTGCCCAGCGCCGTCATGTCGGGTTTGAATCCCGGAATGCTCCGGGCATAAAGGCTTTGTGCGCCCCCGAGGGCGACGCGAAAGCCGGTCATCACTTCGTCGAACACCAGCAGCGCACCGTATTGCGTGCACAGTTCGCGACAGCGTTTCATGAAGGGAACACTGGCGCGCACAAAGTTCATGTTGCCGGCAATCGGCTCGATCATCAGGCAGGCAATGTCCTTGCCGTGCACTGAAAAGGCTTCTTCGAGCTGGGCGAGGTGGTTGTACTCGAGCACCAGGGTGTGTTGCACGACCTCAGGCGGCACACCGGCGCTGGTCGGGCTGCCAAAAGTGGCCAGGCCGGAGCCGGCCTTGACCAGCAGGGCGTCGGAGTGACCGTGGTAACAGCCCTCGAACTTGATGATCTTGCTGCGACCGGTGGCGCCGCGCGCCAGCCGGATCACGCTCATGGTGGCCTCGGTGCCCGAACTGACCAGGCGCAGCATCTCGATGGAGGGCACCAGTTTCACGATTTCCTCGGCCAGCTCGACTTCCCGCTCGGTGGGCGCGCCGTAGGAAAAACCATCCAGCACGGCTTTCTGCACGGCTTCGACCACGGCGGGGTGGCCATGGCCCAGAATCATCGGACCCCAGGAACCGATGTAGTCGATGTAGCGCTTGCCGTCGGCATCCCAGAACCAGGCGCCTTGGGCTCGTTGCACGAAGCGCGGCGTGCCGCCGACCGCCTTGAAGGCGCGCACCGGAGAATTGACGCCGCCGGGGATCAGCGCGCGGGCGCGTTCGAACAGCTGGGCATTGCGGGAGTTGTCGGGACTAGTGCTTGGTGCCATTGGTGGGGAGCTCAAAGGAAGGCAGGGAGGGATCCGGTTCAGCGTTGGCGGCTTCGCCGTCCTCATCATCGGTGTCGTCGGTGTCGGTCTGCGCCCAGAACAGCCGGTCCGGCACGATGTTGCCCATGCCCGGATGAAAACCGGCGTCCAGGCTGTGGTCGAGATAGGTCAGGGCTTCGCTGGTGGCGGCCTGCAGGTTGTGTCCGTTGGCCAGCAAGGCCGTGATGGCGGCTGTCAGCGTGTCGCCGGCCCCGGCGAACACCGCCTCGAAGCGCTCGAATTTTTCGCTGTAGAGAACGGCTTGCGGCGTCGCCAGCACGTTGTCGATGAACTGCTCGGGCAGGGGAATGCCGGTGACCAGCGTGTAAGGCACGCCCGATTCAGCGGCGGCCTTGGCGATGTCGCGAGCCGACGGGCTTTTGTCGCCGGCCCAGTCGGGCAACAGCCAGCGCCACAGGCTGCTGTGGTTGCCCACCAGCACGGTGGTTTGCGGCAACAGCAGTTCGCGAAACGCATCAAGATAGTTGTCGATGGCCTCCTCGTCCCACCAGGACAGGTTGGGCATGTAGGCAATCAGCGGCACATCGGCATAGTCCGAGGCGATCTCGGCGATGGCGCTGATGTTCTCCGGATTGCCGACAAAGCCGACCTTGATGGCGCTGACCGGCATATCCTCGAGCGCGGTGCGGGCCTGCTCGGTGACCGCTTCTTCATCGAATGAAATGTGATCGAAAATTTCTGCGGTATCGCGCACATAGGCACCGGTTACCACCGCCAGCGCATGGGCGCCGGCCGAGGTGATGGCGGTGACGTCGGCCGTCAACCCGCCGGCGCCGCTGGGGTCGTTGGCATTGAAGGCCATCACGCAGGCGGGAGCGGTTTCGCCATCCTCGGCTTCGATTTGCGGGGCGTCCGGAGGCGGTGGGTTGGGGTTTGCCATAGGCTGGATTTTGACCTGTACGCGAATAAGCAACGCCGCCTCGATACAATTGTTGCATTCTATTCGAAGGCAACTTAAGCTGTGACTCAAACAATGACCTGGATGTGTTTAATCTGTGGGTGGATTTACGACGAAGCGACAGGGGCGCCGGAACACGGCATTGCGGCAGGCACGCCCTGGGCCCAGGTGCCGATGAACTGGACCTGTCCGGAGTGCGGCGCGCGAAAAGAGGACTTTGAAATGGTTCAAATCTGAATGGCCGGGTCGGTTGTCTAAACAAACGCGCAGCAGACGCCTGTCTGTGGGCTGCGCGTCATAAGGAGCACAGTCAGTGAGTATTCCCAGTTCAGGGCTCAAGGTATTGGTCATCGACGACAGCAATACCATACGGCGCAGCGCAGAGATATTCCTGAAACAGGGCGGCCATGAGGTACTGCTGGCCGAGGATGGCTTTGATGCCCTCTCCAAAGTCAATGACTACCTGCCGGACCTGATTTTCTGCGACATCCTGATGCCGCGTCTGGATGGTTACCAGACCTGCGCGATCATCAAGCGCAACCCGAAATTCTCAACCGTACCGATTGTGATGCTGTCTTCCAAAGACGGCGTTTTCGACAAGGCAAGAGGCAGGATGGTCGGATCCCAGGACTACCTGACCAAGCCGTTTACCAAAGATCAGTTGTTGCAAACCGTGCAGGAACTGGGCAGCGCAAAACAAGGAGTAGCGTAATGGCAATCAAAAAAATTCTGATCGTGGACGATTCCAAAACCGAGCTGATGTTCATGACCGACCTGCTCGGCAAGAACGGTTTCTCGGTGAAAACCGCTGAGAACGCTGAAGACGCCTTCCGTCGGCTTGCCGAGGAAAAACCCGACCTCATCCTCATGGATGTGGTGATGCCCGGGCAAAATGGCTTTCAGCTCACGCGCGCCATCACGCGGGATCCCCTGTACGCCGACGTGCCCATCATCATGTGCACCAGCAAGAATCAGGAAACCGATCGTGTCTGGGGCATGCGCCAGGGTGCCAAGGACTACATCACCAAACCGGTGGATGCCGACGACTTGATGGCCAAAATCAAGGCGCTGGGCTGATTCGTCACCGATATCACTAAAGCATGGCCAACCGACAAGCACTTAGAGAACTGCAAAGCCGCCTGGCCGACAGGCTGCAAGCCGCCAAGACGCAGGGTGTCACGGCTTCCTGGCTCGCGGTGGAGGCGGGAGGCGACAAATACCTGTTTCCCCTGAACCAGTCCGGCGAAATTTTCCCCTGGGTCAGTGCGCAGAACGTGCCTTACACGCAGGCATGGTTTGCCGGCGTGGCCAACTTGCGCGGCGGCCTGTACGGCATTGTCGACCTGGCCAGTTTTGTGACCGGAAAAATGCCGCCTCCGCGCAGCGAGATGGCGCGCACGGAGTCCCGGCTGGTGGCGCTCAACAGTGCCCTGGAAATCAACTGTGCCCTGCAGATTGACAAGCTGTCGGGCTTGCGCAACCCGGATGCTTTCACCGACTTCACCGAAAAGTCGCCCGAATCGCCCGAGTTTTTTGGACACAGTTATGTGGACGCCAACGGCGCCATCTGGCAGGAAATCAACCTGCAGTCGCTCGCGCAACAAGCCCATTTTTTGACCATCAGCGCCTAGCGCGTTTACGTTTTTCCCGGAAGGCTCACCATGTCTGTCATTGAAACTATCCAGAAGCTATTCAAAACAAAGCCCGCTGCGCCCCAGGACAGCATGGATGATGTTTCGCTCGACATGTCGGTTGATCCGCTCGCGACGGGTGCCATGAGTGCATCGGGCAGCATGGCAGCGGCCACGTCCTCGCAAGACGCCAGCGACGGGCCCGAAAGCCAGAACGAAGACGACCGGTCCGAAGACGGGGAATTGTTGTCGCTCCCGGTGTTGGGCCGCCGGCGCATGGGCGCTCACCAGCAGATTCTTGTGGTGTTGCTGGGTTTTGCGGTCGTGGTGCTGGCATCCGTGACTTTTGTGGCGCTGAATCAGGCGGACCAGGTGGCGCAGCAGGTGGCGGCCACCGGCCAGTCGCTGATGCAGTCGCAACGACTGGCGAAGTCGGTTTCCCAGGCGCTGGTGGGTAGCGCGCAGGCTTTCCCGGAAGTGCGTGAAAGCTCGGACGTGCTGGCAAAAACTGTGCGCGGCCTGCGTGCAGGCGATCAGTCCCTGCGCCTCGAAGCCGTCGCCCCGGAACTGCAGCCGGACGTCGACACCGTGACGCCGCTGGCGGAGCGCGCCGAGAAAAATGCATCCACCGTGATGGCCCAGCAGGCGATTTTGACCCAGGTGGGTAACGCGCTGCGCACCATCAACCGGCAGTCTTCCGACCTGCTGGAGATTGCCGAAACCGTGTCGTCGCTCAAGCTTCAGCAGAACGCCGCAGCCGCCGAAATTTCTGCGGCCGGCCAGCTCGTGATGTTGACGCAGCGTATTGGTAAATCCGCCAATGAGTTCCTGACCATGGAGGGTGTGAGTCCCGAGGCGGTGTTCCTGCTTGGCAAGGACCTGAACTCCTTCAAGGAAATTGCCCAGGGTTTGCAGGAAGGCAGCCCCGAACTGCGCCTGACCGGTTCCAAGGACCCGCAGACCCGGGAGCGGCTGGACGCGCTGATGGCGCTGTATGAGCAGACACGGGTTCAGGCGGGTGCGATTCTCGGGAACTTGCAGGGCCTGGTGTCGGCACGCGAGGCGCAGGCCTCGATTATTTCTGACAGCGAACCCCTGCGCCGCGGCTTGGAAGACATCCAGGGCAAGCTCTCTTCGCAAACCGGTCTGGGCGTCGGCGCCCTGACCACCCTGGCCATTGCTGCGGCGTTCGCACTGCTGTGTGCGGCCGGCCTGGCGCGTTTGCAGGTGCTGGACAGCCGGCAGCGTCAGGGTGTTGCTGAAAGCCAGCGGCTGGAAGCCAAGGGCCAGGAGCAGGATGCCAAGCGCGTGAATGACGCCAACCAGGCGGCCATTTTGCGATTGATGAACGAGTTGCAGACAGTGGCCGAGGGTGATCTGACCCAGGAAGCCACGGTGACCGAGGACATCACCGGCGCCATTGCCGACTCGGTGAACTACACGGTGGAGGAGTTGCGCCAGCTGGTGGGTAACGTGCAGAACACGGCGACCCGGGTGGCGCAAACCACGGCACAGGTGGAAAGCACATCGACCGAGCTGCTGGCGGCTTCGACGGAGCAGCTCCGCGAGATTCGCGAGACTGGCCAGTCGGTGCTCGACATGGCAACCCGAATCAACCAGGTGTCCAGCCAGGCCCAGGAATCTTCCCAGGTGGCGCGCCAGTCGCTGACCGCCGCCGAATCGGGATTGCAGGCCGTGCAGAACGCGATCGGCGGTATGAACTCCATTCGCGACCAGATCCAGGAAACCTCCAAGCGGATCAAGCGGCTCGGTGAATCTTCCCAGGAGATTGGTGAAATTACCGAACTGATTTCCGACATTACCGAGCAGACCAACGTGCTGGCGCTCAATGCCGCCATTCAGGCGGCGTCTGCCGGTGAAGCCGGACGGGGCTTCTCGGTGGTGGCCGAGGAGGTGCAGCGACTGGCTGAACGCTCTGCCGATGCAACGCGCCAGATTTCTGCACTGGTGAAGGCGATTCAGACCGACACGCAGGATGCGGTGGCCGCTATGGAACGCTCGACGCAGGGTGTGGTCGAAGGGGCCAAGCTGTCAGACAGCGCCGGTACCGCACTGTCCGAGATTGACCTGGTGTCACGCCGGCTCGCCGACCTGATTGAGCAGATTTCTGCCTCGGCGTCCCGTGAAGCGGAATCGGCCAACGTGGTGGCCGGCAACATCCAGCACATTTTTGCGGTGACGGAACAAACCGGAGAGGGTACCCGATCGACGGCCCAGCAGGTACGTGACTTGTCGCGGATGGCGGAAGAACTTCGCCAGTCCGTGTCGCGATTCAAGATTGCCTGAGGCGGACCTGTTTTTCCTGCCCGTGACATCCGATTTATGAACCGGCCCGCCATCTATGCAATCGAACGACCTGAATTCAACAGCCACTGAAGTGGACGTGGCTGTCAATGATCTGGGCCCGCTGGCGTGGGTGCTGGACGAGCTGCGTAAATCACTGGATGGATCTGCCAAGGCTTTGAAGCGCTTCGTCCGGGATGCCGAACTCGCGCGGGGTTCGGATTTGGCCGCCCTCGATGCGAGCCAGTTGCGTATCGCGCGCCAGCAGCTGCATCAGGCTGTCGGTGCGCTGGAAATGGTGGGACTGGGCGCGCCGGCACTGCTGCTGCGGGCCATGGAAGCGGCGGTGCAGAAATTCATTCAGCGCCCCGAACTGTGCAGCCAGGATGCTGCGGCCAAGGTCGAGCTGGCCAGTTTTGCCCTCACCGAGTACCTCGAGGGCGTGCTGGCCGACAAGCCCGTCTCTGCAGTTTCCCTGTTTCCGCAGTACCGTGATGTTCAGGGCCTGGTCGGCGCTGACCGCATTCATCCGGCAGACCTGTGGATCTTCGACTTGCGCTGGATCGAGCCGGTCACGGACTTGCCGGCCGAAGCCCGGCCTTACGACGATGCGTCGCGTCAGGTTCTGGACCAACTCGTCCTCAAAATCATGCGCACCGGCGACGCGCAGGCTGCGCAAGGCTTCAGGGACATGTGCCTTGGCTTTGCCAAGGCGCAGCCGGGTGGCGAGCCGCGTGTGTTCTGGAAAATCGCGGCAGCTTATTTCGAGGCCCTGTCGCACGGCCTCCTGAAGGTCGATATTCACGTCAAACGGGCGGCTTCGCGCATCCTGCTGCAATACGCGGCGTTTGCCAAGGGCAGTACCAATGCCTCGGACCGCCTTGCCCAGGATTTGCTGTTCTTCTGCTCGCAGGCGATCGCTGCGCGTGCCAGCGACGCGCCGGTGCTGTCGGCGGTTCGAGCAAGTTATGGCCTGGCCCGCTTCAAGCCGGTGGACTACGAAGCGGTGCAGTTTGGCCGCTTTGACCCGGCGTTGCTGGCACAGGCCCGCAAGCGAATTGTGTCTGCCAAGGAAACCTGGTCATCACTGACCGCTGGCGATGTCGGCAAGTTCAAGACCGTGGCCGACCAGTTCAGCCTGGTCACCGACTCGCTGGTCAAGTTGCATCCCCCGAGCGAGCCACTCGCGCAGGCCTTGTCGCGGGTGATCGATACGACGGTTCGGTCCGGGCAGGCCCCGCCGATCGAGCTGGCCCTCGAGGTGGCTACCGCCGTGTTGTATCTGGAAGCTGCTTTCGATGACCTCGATCCGAACGACCCGCAACTGACGGCCCGGACCGCGCGCCTGGCTGAGCGGCTTGAGGGTGTTCGCAGTGGCGGCGAAGCCCAGCCGCTGGAAGCCTGGATGGAAGAGCTGTACCGCCATGTCAGTGACAAGCAGACCATGGGCAGTGTGGTGGGCGAGTTGCGCATCTCCCTGAGCGAACTTGAAAAATCCCTGGACCTGTTTTTCCGCAATCCCCAGGACAAGGCGGTACTTGCCGCGGTGCCTGGGCAGTTGTCGCAGATGCGGGGTGTGCTGTCCGTGCTCGGCCTGGACCAGGCGTCGCACGCGGTACTGCGGATGCGCGACAGCGTGGAGCAGATGCTGGTCACGGAAGTGGATGAGCAGCTGGCCCGCTCCGCCGGCACGTTTGACCAGTTGGGCAACAATCTGGGCGCCTTGAGCTTCCTGATCGACATGCTCAATTACCAGCCGGCGCTGGCCAAGAAGCTGTTTGTTTACGACGAGGCCAAGGGAGAACTCAAGCCACTGATGGGTCGAAGCCAGGCCGCGTCCGACGCCGCTGCCTCGGTGACGGTGCACGGCGAGCTTTCCCAGGAGGTCCTGTCCGTTGTTCACGATGCGCAAGCCGGCCTGTCGGCGGCAACGCTCAGTGACAAACTGGACGTGCTGGCGACGCATGCTGCGCTGGCCGATCAACCCGCGCTGGCGCAAACTGCCCGCGATGCGGCGGTGGCGGTGGCCGGCAGTACCCAGCCGGATTCGAGCTCGCTGACCGACCTGGTGGCGGCCGCGACGCCTGCTCCTGTGCCCGTGGCACCGGTTGCGGTCTCCGAGGAATTTGAAGAAGACGACCTGCGCGACATTTTCCTGGAGGAAGCGCGCGAGGTGGCCGGGCAGGCGCAAGCCGCCCTTGCCGCGCTGGCTGCTGAGCCTGGCGACATCGGCGAGCTGACGATACTGCGCCGCGCCTTTCACACGCTCAAAGGCAGCTCGCGCATGGTGGGGCTCAACGAGTTTGGCGAGGCGGCCTGGTCCATGGAACAACTGCTCAACGGCTGGCTGGCTGAGCAGAGGGCGTCGGATGACAACTTCCGCGATCTGTGTGTTCAGGCCATGGAAGGTTTTGCTGCCTGGATCGACGACATCGCGGCCAACCGTGACGCGGCGTGGAAAGCTGCGCCATTTCGCAGCAGCGCCGATGCCATGCGAACCGAAGCGCGGTTTGTTGCCATCGCCTTGCCACAAGCAGCCGCACCTGTGCCAGCGCCTGTCGAGCAGGCTGTGCTGGCTGAGCCCGCGTCTTTGGACGCAGGCACGGGCACTGATTTCGACTTTGACTTCTCGATGGATCCCGCGCCGGCGCCTGAACCGGCGCCAGCCATGCCGGAACAGCCGCTGGAGATCCAGGGCATCGACTTTGACAGCCTGTCGTCCCTGTCCAGTGACGCGGTGACCGCGGCTCCGCCCGAGCCGGCGGCCGTGTTTGAGCTGGACCTCGACGAGCCTGTTCCCGAGGCGGCGCAAGCCAGTCCTGTCGAGCTGTCGGACATGGACTTTGATGCACATTTTCTGGCCCCTGCATCTGCCGGGGAAGCGGTTGGTGCGCCTGCGGCGGATACCGTGGTGGAGCTGGCTGCAGAGGCCCCGGACGAACCGGCAGCAAGGCCTGAGAGCGGGGCGGCGGACACTTTCGAGGACTTCAGCGAGTCGGCGGCCCTGGAGTCTGCCGGGGACGAGCAGGTCAAGGTGATCGGCTCCCTGCGCATCGGCATTCCGCTGTACAACGTCTATTTGAACGAGGCGGATGAATGGTCCCGCCGCTTGGTGACCGAGGTCACAGAGTGGACCATGGAGCATGGCCAGCCCATCGGTGACTCGACCCTGGCGCTGACCCACTCCCTCGCGGGCAGTTCATCGACAGTCGGATTTGATGCCCTTTCCGAGATGGCCCGTGCGCTTGAACACGCTTTGCAACAGTCGCAGATCCAGCCGGACAGCAGCGGGTTCAGGCACGGCCAGTTGTTCATCAATGCGGCCGAAGATATCCGGCGCCTGCTGCACCAGTTCGCCGCCGGCTTCCTCAAGCAGCCCGATCCGAAAATCCTCCAGGCCTTGCGCGAGATCGACTTCTCCGAGCCCGCCAGCCCCCCGGCTTCCAGCGCGGGGAACGTCGAGGCGCCGGCTGCGGAAGCCCTTACCCCTGTTGCGCCCGCTCCTGCCACCAAATTCATCATCAAGGCGGTGACCAGCGCGCCGGTTCTGGTTTCCGCCGCGCCTTCGAATGCGGCTGCAGCGGTGGTTTCTGCACCCGCTCCCGCACCGGTTGCTGCGCCTGAGCCCGTCGCTCCTGCGGCAGCGTCCTCCCAGCCATTGGCCTTTAACGAGGACATGGACGACGAGTTCGACGCGGTTGACGTGATCGACCCGGACCTGTTCCCGATTTTCGAGGAAGAAGGTGCCGAGCTGATGCCGCAACTGGGCGCTGCCTTGCGGCAATGGGCGGCACGACCTGACAACCTGGGCGCGCGCAATGAAGTCTTGCGCGCATTGCACACCCTCAAGGGCAGTGCACGGCTGGCAGGCGCCATGCGGCTGGGGGAGATGGCCCACCGCATCGAGTCGGACATTGAACACATGGGTTCCGACGCTGCCGCTTCGCAGGATTTCGATGCGCTGCTGGCGACTTTTGACGGCATGCAGGCCAACTTCGAGGCCCTGCGCCATCCCGGTACTTCAGAAACCGTGGAGCCCTTGCCGCCCTTGTCCCAGGCGGCAACGCCATCGGAGACGGATGAGCCGCAGAACGCGACAGGCACGGCCGTCTCGCCTGCAGGTGGCCGCAAGGTGGTGATGTCCATGGCGCAAGCCACGGCCCTGCAGCCTTTGCGTCCGGCCGCTTCCGGCTCGATCCGCGTGCGTTCGCAGTTGCTGGACCGCATGGTCAACCAGGCCGGTGAGGTGATGATCACGCGTTCCCGCCTGGAAGCCGAGCTGAACCAGTTGCGCGGCTCGCTCAACGACCTGAGCGGTAACTTGAACCGCTTGCGCTCGCAATTGCGTGACGTGGAAATGCATTCGGAAACCCAGATGCAGTCGCGCTTGCAGCAGGCCAAGGAGGCCCAGCTCGGGTTTGATCCGCTGGAGTTCGACCGTTTCACCCGTGTGCAGGAACTGACGCGCATGATGGCCGAGTCGGTCAACGACGTCGCGACCGTGCAGCGCACCCTGCAGCGCACCGTTGAAGCGACCGAAGACGACCTGATCGCGCAGGCCCGCCAGACGCGGGAACTGCAGCGCGACTTGCTGCGTACCCGCATGGTGGAGTTCGAGGGCATTTCCGAACGCCTGTACCGCGTGGTGCGCCAGGCCTCCAAGGAAACCGGCAAGCAGGTGCGGCTGGACCTGCAGGGCGGCACCATCGAGATGGACCGCGGCATGCTGGACCGCATGACGCCGGCTTTCGAACACCTGCTGCGCAACTGCGTGGCGCACGGCATCGAGGCCCCCGAGGCGCGCACCGGCGCCGGCAAGGACGCCAGCGGCCTGATCACCGTGAGCGTGCAGCAGTCGGGCAACGACGTGGCGGTCGAGTTCCGCGATGACGGCGCCGGGCTGGACCTGCAGCGTATTCGTGAGAAGGCCGAGACCTCCGGATTGATCGCACCTGGCCAGCAGATCGGTGACGATGAGGCCGCCAACCTGATTTTCATGCCTGGTTTTTCCACGGCATCACACGTCACGGAACTCGCCGGCCGAGGCATCGGCATGGACGTGGTCCGCTCCGAGGTCAACGCACTCGGCGGCAGGATCGAAACCACCACCGTGGCGGGCAAGGGCACCAACTTCAAGCTGGTGCTGCCGCTGACCACGGCGGTGACGCAGGTGGTCATGCTGCGTGCGGGCGGCTCCTCGGTGGGTGTGCCTGCCAACGTGGTCGAGACCGTGCGCCGGATTTCCGCCAAGGACCTGCAGCAGGCCTACAACAGCGGCGTGCTCGACGTGGCGGGTGAGAGTGTTCCCTTCTTCTGGTCGGGCGCCTTGTTGCAGGCTTCGCGCCGCAGCAACGAACCCCAGGGGAAAACCGCGCCGGTGGTGATCTTCCGAAGCGCCGCCCAGCGGATTGCGCTGCACGTCGATGAAGTGCTGGGCAACCAGGAGGTGGTGGTGAAAAACCTCGGGCCCCAGCTGTCGCGCCTGCCAGGCCTGGCAGGCATGTCGGTGCTGGCCTCGGGTGCGGTGGTGCTGATCTACAACCCGGTCGCGCTGGCCACGGTGTACGGTCAGCAGGCACGCGGCTGGAGTTCCGACAGCGCCGAGCCGCATATGCTGGAGCAGTCTGCTGCCGGTGACTCTGGTGGCGCACGCGTCGCCGTGGCGCCGGTCACGCCGGCGGCCCCGCAGATTCCGCTGATTCTGGTGGTCGACGATTCGATCACGGTGCGGCGCGTGACGCAGCGGCTGTTGCAGCGCGAGGGCTACCGCGTGGCCATGGCGGCCGACGGCCTGCAGGCACTCGAAAGGCTTCAGGAAGAGCGGCCCACGGTGGTGCTGTCCGACATCGAAATGCCGCGCATGGACGGCTTCGACCTGGCGCGCAACATCCGCGGCGATGTGCGCCTGAGCAGCCTGCCCATCATCATGATCACGTCGCGAATTGCCGAGAAGCACCGCGAACATGCCAAGGAACTGGGCGTCGATCACTACCTCGGCAAGCCCTATGCCGAGGACGAGCTGCTCAGCCTGATTCGCCACTACTGCAGCGCCGAGCTTGCAGCTTGAAGTAAAAAAGGCCTCCAGCCCACAACCGGCAAGCGCGAGCAGCTATAAAAACTATAGCGTTTCGGGCTCTGCCGGTTTTTTCACGGGTGCGTAGCGCAGCAAGGTCGAGGCTCTCGCCTCGTCGTGTTTCACCACCGGAAGCGGGTAGTCCCTGCCGAGTTCGATACCGGCGGCTGCCAGCTCGACCGGGCTGGCCAGCCATGGGCTGTGGATCGCGCGCCCGCTCAGCCCGGCCAGCCGGGGCAGGTACCTGCGGATGAACTTGCCGCCAGCATCGAATTTCTCGCTCTGGGTGACCGGGTTGAAGATGCGGAAGTAGGGCTGTGCATCGCAGCCGCTGCTGGACGCCCACTGCCAGCCACCGTTGTTGGCCGACAGGTCGAAGTCGTTCAGGTGCGTGGCGAAGTAGGCCTCGCCCCAACGCCAGTCGATGCCGAGGTCCTTCACCAGGAAACACGCGGTGACCATGCGCAGGCGGTTATGCATGTAGCCGGTCTGGTTGATCTGCGCCATCGCGGCATCGACCAGCGGGTAGCCGGTGCGGCCTTCGCACCAGGCCTGGAACAGTGCCTGCGCGTGTGGCCCCTGCTCCCACTGGATGGCGTCATAGGCCGGCTTGAACGAGGACGTGGCCACATGCGGGAAGTTGCTCAGGATCTGCGCATAAAAATCGCGCCAGACCAGTTCGCTGAGCCAGACCGTGGCGCCCTCGCTGCCCTGCTGTTGCCTGAGCAGCGCTGCCGCCGCCAGGCGGCGTATGGACACCGTGCCGAAGCGCAGGTGCACACCCAGGTAGCTCGGCCCCTTGACCGCCGGAAAGTCGCGCGTGGCATGGTACTGGTCGATGCGTTCGATGAATTCATCGAAGAGCCTTTTGCCGCCGGCGCTGCCGGTCGGGATTTTGAGTTCCGCAAGATTGGTCGGTTTAAACCCGAAATCAGCCAGCGCCGGCACGGCTGCGCGGCATGCTGCAGGACGCGGCGCCAGCGCCGCAGCGTGGTTCTCAATCGCGTAGGGGCGCAGGTAAAACGCATCGACCTTCCTGAGCCAGGCGTTTTTATACGGCGTGAACACGCTGTAAGGCGTGCCGGTTTGCGTCAGCAGCTCCTGGCGCTCAAAGATCACATGGTCCTTGTAGGTATGAAACGCCGCGGCCGATGAAGCCAGGGCGTCGCCCACCTGCCGGTCCCGCCGGAGTGACTGGGGCTCGTCATCATGGTTGGCGAACACGGCGCTGACGCCCAGGGCCCGTGCCAGTTCCGGCACAGCTTCGGTCGCCCAGCCATGCAGCGTGACCAGGCCTGCGCCCTCGATGCCATGCCGGCTGGCCAATTGCCGCAACTGCCCGTCGAGGTCCAGCAGGGATTCCCGGATGAATTCCACCCGGCGGTCGGCGCGGGGCAGGGCGTCGAGGATGCCGCGATCCAGCACAAACACGCAAAAGACCTGGCGGCATGTCTTGAGCGCGTGGTACAGCGCCGCATTGTCATCGCTGCGCAGGTCGCGCCTGAACCACATCAGGCCTTTGTCGTATTGCTTGGTCATGTTCGGAGAAGTCTTGCTGGTGGATGGAGGGGATTGCGGGCAGGGATTTTTCCACCGGCACAGGCAGCCTGCGCGTAAAATCGCGTCATGGCCATGGATTCTGCACCGATCAATCTTACCCACCACTTCCTGATTGCCATGCCCGGCCTGGACGACGAGGCTTTCGCCGGAAGTGTGGTGTACATGTGCGAACACAGCGACCGTGGCGCGCTGGGGCTGGTGATCAACAAGCCCAGCGACATCAACCTGCAGAACCTGTTCGACAAGGTCGCCTTGCCCCTGCGCCGCGAGGACCTGACCGGCTCACCGGTCTTCCAGGGCGGCCCGGTGCAGACCGAGCGCGGCTTTGTGCTGCACGAGTGCATGCTGGAAGGCAGCGAATCCGTCTATGCCTCGACCATGACGATTCCGGGCGGGCTGGAAATGACGACGTCCCGGGATGTGCTGGAAGCCCTGTCCACCGGTGCCGGGCCCCGCAAGGTGTTTGTCTCGCTGGGGTATTCGTCCTGGGGCGAGGGCCAACTGGAGTCCGAAATCTCCGAAAACAGCTGGTTGACGGTAGAGGCCGACCTCTCGCTGATCTTCGACACGCCGGTCGAGCAACGTTACGACAAGGCCCTGTCGCTGCTGGGCCTGCAAAGCTGGACGCTGTCGCCCGAGGCCGGTCACGCATGAGCACAGGGGCCCCGCCTGCCGTGGCTGCCAGTTTCCAGACATTTCTCGCATTCGATTTCGGCCTCAAGCGCACCGGTGTGGCCACCGGCAACCGGCTCACGCGCACCGCGACACCGCAGGGCAGCATTGCTGCTGAAGGGGATGCCCGTTTCACCGCCATCACGCAGAAGATCCGGGACTGGCAACCCGATGCGCTGGTGGTCGGCATCCCGTATCACCCGGACGGCGCCAGCCACGAGAACACCGTACGTGCGCTGAAGTTCGCGCGCCAGTTGCGCGGGCGTTCCGGCCTGCAGGTGTTCGAGGTCGATGAGCGCTACAGCACCACCGAAGCGCTGTCACAGGGCGCGCCGGATGCCGACGCTGCGTCTGCCTGCATAATCCTCGAGCAGTTTTTAAGGAGTCTTCCATGAGCAGTGCACCACAGCGCCACGCGGCGGCGACCCGCTTACGGGGCCAGCGACGGGCAGCGGCATGAGCAGCCTGACCCTGGATGCCGAAGCGCTGTACCGCGAAGTCCTGCGCGTCATGCCGCAGATGCTGGCGACATCCGGACAAAAGCCGCGCCTGGTAGGCGTCGCGTCGGGCGGGGTGTGGCTGGCCGAACGCCTGCGTGCCGACCTGGGGCTGGCGGAAGAAGCCGGCACCCTGTCGTCGGCCATGCACCGCGATGATTTTGCGCAGCGCGGCCTGTCGGCCAGCGGCCAGACCGTGCTGCCTTTCGACGTCAACGGCGCCGACCTGATCGTGCTCGACGATGTGCTCTACACCGGGCGCACCATACGCGCGGTGCTCAACGAGCTGTTCGACTACGGCCGGCCGGCCAGCGTCAGGCTGGTGGTGCTGGTGGACCGGGGCGGCCGCGAGTTGCCCATCCAGGCCGACTTTGCCGCGGCCCGGGTGGCCCTGCCGAGCTCGCAATCGCTGGCGCTGGCGCGCGGCGATGGTGGGCATTTCAGTTTCCAGGTGCAAGGAGCGACCCCATGAACCCCGTTACCGGCGGCCTGGCCGCGCGCAAGGCCTGACCATGCTGTACCGACGAAATCCGCAGCTCAACAAAAACGGCGAACTGATCCATCTGCTGTCGATCGAGGGCCTGCCCAAGGCGACGCTCACGCAGATCCTGGACACTGCCGCCAATTTTGTCAGCGTCAGCAACCGCGAGGTCAAGAAGGTGCCCTTGCTGCGTGGCAAGAGCGTGTTCAACCTGTTCTTTGAAAACTCCACCCGCACCCGCACCACCTTCGAGATCGCGGCCACGCGGCTGTCGGCCGACGTGATCAACCTCGACATCGCGCGCTCATCGGCCTCCAAGGGCGAGTCCCTGCTCGACACCATTTCCAACCTCAGCGCGATGGCTGCCGACCTGTTCGTGGTGCGCCACAGCGAGTCGGGCGCGCCCTACCTGATCGCCCAACACGTCGCGCCCCATGTGCATGTGATCAATGCCGGCGACGGCCGCCACGCCCACCCCACCCAGGGGCTGCTGGACATGTACACCATCCGCCACTACAAGAAGGATTTCAGCAATCTGACGGTGGCCATCGTCGGTGACGTGCTGCATTCCCGGGTGGCACGCTCCGACATCCATGCGCTGACGACGCTGGGCTGCCCTGAAGTGCGCGTGGTGGGGCCCAAGACCCTGGTGCCGGCGGACATGGCCCAAATGGGCGTGCGGGTCTGCCACACGCTGGAAGAAGGCATCCGGGATGCCGACGTCATCATCATGCTGCGGTTGCAGAACGAACGCATGTCCGGCGCCTTGCTGCCCAGCAGCCAGGAATTCTTCAAGAGTTTCGGCCTGACCACCGACAAGCTGCAACTGGCCAAACCGGATGCCATCGTGATGCACCCCGGCCCGATCAACCGCGGCGTCGAGATCGACTCTGCGGTGGTGGATGGCGCGCAAAGCGTGATCCTGCCGCAGGTCACCTTCGGCATCGCCGTGCGCATGGCCGTCATGAGCATTGTTGCCGGGAATGAAGCATGAAGATGAGCCCCCACGCTTGTCGCTGCGCGTACTACGCTGCACCTTGCAGGCCGCCGCTCGCCAGAGGCTTCGCTTCTGTCGCCTGTCCGAAGCTGCTCAAGCAGCTTCGGAGCCGCAGGCTCCAGCCCCGAGGGGGCGCATTTTTCCTTGGGGCGGCCCGGCGGAAAAACATGTCTCCCCGAAATTGTCGTTTCGCGCGCTGCGGAGAAAAAGCATGAAGATCCTCATAAAGAACGGGCGGGTGATCGATCCGGCATCGGGCCATGACGCGGTGGGGGATGTGGCCATCGCCGCCGGGCGCATCGTTTCGCTCACGGGCACGGCGGCCGACTTTACGCCGAACAAAACCATTGATGCCACGGGTTGCGTCGTCGCGCCCGGGTTGATCGATCTGTCGGCGCGCCTGCGCGAACCCGGCTACGAGCATGAAGGCATGCTCGAAAGCGAACTCGCTGCCGCCGTCGCCGGGGGCGTGACCAGCCTGGTCTGCCCGCCCGACACCGACCCGGTGCTTGACGAACCGGGACTCGTCGAGATGCTCAAGTTCCGCGCGGAGAAACTGCACCAGTCGCGCGTGTTCCCGCTGGGCGCGCTGACACGGGCGCTCCAGGGGGAGGCCCTGACGGAAATGGTGGAGTTGACCGAGGCCGGTTGTGTCGGCTTCAGCCAGGCCGATGTGCCGCTGGCCAACACCCAGGTGCTGCTGCGTGCGCTGCAATATGCCGCCAGCTTTGCTTACACCGTCTGGTTGCGTCCCCAGGACAGCTGGCTGGGCGGCGGTGTCGCCGCCAGCGGCGCGCTGGCCACGCGGCTCGGCCTGAGCGGCGTGCCGGTGGCGGCCGAAACGATTGCGCTGCACACCCTGTTCGAACTGATGCGCACAACCGGCGCGCGTGTTCACATCTGCCGCATCAGCAGCGCGGCGGGTGTGGCCCTGCTGGCACGCGCCAAGGCCGAAGGCCTGGCGGTGAGCGCCGATGTCAGCATCAACAGCCTGCACCTGACCGATACCGACATCGGCTACTTTGACAGCCGCATGCGCCTGAATCCGCCGCTGCGCCAGCAGCGTGACCGCGATGCGCTGCGCCAGGGTCTGCTGGACGGCACCATCGATGCACTGGTGTCGGATCACACCCCGGTCGAGGCCGATGCCAAGACCTTGCCCTTTGCCGAGGCTGAGCCGGGGGCGACCGGGCTGGAATTGCTGCTGGGCCTGGCCTGCAAGTGGGGCCATGACAGTGGCGTGGGCTTGCCGCGTGCGCTGGCGGTGCTCACCAGTGAGCCGGCCCGCGTGCTCGGCAGCGCGCTCGGCAGCTTGCAGTCCAGCGTGGGACAACTCGCGGTGGGCGGCGTCGCCGACGTCTGTGTATTTGACCCGGCGTCTGAATGGACGGTCCAGCCGGACGCACTGCGCAGCCAGGGCAAACACACGCCGTTTTCAGGCTACCAGTTGCCGGCCCGCGTGCGCTGGACGCTGGTGGGCGGCCAACTCGCCTACGGGGCATAGGCGCGTGCGGCAAGCCAGGGCCGTCTGGCGGCTGCTGTGGGCCTTGTCGCACATTGCCGGCGGCATCTGGACCATTGTTTTCCGCTTTCCCCGTCTCGCGCAGCAGGAGCGGGAGGCGCGGGTGCACGCCTGGGCGCAGGCCATGTTGCGCGGCGTCGGCATCGAGCTGGCGCTGCAGGGCCTGCCGGTGGCCCAGGGGCCGGTGTTGCTGGTGGCCAACCACCTGTCCTGGCTGGACATCGTGGTGTTGCATGCCTCGCGTTACTGCCGCTTCGTCTCCAAGGCGGATATACGGCACTGGCCGCTGGTGGGCACCCTGGCGGGCGGCGCAGGCACGCTCTACATCGAGCGCGAATCCCGGCGCGACGCGCACCGGGTGGTGCACCACATGGTCGAGCGGCTCCGACTGGGCGAGGTGCTGGCGGTGTTTCCTGAAGGCACGACCGGCGATGGCATTTCCATGAAACCGTTTCATGCCAACTTGCTGCAGGCGGCGATTTCCGCCGATGCGCCGGTGCAGCCACTGGCCTTGCGGTTTGTCGACGCGGACACGGGGCAGACAAACTTCGCGCCGCGTTATATCGACGACGATTCGATTTTTGTATCGATCTGGGAAACCCTGTGTGTCACGCACCTGCGCGCCGAAGTCACGGTGGGCCAGCCCCAGCGCGCCGACGGACGCGACCGCCGGGCCTGGGCCGCCGACCTTCAGGCCGAGGTAGCCCGCCTGTTGCGCGAAGGCGCTGAAGCCGGCTGCTAGAAAAGGCTCATTCGCGCTGGAAGGTCACCACGTGATCCACCTCGGCGCGAATGCCTATCCATTCGCCCAGCGCGTGGTCGTGGTGGGAGGGCACATGGGCCATCACGGTTTCGCCGCTGCCGAGCTGGAGGGTGTACAAAAACTCCGAACCGCGAAAGGCCTTGCGCACGATCTGCGCTTTCACCGGCGCGGCATCGTCGTGCACGATGTCGTCCGCGCGCAGCAGCACGTCGCATACCCCGTCCGGGTAGGCGCCGGGCAGGGGGCACTCCAGCACATCGCTGAGGTCGCCCAGCGCGGTCTGCACCACCACGTTGTCACCCCGCTGCGTGATTTGCGCGCGGGTGAACACCCCGTGGCCGATGAAGTCGGCCACAAAACGCGTCGCCGGGCGATGGTAGAGCTCATACGCGTCGTCCCATTGGTGCAACTCGCCCTCATGCATCACCCCGATGCGGTCGCCGATCGCAAAGGCTTCGAGCTGGTCATGGGTCACCATCAGCGCGGTGGCGCCGGCCTGCTTCAGGATCGCGCGCACCTCATGGGCCAGGCGTTCGCGCAGGTCCACATCGAGGTTGGAAAAAGGCTCGTCGAGCAGCAGCAGCCGCGGCCGCGGCGCCAGCGCGCGCGCCAGTGCCACGCGCTGTTGCTGGCCGCCCGACAGCTCGTGCGGGTAACGCCCTTGCGCCTGGCCCAGGCCGACCAGGTCCAGCACCTCGCCGATGCGCTGCTGGCGCTCTGCCGGCCGCAGGTGGGCCAGGCCGAAAGCCACGTTGTGGCCCACGTCCAAGTGTGGGAACAGGGCGTAGTCCTGGAACACCATGCCAATCCGGCGTTGTTCAGCGGACACATGGATGCCTGCGCTGCTGACGGTTTCGCGGTCCAGCAGGATGCTGCCGGCCTGCGCGCGCTCCAGCCCGGCCACGGCGCGCAGCAAGGTGGTCTTGCCGCAGCCCGAGGGCCCGATCAGCACGCCGATCTCGCCGATCCGCAAGCCCAGTGACACGCCATTGACGGCCGGCCGCGCTTGCCCGGCATAGTGGACCACCAGCTTGGAAAGGTCTAAAAACATGGATGAATTGTAGATGCTTACAATTCTCATTCACAATTCGCAGGCCTTCTCCCGCCAACCCCCGGCGAAAAGGACTGCCCGGCGCCAACCCGCCCTTTGTCTGGACTTCATGCTTCGCCGTTTTATCCCGTCTGTCCTGCTGTTTGCGCTCGTGGCCGTGCTCACCTTGCCGGTGCTGACGGTATTGCTGTCCTGGCTGGAACTGGACGCCGATTCCCTGCCCATCCTGACCCAGCTGCTGCAGACGGTGCTGCCTGAATACGCCATCACCTCGCTGCTGCTGTGCCTCGCGGTCGCCCTCGGTGTGGCGGTGGTCGGCATGGCGACCGCCAGTGCCGTGACCCTGTTTGACTTTCCGGGGCGGCGCTTTTTTGCCTGGGCGCTGCTGCTGCCGCTGGCCATGCCGGCTTATGTGGTGGCTTATGCCTACACCGACTTTTTGCAGTACGCCGGGCCGCTGCAAAGCTGGATGCGCGACAGTTTCGGCCTGCAGGGCCGGCTGCTGCCCGAGATCCGCAGCCTGGGCGGTGCGGTGCTGGTGTTCACGGTGTCGCTGTACCCCTATGTCTACCTGCTGGCGCGCACCGCCTTGTCCGAGCGGGCGGCGCACCTGATGGAGGCCGCCCGGCTGCTGGGCGCGCCCCTGTCACGCCGCATCCGCGAGGTGGCCTTGCCGCTGGCCCGTCCCGCCGTTGCCGCCGGGGTGGCGCTGGCGCTGATGGAGACGCTGGCCGACTTCGGCGTGTCCAGCTATTTCGGCATCCAGACTTTCACGGCCGGCATCTACAAGGCCTGGCTGGCCATGGACAACCGTCTGGCCGCCGCGCAGCTGGCCAGCGTGTTGCTGCTGGTGGTGGCTGTGCTGCTCAAGATCGAACACCATGCGCAAAAGCGCATGCGGTTTTCCACCAGCCGGGGCGGGCGTGCCGGCGCGGCCGACGCCGCACCCGCACCCCTGCGCGGGCCACGCGCTGCTGCGGCCTGGCTGGTGTGCGCGCTGCCCATCCTGCTGGGTTTTGTGCTGCCTGTGCTGTTCATGTTGCGCCCGCTGGTCGCCGGCTGGGGCGAGCTGCCCTGGACGCAGTTTGTGCGGTGGTCGCTCAACAGCGTGGGCCTGGCAGGCCTGAGCGCTGCACTGGCCACGGGCATTGCGCTCGGCCTGGCTTTTGCGCTGCGCCGCCGGCCCGACTGGCCGACCCGTGCCGCCGTGCAACTGGCCAGCCTCGGTTATGCCGTGCCGGGCGCTGTGATTGTGGTGGGCCTGCTGCTGCCGGTGGGCTGGCTGCAGGCGGCGGCACCGCAAACCGCTGCCGGCTACTGGATCACCGGCACTGTGCTCGGCATCGTCTGGGCCTACCTGGTGCGTTTCACCGCTGTGGCGCTGCAGTCGGTGCAAAGCGGTTACTCGCGCATTCCCGCCAGTTTCGACGACAGCGCCCGCATGCTGGGGAGCACCGGCGCAGCGCTGCTGTTGAAGATTCACTGGCCTCTGCTGCAGCGTTCGGTGGGCACGGCTGCGCTGCTGGTGTTTGTCGACGTGATGAAGGAGCTGCCCGCCACGCTGGTGCTACGGCCTTTCAACAGCGACACGCTGGCTGTGGTGACCTACCAGCTCGCGCGCGACGAGCGGCTGGGCGAGGCCGCCTTGCCCGCGCTGGCGCTGGTGCTGGTGGGCCTGCTGCCGGTGCTGCTGCTGGGCCGGAGCTTGCGCGCCAAAAAGACCGCTTGACCGGCGTCGCCTGGCTGTAGGCTCTCACCTACGGTCATCTCTAGCGCCTGCCTACCTCCTGGCTGAAACAGCCTGCCTAAGGTGAAGTTCTTGTCGCCACGATAAAACGCAGGCGATTTAATTTCACCAGGAGATCACCATGAACCAGGATCAAATCGAAGGGAACTGGATGCAGTTCAAGGGCAAGGTCAAGGAGCAGTGGGGCAAGCTCACCGACGACGACCTCGACATCATTGCCGGCAAGCGCGACCAGCTGCTGGGCCGGATTCAGGCCCGACACGGCCTGGCCAAGGACGAAGCCGAAACGCAGCTCGAGGATTTCCAGCGGCGCAACCCGACGGGCTTTTTCGAGCGTTACTGAGGGCGCACCGGGGGCCAGCCCTGGGCTGATGTGACCCCGGCGCAGCCGCAGCGCCTGTCAAACGGGTGCACCACAAACATTCATTCATCCAGAGGACATTCCAAATGAAAACCAGAATCGCCATGCTCACCCTTGCAGTCTCCTGCGCGTTCGCCGGTAACGCCATGGCCTTGACCAAGGAAGAATACAAGGTCCAGAAGGACCGCGTCGAAGCCGACTACAAGGCTGCCAAAGACAAATGCTCCACGCTGAGCGCCAATGCCAAGGATGTCTGCCAGGCCGAGGCCAAGGGCGCGGAAAAAGTCGCCAGGGCCGAACTGGAAGCGCAATACAAACCCAGCCCCAGCCACGACAAAAAAATCCGCGACGCCAAGGCAGATGCCGCTTACGACGTCGCGAAGGAAAAATGTGACGACCTGGCTGGCAATGCGAAGGACGTTTGCGTGAAAGACGCCAAGGCCGCCCGCACCACCGCCAAGGCCGACGCCAAGGTCACCAAGGCGGCAGCCGATGGCAGCAAGGACCGCGCAGACAATGTCGCCGAGGCCCGCAAGGACGCCAATGCCGACAAGAATGAAGCCCAGTACAAGGCCGCCAAAGAGCGTTGCGACAGCCTGTCAGGCGCCGCCAAGGACAGTTGCCAGAACGATGCCAAGGCCAGGTTCGGCATGAAGTAAGGTCTGCTCCGGCGCTACGGCGCCTGCACAGTCCGCCCCGGGTTTGCACTGCATCCCCGGGGTTTTTTATGCATGAAATCCGGCTTCCGCCCATACCGGACGAGCGCAAGCAGCTATTGATTTGATAGCGTAGAGCGGTTCAGCAAGGCGGGACCCGGGGCCCCGGCCAGGCCAGGACGTGGCGTGCCGGCGGGTTTCGCGGATTTGCTTAAAATGAGGGCAATCAAGGATCAACGATGCACATCGACAAAGAACTCGACACCCGGGGCCTCAACTGCCCCCTGCCCATTCTCAAGGCCAAGAAGGCGCTGGCCGAGATGACCAGCGGTCAGTTGCTGCGTGTGGTTTCCACGGACTCAGGCTCGACCCGTGATTTCATGGCTTTTGCCAAGCAAACCGGCAATGAGCTGGTGGAGCAGCAGACCGAAGGCGGCGACTTCATTCACGTGCTGAAGCGCCGCTGACCGGCTCCCGTACTTCGCGGCCAGCATCCCGGCGGATGCGCTTTTACAGAACCTGAAGGTTTTTCAGGTAGTGGCGAAAGTGCTCGCCAACTTCGGGGTGTTGCAAGGCGAGCTCGACGGTGGCTTCCAGGAAACCTTCCTTGCTGCCGCAGTCGTAACGCTTGCCTTCGTACTGGTAGGCATACACGCCTTCCTCGGCCATCAGGCCTGCAATCCCGTCGGTCAGCTGGATCTCGCCTCCCACGCCGGTAGGCTGGCTGCGGATGTGCCGGAAGACGGCGGGTGTCAGGATGTAGCGCCCCGCCACCCCCATGCGTGAGGGCGCCACTTCGGGCGCCGGCTTTTCCACCATGGCCCTCACCTTGATCAGTTGCGGGCTGACACTTTCACCAGCGACGATGCCGTAGCGCCGTGTATGTTCCGCGGGCACTTCCTGCACCGCCAGCACCGACTGCTGCAGTTCGGCGAAGCGGGCTGCCATCTGGGCCAGTACCGGTGGGGAGCCGACCATCAGGTCGTCGGCCAGCAAGACGGCAAAAGGTTCGTTGCCGACCAGGTGTTCGGCACACAGCACGGCATGGCCCAGGCCCAGTGAGCGTGGCTGGCGGACATAGGAAAAATCCATGTCGCCCGGATTCATGGAACGCACCAGTTCCAGCAATTTCTGCTTGCCGGCCGCTTCCAGTTCGGTTTCCAGCTCGTAGGCGGTGTCGAAGTGGTCTTCGATGGCCCGCTTATTGCGTCCGGTGACAAATATCATGTGGCGAATGCCTGCTGCGTAGGCCTCTTCCACCGCGTACTGGATCAGCGGTTTGTCCACCACTGGCAACATTTCCTTGGGCTGGGCCTTGGTCGCCGGCAGAAACCGGGTTCCCAGACCTGCCACCGGGAATACGGCCTTTTTTAGTGTGACTTTTTGCATCGACTTTTAAAGGTTAAAGGGCTAAAGTGTTGCGTAGTTAACACAGCGACAGTGTCGGACAGGAGCCCGAATTCGGGTGGGAGCCGCAGTGGCGGTCGGCTGCAAAAGAAAAAGGATAGCTGGGTGGACATCTTACTTCTTGATGCATTGGTGCCTGAAGCCATGACCTGGCTGGAGTCGCGCCACAGTGTGGAATACCGTCCCGAACTCGCGGACGATCTCGTGGTACTGCGCAAAATGGCGTACAAAACCCGGGGCATTGTTTTTCCGCGCCAGACCGTGGTGACCCGGGAATTCCTTGACTTCGTGCCAAAACTCAAGGCCGTCGGCCGCCTGCATGTCGGGACCGACAATACCGACCTGGAAGCCTGCAAGGAACGCGGCATCAAGGTGATCCATGCCAGCAGCGCCAACGTCCGCTCCAACGCCGAATACCTGCTGAGCAGCCTGTTGCTGCTGTACCGCCGTGGCGTGGTGTCGGCATTGATGGGCAGGCGCCACCCGACGACACAAATGGGCCGTGAATTACATGGCAGCACCGTCGGTATTCTGGGACTGGCGCCTACGGCACACACGCTGGCGGGCATGCTGACCAGCCTCGGTGTGCGGCTGATCGGTTACGACCCGGCGGTCCACCACACCGCGCCGATCTGGGAGCGCCTGCGCATCCAGCCTGTGACCCTGACCGAACTGGTCAGCCAGTCCGATGCGGTGTCGGTGCAGATGTTGTACGCCACGCGATTCCGCAGTTTTGTGAACGAAAAGCTGCTGGCGGCCTGCAAGCGCAACCAGCTCTGGGTCGGCATCAGCCGCAGCGCGCTGTTCGATGAGAACGCCCTGGCGGCGGCCCTGTGCGACGGCCGCATCGAGGCCTGCATCCTGGATGGCGCCGAGGACAATTTCACCGCCGAAGGCTCGCCGGTCAACGGCCTGAAAAACCTGTTCATCACGCCGCGGCTGGGCTCACACACGCGCGAAGCGCGCCTGCGTTCGAGCTGGTATGTGGCACACCGCATGCACGAGGCGATTGCGGCCGATCAGCGCGGTGTCGACTACATACCGAGTGCGCCCATGGACATGGAATTGCCCGGCGCCGTGTCGCCTTCGCAATGGGGTGAGCAGGAATACTCAATCAGGTAAATAGAGCCCCCACGTTCGCTCACTGCGTGTAGCTCTCTGCCCCTCTGGGGGGCGCTGCGCCTGCGGGCCGGCGGAGCCGGACCCGCGGCCCCGGCTGGGTTAATCCCCGGCGCCCACACTTGCTTAACTCAGCCGCGCCAGTTGGGCACGAATTT
>JAUXPP010000137.1 GCA_030683705.1 Polaromonas sp. | reverse complement strand
CGAAGAACTGCAACAGGTCATCGAGCGTGCCAACAAGGTGGTCAAAACGGTTGCCGAGACTGAAAAATACGACCTGGTGCTGCAGGAAGCGGTGTACGCCAATCCCAAGCATGACATCACCGACAAGGTCATCAGGGCGCTTAACGCCGCCAAATAAGTGTTCATCGCAGGCCAGGCGTGACGCTCAGACTCGGGGACATCGTCGCGTCGCTGGCCGGTGAGTTCGAGGCCAGGCTGGTGGGTGACCCGGATGTCCTGATCCAGCGGCTCGCGCCACTCGAGTCGGCCGGTCCCGCCGAACTCAGCTTCCTCAGCCACATCAAATACCAGGGCCAGCTCGGCCAGTCCGCTGCCGCCTGCGTGGTGGTCGGCCCCCAGGCTGAACCAGCGGCGACATTGCGCGGCGCCTGTATCGTGGTTGGCGATCCCTACCTTTACTTCGCCCGCATCACCCAGCTCTGGAAAAAACACCACCAGCTCGCCGACGCGGGCGGCATTCATCCCAGCGCCTTTGTTGATCCTTCGGCGCAGCTCGCCGGGGACGTGTCGGTCGGCGCATTTGCCTGTATCGGCGCGCACGCCGTGGTGGGCGCGGGCGCCCGCATTGGCGAACATGTTGTGCTCGGCCGCGAGGTTCGCGTCGGGGCCGGGACGCGGCTCGCGGCGCGCGTGACGGTTGCGGACGCTTGCACGATAGGCGAGCGCTGCATCGTCCATCCTGGCGCGGTGATCGGTGCCGATGGTTTTGGCTTTGCCCCGCATGACGGCGCCTGGGTAAAAATCGAGCAGCTTGGTGCGGTGCGGATCGGCAACGATGTCGAAATCGGTGCCAACACCTGCATAGACCGCGGCGCCCTGCAGGACACGGTGATCGAGGACGGCGTCAAGCTGGATAACCTGATCCAGATCGGCCACAACGTGCGCATCGGCCGGCACAGCGCGCTGGCGGGCTGCGTCGGCGTGGCGGGCAGCGCCTCCATAGGCGCGCACTGCACGGTGGGTGGGGGTGCGGTGGTGCTGGGGCATCTGAGCCTGGCCGACCACGTGCATGTGTCGGCGGCGTCGGTGGTCACGCGCTCCATCCGCAAGCCGGGGCATTACACCGGGCTGTTTCCCATCGACGACAATGCGAGCTGGGAAAAAAATGCTGCCACACTCAAACAGCTTCACGGATTGCGTGAACGCCTCAAGCTGCTGGAGCAGACCACAGTCACCGCTTCTCGAAAGAACCCAGAAAAATCATGATGGACATCCACCAAATCCTCAAGCAGTTGCCGCACCGCTACCCCTTCCTGCTGGTGGACCGGGTGCTCGAACTCGAAAAGGGCAAACGTATCAAGGCCCTCAAAAACGTTACCATGAACGAGCCGTTTTTTACCGGTCATTTTCCGCACCGGCCGGTGATGCCGGGCGTGCTGATGCTGGAGGCCATGGCGCAGGCCGCAGCCCTGCTGGCTTTCGACATGCAGGGCATCACGCCCGACGAGAAAACGGTGTATTACTTTGCCGGCATTGACGGCGCGCGTTTCAAGCGGCCGGTGGAGCCGGGCGACCAGCTGATCCTGGACGTGACGCTGGAGCGGCTCAAGGCCGGCGTGTTCAAGTTCAAGGGTGTGGCCCGCGTGGGCGACAACATGGCCTGCGAAGCCGAACTGATGTGCACCATGCGCACCATTGCCTGATCCAGCCGCTGAAAGTGTTTCCGTGACAGGCATTCATCCCACCGCGCTGGTCGACCCCGCGGCCCAGCTCGACAGCAGCGTCAGCGTCGGCCCCTACACCGTGATCGGCCCGCATGTCCGCATTGGTGCCGGTACGACGATTGGTGCACATTGCGTGATCGAGGGCCACACCACGATAGGGCGCGACAACCGGATCTTCCAGTTCAACTCCCTGGGCGCGATTCCGCAGGACAAGAAGTATGCGGGCGAACCGTGTGAGCTGGTCATCGGCGACCGCAACACCGTGCGCGAATTCTGCACCTTCAACATCGGCTCGCCCGGCGACACCGGCGTCACGCGTGTCGGCAACGACAACTGGATCATGGCCTATGTGCACCTCGCGCATGACTGCGATGTCGGCAACCACACCATCTTCGCCAACAACTCGCAACTCGCCGGCCATGTGCATGTGGGCGACTGGGTGATCCTGGGCGGTTTCACTGTGGTGCACCAGTTCGTGCGGCTGGGCGCCCACAGCATGACGGCCATGTGTTCGCTGTTGTTTGCCGACCTGCCGCCCTTTGTCATGAGCCAGGGCCAGCCGGCGGCAGCCCGCTCCATGAATTTCGAAGGCCTGCGCCGCCGCGGCTTTTCCGCTGACCGGATCGCCGCCGTCAAGGGCATGCACAAGGCGCTGTACCGCGAGGACCTGACGCTGGAGCAGGCGAGGGCGCGTATTGCCACGTTGACGGCCCTGCATCCCGAGGCCGGGCCCGATGTGCAGATGATGCTGGGCTTCCTGGAAGGCACTTCGCCGCAGCGCGGCATCGTGCGTTAGACCCCATATGCCGGAAGCACCCAGCGCTCTGCCGGTCCGTGGAGTGGCTGGAACCCCCAACACTCCTTCGTTCGCCATGGTCGCCGGTGAAACCTCCGGCGACCTGCTGGCCGGACTGCTGCTGGACGGCTTTCGGGCGCGCTGGCCGGACCTGCGCGCCGGCGGCATAGGCGGCGTGCAAATGACCAGGCGAGGATTCGAGGCCTGGTGGCCCAGTGAAAAGCTGGCGGTGCGTGGTTATGTCGAGGTCCTGCGCCACTACCGCGAGATCGTCGGTATCCGCGCCCAACTCAGGCGAAAGCTGCTGGCCGACCGGCCCGACGTGTTCATCGGTGTCGATGCCCCCGATTTCAACCTCGATCTCGAAGCCGATCTCAAGGCGGCGGGCATCCGGACGGTCCATTTCGTCAGTCCTGCGGTCTGGGCCTGGCGCGCCGACCGGGTCGAGAAGATCCGCCGCAGCGTGGACCACGTGCTCTGCATTTTTCCTTTCGAACCTGCGCTGCTGGCGCAACACGGCATCGCGGCCACCTATGTGGGGCACCCGCTGGCCAATGTGATTCCCATGGTTCCCGACCAGGCTGCAGCGCGGCAGCAACTGGGCCTGCAAGCGGGCGAACGGGTGCTGGCCGTGTTGCCGGGCAGCCGTCGATCCGAAGTCGACTACCTCGCTCAACGCTTTTTTGAGGCTGCAGCCCTTGTCCGGCGTGCGCATCCAGCTATCAAAATCATAGTGCCCGCGGTGCCGGCCCTGCGTGCCCAGATCGAACAGGCCGCGCGGGCTGCAGGCATGCTGGCGCATGTGCAGATGGTGTCCGGCCAGTCCCACGCGGTGCTGGCCGCCTGCGATGTGACGCTGATTGCCAGCGGCACGGCCACGCTGGAAGCGGCGCTGTACAAACGCCCCATGGTGATCGCCTACAACATGAACTGGCTGTCCTGGCAGATCATGCGCCGCAAGAAGCTGCAGCCCTGGGTCGGCCTGCCCAACATCCTGTGCCGCGATTTTGTGGTGCCCGAATTGCTGCAGGACGCTGCCACACCGCAAGCCCTGGCTGCGGGCGTTTTGCAGTGGCTGGATGCGAAAATCGCCGCACCCGAAAAAATCCGCGTCATTGAACAACGATTTACAAAGCTGCACGAGGAATTGCGGCGCGATACCGCGAAAATAGCCACCGATGCGATCCAGAACATTCTTGCAAGCTGAACAAGGCATGCTTTCCTGGGACACGCCAGGCCTCTGGGCCGGTGTGGACGAGGCTGGACGCGGTCCGCTGGCCGGGCCGGTGGTGGCCGCGGCGGTGATTCTGGACGACCTGCAGCCGATCAAGGGCCTGGCCGACTCCAAGGTGCTGACCGCCTTGCGCCGCGAAAAACTCTACGACGAAATCCGTGCCAAGGCGCTGTGTTGCTCGATTGCCATGGCCACCGTGGAGGAAATCGACAGCCTCAACATCCTGCAGGCCACCATGCTGGCCATGCGGCGCGCGGTCGAGGGCCTGCGCCTGAAGCCGGTGAAGGTGCTGGTCGACGGCAACCGCCTGCCGACGCTGAGCATCCTCGCCGAGGCCATCGTCAAGGGTGATGCCCGGATTCCAGCGATTTCTGCCGCTTCCATTCTCGCCAAGGTGCACCGCGACCGCTGGTGCGAGCAGTTCCACCTCGAGTACCCGCAGTACGGCTTTGCCGGCCACAAGGGTTACGGCACGGCCGAACACCTGGCTGCCCTGCGCAAACACGGTGCCTGCCCGCAGCACCGCCGCTCCTTCAGCCCGGTCGCCGAGGTCTTGCGTTGAGCGCCGGCGCGCCGGTTCTGGTCACGTCCCGCGACAATGCCCTGCTCAAGGACTTGCGCAGGCTGTCGCAGGACAACACCGCCTACCGCAAGCAGGGCCGCGTCTGGCTCGAAGGTGACCACCTGTGCCGCGCGGCGCTCGCCCGCGGCCTGAAACCTGCAGTGGCGGTGTTTTGTGAATCATTCTGGCCCCTGGCGCCCGCCGAATGGGCGCAGGCAGCTATCAAAACCATAGTGATCCCGGACCTCCTGATGGCCAACATCAGCGGCCTGGAATCGCCCGCACGCATGGGTTTTGTGCTGGAACTGCCGGCGCCGGCGACCCTGGCGCCGGGCGCCGCTTCCTTGATCCTGGACCGGGTGCAGGATGCCGGCAACGTGGGCTCCATGCTGCGCAGTGCCGCGGCCTTTGGTTTCAGCCAGGTCCTGGCGCTCAAGGGAACGGCGGCACTGTGGTCGCCCAAGGTGTTGCGCGCCGGCATGGGCGCACATTTCGCGCTGCAGCTGATGGAAGGGCTGGCGCCGGAGGACCTCGAGGCGCTATCGGTGCCTTTGTTGGTCACCAGTTCCCACCACGGGAGCTTGCTGCACCAGCAGGCGCTGCCCATGCCCTGCGCCTGGGCCATGGGCCATGAAGGGCAGGGCGTCAGCGACGCCTTGATGGACCGGGCCGGCCTGAAGGTGCGCATAGACCAGCCCGGCGGCGAGGAGTCGCTCAACGTGGCTGCCGCTGCGGCAATTTGCCTGTACGCGAGTTCGCTGGCAGTCACCCGGCGCTGACTGGCGCGCGCCGGTCTGCACAGGACCACATGCCATAAACGCATAAAGAGCGAGTGCTTCCTCAAGCTATAATCAGTGGCTTTTCAAAACACAGTTTCGCCCAGCGCATACCAAGCCACCCCCCTCACAAAAGCAGCCCGCAAGAGTCTTACCGAGACGTTTCTTGTGCACGCTTGGGCGAACCGTAACCCATCCGGAGAACCCAGTGCTTTTGTCTCTACAGGGAAAATCAGGAAGAACCCCGCACGCCATCCTGGCGCTCGCAGACGGCACGGTCTTCCTCGGCAATTCCATCGGGGCCCCAGGCTCCACTGTCGGTGAGGTGGTGTTCAACACCGCAATGACCGGCTACCAGGAAATCCTGACCGACCCGAGTTATTGCCAGCAGATCGTCACGCTGACCTATCCCCACATCGGCAACTACGGCATCAATGCCGAAGACGTCGAGGCTGAAAAAGTCCACGCCGCCGGCCTGATCATCAAGGACCTGCCGCTCCTCGCTTCCAACTTCCGCATGGACATGACCCTGACCGAGTACCTGGTCAAGGAGAATACCGTGGCAATTGCCGGCATCGACACGCGCCAGCTGACCCGCCACCTGCGCAGCCAGGGCGCGCAAAACGGTTGCATCCTGGCGCTGGCTGAAGGCGAAGACATCACCCAGGCAGCCAAAGACAAGGCGATTGCAGCCGCGAAGGCCGCGCCCAGCATGGCCGGCCTGGACCTGGCCAAAGTGGTGTCGGTCAAGCAGACCTACGAGTGGACCCAGACCGAGTGGAAGCTGGGCGCGGGGTACGGCGAGCAGATCACGCCGAAGCTCCACGTCGTGGCCTTCGACTATGGCGTCAAGAAAAACATCCTGCGCATGATGGCCGAACGCGGCGCGCGCATCACGGTGGTGCCGGCCCAGACGCCGGCGGCCGATGTGCTCAAGCTCAAACCCGACGGCATCTTCCTGGCCAACGGCCCCGGTGATCCGGAGCCCTGCGATTACGCGATCAGCGCCGTGCGCGAACTGATCGAAACCGGCATCCCGACCTTCGGCATCTGCCTGGGCCACCAGATCATGGCGCTGGCCAGCGGCGCGAAAACCTTCAAGATGAAGTTCGGCCACCACGGCGCGAATCACCCGGTGAAAGACCTCGACAACGGCCGCGTCAGCATCACCAGCCAGAACCACGGTTTTGCGGTCGATGAAAAAACCCTGCCGGCCAACTTGCGTCCCACCCACATCAGCCTGTTCGACGGCACGCTGCAGGGCCTGGCCCGCACCGACAAGCCGGCTTTCTGCTTCCAGGGACACCCGGAAGCCTCGCCGGGACCGCACGACATTTCGTATCTGTTTGACCGCTTCACGGCACTGATGGAGCAACACAAGAATGCCTAAACGCACAGACATCAAAAGCGTCCTCATCATTGGCGCCGGTCCCATCATCATCGGCCAGGCCTGCGAGTTCGACTACTCCGGCGTGCAGGCCTGCAAGGCGCTGCGTGAGGACGGCTACAAGGTCATCCTGATCAACAGCAACCCGGCGACCATCATGACCGACCCGGCCAC
>JAUXPP010000134.1 GCA_030683705.1 Polaromonas sp. | reverse complement strand
ATGGCCTGGCCCAGGCCGTTGTAGGCCACCGCGTGAATGGTGGTTTTGTCGGCCTCGTCCCATTCCATCTCCAGCGGAATGCCCTGCTCCTCGACAAACACCGCCGTACGGATGGCGCCGGCATGTTCGCCCAACTCTGACCAGGCGCCGGTCTTGAGCGTCACCATGGGCTCCCGCGCCTCGAAGCCGGTCAGGATCTTGCGCAGGCGGTCGGGCACAGGCCGCGAGGTCTGGGTCGCCGGGTCGGCAAACACATAAATCAGCTCGCAGGTGATCAGCAGTGTGTCGCCGCGGAAGATGGCGCCCGTGAACACCATGGACGAATTGCCGATGCGCGCACATTTCAGGCCGATGTCGATCTGGTCGTCGTATCGCGCCGAGCCGTGGTATTCGACCGAGGCCTTCTTGACATACAGGTCACCGCCCAGTTGATGCATGGCCTCTTCATAGGGCAGGGCCAGCGCGCGCCAGTAGTCGGCCACGGCGGTGTCGAAATACATCAGGTAATGCGCGTTGAAGACAATTTTTTGCATGTCCACCTCGGCCCAGCGCACCCGCAGCCGGTGGAAAAATCGGAAATCCTGTCGTTTCATGTCTCTTGCCTAGTTTGAAAATGCATGGCGCAGCGCATGGGCCATATGCGCATGGGCCTGCCTGGCTTCCACAATGACGCGGCCCATCTTGATGAACTCATGGGTCACGCCGCGGTAGATCTCGAGGTCTACCGAAACCCCGGCCATGCGCAGTTTATCGGCATACGCCACCCCCTCGTCGACCAGCGGGTCACACTCTGCCAGGCCTATCCAGGCCGGCGCCACGCCGTCGACATCGGGCGCCGTCAGGGGCGAAAAGCGCCAGTCGTCCCGGTCGGCGGGGCTGCGCAAGTACTGGTTGAAGAAAAAATCGATGTGGTCGGCCTCCAGCACGAAACCCTCTGCAAAACGCCGGTGCGAGGCCGAGTCCTGCTGCGCCGCGCAGCCCGGGTAAATCAGCAACTGCAGCTCCAGCGGCATCGCCATGTCGCGCGCCTGGATGGCGCAGGCCGCCGCCAGCGTGCCGCCGGCGCTGTCGCCGCCGACCGCCAGCCGTGTACCGTCCAGCCCTTTCTCGTCCGCATGAAAGGACAGCCAGGCCAGCGCGTCCCAGGCGTCGTTGGCGGCGACCGGGAACTGATGCTCGGGCGCCAGCCGGTAGTCCACCGAGATCACCGCGCAGCCGGCCAGGTGGGCGAGTTGGCGGCACAGGATGTCGTGTGAAGCCACGCTGCCGATGGTGAAGCCGCCGCCGTGGAAATACATCAGCACCGGCAGTTTCTCGCGGGACGGCGCGTACAGGCGCAGCGGCAGCGCAAAACCGTCGCGCGCGGCGATGGTGAAGTCCTCGACCCGTGTCAGCGGCGCTGGCGGGATTTCCAGCACACCGGCGCCGGCCTCGTAGGCGGCGCGTGCCTGCTGCGGGCTCAAGGTGTGCAGCGGCGGCCGCGCGGCGCGCGCCATGCGCACCAGCACGTCGCGCATGGTCGGGGTCAGCAGGTCTTCGGGTTGAGCGGAATGGGTCATCAGGTAAAAAACGCTGGCGCCGGTGCTATCGCCAAAGCGACGACGGTCGGGTTTGGCCTGTTGGTCAAGATACTTCCAGCCATTAAAGTAAGGTCATCCCATCCTACAACGCAAGCACCAGACAAGAGAGACAGCAACCATGGCCTTTATTTATTACGTGACCCAGATCCAGTTCGAGTACGGCGCGGTCAAGCTGCTCAAGCAGGAATGTGAACGGGTAGGCATCAGCCGGCCGCTGATCGTGACCGACGCCGGCGTCAAGGCCGCCGGGGTGTTGCAGAAGGCGCTCGACGCCCTTCCCGGCCTGGCCGTCACCGTGTTTGACGACACGCCGTCGAATCCGACCGAAGCTGCGGTGCGCGCTGCGGCCGCCATGTACAAGGCCAACAACTGCGACGGCCTGATCGCCGTGGGCGGTGGTTCCGCCATCGACTGCGCCAAGGGCGTGGCGATTGCAGCCACACACGAAGGCCCGCTCACCACTTACGCCACCATCGAAGGCGGCTCGCTCAAAATCACTGATCGTGTCGCGCCACTGATTGCCGTGCCCACCACCAGCGGCACCGGCAGCGAGGTCGCGCGTGGCGCCATCATCATCGTCGACGACCACCGCAAGCTGGGTTTCCACTCCTGGCACATCGTGCCCAAAACCGCGATCTGCGATCCTGAACTCACGCTGGGCCTGCCCGCCAAACTGACGGCCGCCACCGGCATGGACGCGATTGCGCATTGCATGGAGACGTTTATGGCCCCCGCCTTCAACCCGCCGGCCGACGGCATCGCGCTCGACGGCCTGCAGCGCGGCTGGGCGAACATCGAACGCGCCACCAAAGACGGCAGCGACCGCGAAGCCCGCCTCAACATGATGAGCGCCTCCATGCAGGGCGCGATGGCTTTCCAGAAGGGCCTGGGCTGTGTGCACAGCCTGAGCCACAGCCTGGGCGGCGTCGACCCTCGCCTGCACCACGGCTCGCTCAACGCGATGTTTTTGCCGGCCGTGATCCGTTTCAACGCGGGCGCCGAGTCGATCCGGAAGGAGAAACGCCTGGAGCGCATGGCCCACGCCATGGGCCTGGCCGCCGGCAGCGACGTCGCCGAGGCGGTGCGCGACATGAATGCCCGCCTCGGCTTGCCCACCGGCCTGGCCGCCATGGGCGTGACGCGTGAGCAGTTTCCCGCGATCATCAAGGGCGCGATGGCCGACCACTGCCACAAAACCAATCCGCGGATTGCGACGGCCGAGGAGTATGCGGGGATGCTGGAGGATTCCCTGTGAACGCTGCCTGAATGGCGAAAGGCACCTGCCTCAGAAGTTCTTGACGGTTTTCTTGCGCAGCGATTCCGGCAGGCTCAGGGTCGCCGGGTCCCAGCCTTCGATTTCCAGCACCCGGGTCAGGCATTGCTCCATCAGTTCATGGGATTGCGCGGCAGCGGCTGCAATCGCTTCGTGCACCAGCCGGTCGTTGGCCGTGTCGTTGGCGCAGTTCATCTGGTAGTCATACAGCTCACGCAATTCAAACAGGGCGCGGCACACCTGGGCCGGGCAGGCACACTGGTAAATGAGGGACTGGTCAATCACTTTGCTGAGTTGCGCGGCGCTGTAGGTTTCTTGCATGATTTAGGCTCCAGTGACAGTTTTGTTGGCTTCCGGGGCGGGGTTGAGAGCAACACAATCGACACCCGCATCGAAGCCGCGAATCGACACGCGTCCGATCGCCCGTGTGACAGGATGGCTGAAGCGCGCCGCTGCGTAAGCTTGTTGGGTTGAGATGACTTCGCGGGCGTTGGCCATGCTGCAAAGCCGGGCAGCCAGGTGCACGCTGGCCCCGATGACGTCGTATTGCTGCTTCTGCCCGGCACGGCCGGAGTCACCGACCAGCCCGGCCAGGATCAGGCCGCCGGCAACGCCTATCCCGTAGGGAAAAATCTGCTGGCAGTGGTTGCCCGCCAGTTCCACGGCACAACGCAAGGCCAGATAGGATTTGCCCATGCCGCGGAAAACTGCCAGCACGCCATCGCCGGTGAACTTGATGACCGACCCTTCATAGTCGCGCACCAGCCTGGCCTGGATGCTCAGGGTCTGGTTGAGCTGCCTGAAGAACTCCCGGGGCGGCAGCTGGGTGATCATCTCGGAAGAGCGGCGAATGTCTGTAAACAGCACCGTTCCCTCAAAAAGCTCGACCTCCCCGGCAGGATGCCGGTCCATGGCGGACAGCGCCTCCTCGGGCAACAGGTTTTCCAGCCGCGCGGCCTTGATCTCCATGGCGCGGCTGAGCTGCTTTCCCTGAACCAGATCGTTCAGCGCAGCCCGGAAACGCTGGGTCAAAAACGGTTTTTCCAGGATGCCGTCCAGCGCACCGGTGTCCCGGCTCCAGTTGCGCACCCGCCTGATGGCCGGCCCCGCCGAAGCGATGGCCAGGATGGCCGTGTGCGGCGCGATCAGCCTGATCAGGCCACAGCTTTCCAGGCTTTCAGGACGATCGAAGTGGTAGTTGAAAATCACCAGATCCGGCGTGTCGCCGGCCACCGCCTGGGCCAGTCCGGAGATATCGCTGATATGCGAAACCCGGGTGAAGCCCTGCGCCCGGACGTCGGCCATCAACAAGGCGGCCGTGACCGGATCGTGGTCCACCACCATCAAATGCATAGGGTTGTCGATGGCCATGGGCCTGGTATCCGGACTCTGTTCGCGTCTTTGGGCGTGGGGATTGTGTGCTGGCAGCCGCTGCTGCGCGCGACCATAACACAGGGTCTGAAGCCATGCTGGTGATGCCGGTTCTGGTGGCCCGAGCGCCGGGCCGACTCACAAGCTGTGGACCTGCCCCATGTCCGGCCGCGCCAGCCACGCCTGCAACTCATCGACCAGCTGCGCGCTGGCCGTGACCGCCGCGCGCCAGGCTTTCATGCGGCCGGCCAGGTCGGTGCCATAACGCAAAAAGTCGTTGCGGTCCGGCAGCTTGCCGTTGGGCAGGCTCTGAATCCAGGCGGGGTCAGGCGCGAGCAGCACCATGTTGTCGAGGAAGTGGGTCGCGCCGTGGCGCCATCTCAGGCCCTTGTCGAGCCAGCCGGGCACCACCGCTTTCTGGAAGTGCGGATACAGCACCAGCCCCGCCGTTTGCAGGTCATTTTCGCCTGTAGCCCTCGCCCCGCCTGCGTGAGCCGCTATCAAATCAGAAGCATAGTTGAGGTGCAGGTGGTAGTCGGTGATGCCGCCGTCCCAGTAGGCGCCAGGCGGTGCGCCGGGAATGTCGTGCACCGAGCGCAACATGAAAGGGATGGAACAGCTGGCCTGCAGCGCCGGCTTGAAGTTGTCTTCGCTGAGTGCGACCTGTCGCGTGCGGTAGTCGCTGGTCGCAAACGGCAGCGGCGCCTGCTGGCTGGAAAACACCACGCGTTCCAGCCAGGCGCCCATGGCCTTGCGGTGCACGGTGTTGGTCAGAAACGCGCCGAAATAACCGAGGGGTGTGCGCAGGCCGTGTTCACGGCCCAGCAAATGCCGGCCGCGCGAGGTCACGATGTGCAGGCGGTAACGCGGGTGCTCGAGCACCTCGTGCACCCGCCCGCCGTAAAACGTGGCGAGGCTCTGGCCGAACTGCTCGCTGACCAGCTTGGCGCTGGGCCGCTTGCGGCCGGGCTCAGGCGCAAAATCCTGCGCGATGTAGTCGTCTTCCAGCCGCTGGAAAGCCTGGACCGGGTTGGCCAGGCAGGCAGTGGCCATGCGCCAGGCACCGATGGAGGCGCCGACCAGGTGCACCCGCTGGGTCGAGGCGGCCAGCCATTCACCAAAAATGAAGCGATCCAGCGGCCCCAGCACCAGGCCTTTGGGCCCGCCGGCCGCGCCCGGCACCACCCGCACGTGCTGCGGCTGCAGGCCGTGGTCGGCGAGGTGCTGGCGTGCGGTGGGGCCGGCGTAGATGCGTAGGGCCTGCATGACTGTCGTTCGATTCGCTATGGTTTTGGGAGCTGCTGGCGCCCGCCAGCACTGGGTGAAAGACCGATTTGACCATGCAAGTTCCGGTCCATGCGTGCTCCGCGCGACTTTGCCTATTTCTTGAGCCCCGCCAGCTTGCTGAAGGCCGATTCCATGGCGGTGGAAGCCGCCGGTTGCGGTGAGCGGCCCGGCGCGCCGCCGTAACTGCCGCCGCGGTTCGTGTTCTGGCCCGGCCGCGCGCTTTCAAAACGGTTGTCACGCGGACCGTCGCGACGCGCCGGTGCCGCGTCCAGCTTCATGGTCAGGCCTATGCGTTTGCGCGCCACGTCGACCTCGGTCACGCGCACTTTCACGATGTCGCCGGTCTTGACGACTTCACGCGCGTCGGTGACGAACTTGTTGGACAGCTGGCTCACATGCACCAGGCCGTCCTGGTGCACGCCGATGTCGATGAAGGCGCCGAAAGCGGCGACGTTGCTGACCGTGCCTTCCAGCGTCATGCCTTCTTTCAAGTCCTTGATGTCCTCGACGCCGTCGTTGAAACGCGCCACCTTGAAGTCGGGGCGCGGGTCACGTCCCGGTTTTTCGAGCTCGGCGATGATGTCCTTGACCGTGATCACGCCGAATTGCTCGTTGGCAAACAACTCGGGTTTGAGCGTTTTCAGCATGTCGGCGCGGCCCATCAGCTCGGCCACCGGCTTGCCGGTATGCGCCATGATTTTTTCGACTACCGGGTAGGTTTCGGGGTGCACACCGGTCATGTCCAGCGGGTTGCTGCCTTCGGCCTGGCTGCGCAGGCGCAAAAAGCCGGCGCTTTGCTCAAAGGTCTTGGCGCCCAGGCCGCTGACCTTCAGCAGGTCGGCACGGCTGGCAAAGGCGCCGTTGGCATCGCGCCAGCGCACCACCGCCTTGGCCACGGTGTTGCTCAGGCCGGAGACCCGCGCCAGCAGCGGCACGCTGGCGGTGTTGAGGTCCACGCCGACACTGTTGACGCAATCCTCGACCACGGTGTCCAGGCTGCGCGCCAGGTCGCTCTGGTTGACATCGTGCTGGTACTGGCCGACACCGATGGACTTGGGGTCGATCTTGACCAGCTCGGCCAGCGGGTCCTGCAGGCGCCGCGCAATACTCGCGGCGCCGCGCAGGCTCACGTCCACGTCGGGCATTTCCTGGCTGGCAAATTCGCTGGCCGAATAGATTGAGGCGCCGGCTTCGCTGACCACGACCTTTTCAATCAGCTGTTCGACTTTGGCCATGCCCTTGATCAGGTCGGCGGCGAGTTTGTCGGTTTCGCGGCTGGCCGTGCCGTTGCCGATGGCGATCAGGTTGACGCCGTGCTTTTCACACAGCTTGCCCAGCGTGTGCAGCGAGCCTTCCCAGTCTTTGCGGGGCTCGTGGGGGAACACCGTGGCCGTCTCGACCAGCTTGCCAGTGGTGTCAACCACGGCCACCTTGACGCCAGTGCGAATGCCGGGGTCCAGGCCCAGCACCACGCGCGGGCCCGCAGGCGCGGCCAGCAGCAGGTCGCGCAGGTTGTCTGCAAACACCTTGATAGCGACTTTTTCGGCGTCTTCGCGCAGGCGGGTGAACAGATCGCGCTCGGTCGACAGGCTCAATTTGACGCGCCAGGTCCAGGCCACGCACTTGCGGATCAAATCATCAGCAGGGCGTGCTTTGTGGCTCCATCCCAGCTTGAGGGCAATACGCCCCTCGGCCAGGGACACCAAGGGCGTTGACGCTTTTTTAATAGCACCTGAGGCAGGTGATACGCCGGCTGGAGCACCATTTTGATCAAAAGCATCGGGCAGGAGCAGTTTGGCATCCAAAATCTCCAACCCACGCCCCCGAAACACGGCCAGGGCCCGGTGTGAGGGCACGCGGCCAATGGGCTCGTCATAGTCAAAGTAATCCCGAAACTTGGCGACATCGGCGTTGTTTTCGTCTTTTCCGGCCATGAGCTTGCTGTGAAACAGACCCTCATGCCACAGCCACTCGCGCAGGTCTTGCACCAGTGCCGGTGTCTCAGCCCAGCGCTCGCTCAATAGATCCCGTACCCCGTCCAGAACGGCTTGCACGGTCGAAAAATCAGGCTGCTTGTCTTCACCCTCCACCACCGGGCGCATGGGAATGACGTAGGCCAAGGCTTCGTCAGCCGGCACCAGCAGCGGATTGGCAAACAATGCATCAGCCAGCGGCTCCAGACCGGCCTCGCGAGCCATTTGGCCCTTGGTACGGCGCTTGAGCTTGAAGGGAAGGTACAGGTCTTCGAGCTCCTGCTTGGTGGCCGCGCCCACCAGGGAGGCCAGCAGCGCGGGCGTCATCTTGCCCTGTTCCTCAATGGCCTTGATGACCGTTTGCAGGCGGTCGGCCAACTCACGCAGGTAGCTCAGGCGGGCTTCGAGTTCACGCAGCTGGATGTCGTCCAGCCCGTCGGTGACTTCCTTGCGATAACGCGCGATGAACGGCACGGTGGCGCCGCCGTCCAGCAGGTCCACGGCGGCCTGCACTTGTTTGGGTTGAACACGGATTTCCTGCGCGATTTGCGCGATGATTTTCTGCATGGCGATCTGACTCACCCCCTCAGGGGCCTCTACATGAATGGAAGCCTCAGAGTTTGCCACATGGTTTTGTCCACGAGTACTGCGCAAGGGCCCGCCGTACGGTGAGAAGAAATCCGACACATCTGCGCCCAAAGCCTGACAGCGCTTATATCGGCTCACTGACTCAAGGCGGGGGAACTGAAATCTACAGTTGGTCTTAATGCTGCGAGCAAGACCTGCCGCAGACCCAAAGGTTTCATCCAACGTTTCCAAGGAGTTAATGCATGATCGTTTCCGACACACCCGCCAGCTTTGGGCCCCAGCAGATCGAGTTTCGTCAACCCGGTGTACTCGCAATGAACGACGCAACATTAACCGCTGAACGCCTGCCATTCACAGTGCGTCTGGTCCAGAATTTCGGCGATTTGAGCAAGGCCGTGGCGATTCGCCACAGCGCCTATGCACGGCACATGCCGGAAGTTGCCAGCACGCTACTAGCCCCGGAGCACGCAGACACCGAAGACGGCACAGTGGTCTTGCTGGCGGAATCAAAGCTGGATGGGTCGCCCTTGGGGTCGCTGCGCATCCAGACCAACCGATACAAACCCCTCAGCCTGGAGAAGTCCGTTGATTTGCCCGGCTCGTTTGACGCACTGTCCCTGGCCCAGGTCAGTCGGCTCGGAATTGCGCAGGGCGTTGTAGGACGTTTAGTAAAAATTGTGCTGATCAAGGCAAGTTTTCAGTACTGTGAGGCCAATGCAATTGACTGGGCGCTGGTTGCCGCGCGCTCGCCTCTGGACCGCCAGTACCAACAGCTCATGTTCGACGATATTTTTCCTGACGCTGGCTACATTCCGCTGGCGCACATGGACAACGTGCCGCACCGCATGATGGGGTTCGAAATCGGGAGCGGCCAAGCTCGCTGGTCCAGCGCCGGGCACCCCTTGTTGAAGTTTTTTTGCAACACGTACCACCCCGATATCTTGCTGGGACAGACCCACGAAGATTTCAGACCGTACGGCCTGAATCATCAAGTGCTGGGCGCCTACGGACCTGCGCAGTTGACAAGTTAGTCACCAAAGGTTCACAAACTCTTCTGTAGGCGCAGCGAACATGACTTTTCACCTATAGAATTTGTAGCACAGGGCAGGAGATAAAACTGATGAACAGTCAGTCAAGATATTCTTCAACAATACCCTGTGGGATTTGGTTTTGCAGCGTCCTTCTTTTTTCAAGCTTTTCCTGTCGCGGCGCGCCGAGTCAATTTTCGAGTGGTTAATCAGCGCCCTGTCTTTTTATGCGGTTCCTACAGTGATTGCCATCGTCTCGGTGGCAGCCCTGTTTTTTTGGGCCGATCCGTACGATGCGCAACCCGAAAAAAAACTTGAGTTACGGGCATTGATTCAAGCAGGCAACGAACTCTCACCACAGCAGGCCAAGGACCAACTGGCTCTCCAACCCCTCACATTTCTCCACCAAAACAAGCTGTCCGAGGCCCCTGTTTGGTTCAGCTTTCTTACAGGGCAAGCCCCCGGCCAAGACATGCGGGTCGCATTTCCGTCTCGCCACACCCTGGATATGAGCTGCTGGGACGCCAGCACCCAAACCCTGCTGGGCAAGGTGGTTGACAACCAGCCTCAGGGTCAGCTCAGCCGGGTCAACGCCGGTTACGCACTGACGCTCAACCAGCCAGGGCCAGAGGTCATTTGCCGTGCCACATTTTTGGGACCGGCACGCCTGACAGTCGAACTGTGGTCGCCCCGCAAGCTGGCTATTTCAAGCCATAACTTTCACCGCAATTCGGGTCTTCTGGACGGTGGCGTTCTGGTGCTCACAGCCTTCGTTTTGGTGGTTGCTCTTGTCAACCGCCAAAAGCTTTACCTGATTTTTGCCGCCTGGCTGGTGTTGGGACTGCGGGTCGGATCTACCTCCGGCGGTTGGGATACCCAGTGGCTGAGCCATGCCATACCGGTGCAGTGGTTGGCACCGGGCCGCTCGGTGACGCTCGCCTGCTATGCGCTTATTACGCTGGCTCTGTACCGGGAGATGTTTCAGGACGAACTGACCAAGACACGCTTTGCCCAGGCCCTCAAATTTTTTCACTGGCTGTGTATCCCACTGATTTTCATGGCGCTCTTGCTGCCCCGCAGCCTCTTTATTCCCACCGTCTGGGTCTTGGCCGGACCCGGTCTCCTGGTGATGATCGTCAGTCTGGGCCAAATCGTAATCAAGACACGCTCCCGCGTGGCGCTGTGGTACGGAGGCTCGCTGGCAGTGACGTTTCTTTCCAGCTTCTCCGAGATCCTCAGCGCCGCCTACGGCATTGAGGGTTTCATCGGGGCCTTCAACAGCGTCACGGCCGCCCTGACCTCCGGGCTTCTGGCATCCCTGGCGATTGCAGAGCAAATGCGCCAGGAACACAATCAGCGTCTCGACGCCCAGGCGGAGCTGCAAGACACCTACAACGCCATGCCCATTGGCTTGTTCACGCTGGATCTGCAGGGTCGATTTATCAGCGCCAACCCGGCCCTGTTGGGCAAGTTGGGAGAGATCGGTCTGATGGAGGGCGAACAGTCATGGACGCGACACTTCGGAGCAGATGCCTGGCTGCAATTGCACCGGATGGTGCATGACCATCAAGTCAATGAGATGGAAATCAGCGGGGCGCACTTGTCCGGTGACCATGCGTTCAAACGCTTTCTGGTCAAAGCCACGCTGTCGCGCGGCAAAATCGAAGGTTCATTGCAGGATGTCACCGATAAATCCAGAGCCATGGAGAAGCTGAATTTTCTGGCCAACCATGACTCTTTGACCAAAGTTCTGAACCGCCGAGGCATAGGGCGTCAGCTCACCCAGGCCATTGACAAGGTGCAAGACGGCAAGCTACTGTCGCTCGGCTACCTGGACCTGGACCGGTTCAAGCTCATCAATGACCTGTACGGGCATGCCGCCGGGGACGAAGTGCTGCGCCAGGTTTGCCACCGGGTGGCGAGCATGATCTCGGGTGATGTCCAGTTTGGCCGGGTGGGCGGCGACGAGTTCGTGCTGGTGTGCGGCGACTTGCCCATTGAGCTGGCCACACTCTTGTGTCGGGGAATCATTGACGGGATCAGCACCCTGCCCTACCGGGTCGGTGACAAGGCGTTCTACCTGCGCGGCTCGATCGGTCTGGTGGAGGTCAGCCCAGGCATGAAAGTGAATGACGCCATGTCGTCCGCTGATCGCGCCTGCCGCCAGGCCAAGTCGGCGAGCCCTAGCGGGCTGGTGGTCTATGAGCGGGACGCTCCTGCATTTGAGCAGCATGAGGCTGAACTCAAGTTGATCGCCCTGCTGGCTACCCCGGCTGCAACGGATGGCTTGTACCTTGAGATGCAACCCATCATGTCGCTCACAGCGCCGCATGATTCACTCAATTTTGAGGTGCTTTTGCGCATGCGTGACGCCCAGGGCGCTGTGGTGCGCACCGATTACCTGATTGCCGCCGGTGAGGCCAGCGGCCAGATGGGCATGATCGATCGCTGGGTGCTCGCCACTACCCTGGCCTGGCTGAAGCAGAACGAGAAACAGCTGCAAAACACGCGCTTCGTGTGCATGAACTTGAGCGGAGCGTCCCTGAACGACGAGCAATTTCTGCAGGATGTTTACGCCACGCTGGAACAAAATCTATCCTTGGTGAGCAAGCTGTGCCTTGAGATCACCGAGAGCGTGGCCCTGCACGACGTGGGCAACACGCGCCGGTTTGTTGACAAGGTGCGCGGCTATGGGGCCAAGGTGGCACTGGACGATTTTGGCGCCGGCTACACCTCATTTTCTTACCTGAAGGAATTCACGGCCGACCTGCTCAAAATTGACGGCAACTTCATCGTCAACATGAATCAGCATCCCGCCAACGTGGCCATCGTGGAGGCCATTGTCAATCTGGCCAAAAACCTCGGCATGAAAGTAATTGCCGAGTGGGCTGAAGACCAGGCAACTGTACAAACACTGGTGGAGATCGGGGTCGACTACGTACAGGGTTTTGTAGTGGCACGCCCGCAGCACCCGGACCGCATGCTGACGGCCCCGTCTTCAGCCAGCTTCATCAAGGATGAAGCCCTGGCTGAGTTGGTCTACCAGATTGGTCTGCCCGATGTGCTGGGTCGCACGATGATGGACTTCTCCCTGGCCCCGAAGCTCAACCTGCATTGAGCACGGGAGGCACCGAACCTGGTGTCGCCCGGGCCCCGGCATCTGTCAATCTGCCCGCAACGCTTTCTTCAACTCCACACCCAGCTCCGGCTTGTGGCTGAACGGGTCGGTGGGGTTACGGGCCAGCAAGATGTCTTCCAGGCGGGTCTGCACCGAACCAATCGCTTTGGGATGGCTATAGATGTAGAACTGGTTGGCTGCCAGGGCGTCAAAAACTTTCTGCGCCACGTCCGCGGCACTCACCTTGCCTGATCCTACGGCCTTGTCGCTCATGGCCTGGCCGATCAACTGGCTGCGGGTGGGTTTGGCCACGGGCGCGTCCTGGGGTCGGTTGCGATGGCTCTGGCTGATGCCGGTGGGCACAAAGAAGGGACACAGCACCGAGGCATGGATCTGGTCAGTGACCAGCGCCAGGTCTTGCTGTAGGGTCTCGCTCATGCTGACCACGGCATGTTTGCTGGCGTTGTAAATGCCCATGTTGGGAGCATTAAGCAGGCCGGCCATGCTGGCCGTGTTGACAATGTGGCCCTGGTAGGCCGGATCTTTTTTGGCAGCGTCGAGCATCATGGGCGTGAACACGCGCACACCGTGGGCTACGCCCATCAGGTTGACGCCAATCACCCACTCCCAGTCGGCGGCTGTGTTTTCCCAGATCAGGCCCCCGGCCCCCACACCTGCGTTGTTGAAGATGAAGTGCGGTGCGCCAAAGCGTTCCAGGACGGCGGCGCCCAGCGCCTCGACCTCGGCGGCCTTGGAGACATCAACCCGCATGGCCATTACCTGGGCGCCTGCCGCCTGCATCTCGGCGGCGGCCCGGTCCAGCGCATCTTGCTGCACGTCCACCAGCACCAGGTTCATGCCCAGCTTGGCGCCAATCCGGGCGCACTCCAGGCCAAAGCCGGAACCTGCCCCGGTCAATACAGCCGTTTTATTTTTGAAATCAGTGATCATGAAATAGCTCCAAAGAGAAATCGTTCAGGTGAGAGAAACAGAAACCACAACACTGGCGACACTGCGCTTGGTTGTTTTCAACAAGCACGCAAGTGAACAAATTTGATGAATTCAGGCTTGCCAAAGCATCTCCAGGTGGTCAATACCGTCTTCAAGGTAAGGCAGCCCAAGGTCCACAAAGCCGTGACCGCTATAAAACCTCTTCAGCCGGGCCTGTGCACCAATGCGAATCGCCTGCGGGCCCCACTGGGCGTTTACCGACTCAATAGCCTTGTCAATCAACACGTGGCCCAAGCCCGTGCCACGCAGGCGCTGGCAGGTGATGACTCGGCCAATGCTGGCTTCGGCGAACTTGACTCCTGCGGAGAAGCAGCGCGCATAAGCCACCAACCGAGTGTCTTGCACGCCCAGCAAGTGCAGGGCCTGCGCGTCTGTGCCATCCATGTCCTGAAATACGCACTGCTGCTCCACCACAAACACCTCGGTGCGCAGTTGCAGCAGGTCGTACAGTTCTTGCAAGCTCAGCGCATCAAAGGCGCAGAGCTTCCAGTGAATGGCACCCAGTGCGGTCATGCCGGTGTAGCCGCTTTCAACACATAACCCACCCGGGGGAAATGCACATGCACCGTCCCCGCCCGCTCGTCGGTGCGGCGCAGGGTGTAGTGCATGCGGGTGGCGGCCATAAGGTCACCGGCGGTCAATTCAGCGCCAAAACTTTCAGCGGCAATCGTGACCGGGCTGCCCAGGGGAATGCCGTGCTCGTCCTGAAACGGCTCGTCGCTGACCGCCACGGGCGTGGAGGCGGCGGCCAGCGCAATGGCCTCAGTGGCGCTGAACTTCACCATGCTTCCGTGGCCCAGCGCCGCCATGCGGTCCATCCAGGCCAGCACGCCGGGTGTGGCGTCCAGAATATCGGCCATCACGGCGACGCGCTTGCGCGAGAACCACAGCGGGTGGTAGACCGCAAAGTCCGCCACGCAGGGCGCACTGCCCATTAAAAAGTCTTGCTCGTCGAGCATGTTGGCAATGCGACGCAGGTAGGACTTGTAAGCGGCGGTCGCGTCCGGTGCGCGCAGGCGTGTCATACCCGTGGTCATGGCAGCGCGATCGGCACCAAAGGCTTTGGCCACCTCGGGCGGGGCACCTTCAAACATCGTGGCGGCGCCCTTGGGCTGCAGGTTGTAGGCCATGGCCGCCCAAAACAGCGTGGTGTCACCCCATTGGGCGAGCACGCGCGCCAGGCCTTTGTGCTGCGCCGGGTACAGCGTGGGTTCGGGTTGGCGGTGTTCCAGCACATCACAAATCAGGGCGCTGTCGCAGTAAATGTCGGCGCCAATCTGCAAGAAGGGTGTCTTGCGGTAGCCGCCGGTCAACGCCAGCACATCAGGCTTGGGCATGATGCTGGGAATGATCACCGACTTCCAGGCCAGGTATTTGTAACCCATTACCAGCCGGATTTTTTCAGAAAACGGCGACGTGGGGTAGTGGTGAAGAATGATGTCGCTCATGGTGGCACCTCAAACCAGCTTGACGAGTTGCTTGCCAAAATTTTTGCCTTTGAGCAAGCCCAAAAAGGCCTCCGGGGCGGCTTCCAGGCCTTGGGCAATCGACTCCCGGGCACGCAACTTGCCGGTCGCCACCATGGTGCCCAGCTCTTTGAGCGCTTCGGGCCAGACTTCCATGTGCTCGCTGACGATGAAGCCCTGCACTTTCAGGCGATTCATCAAAATCAGCGCGGGGTAAGTCAAAGGCAGCGGCGCGCCGTTGTAGCCGGCGATCATGCCGCACACCGCGATGCGGCCAAAGGCGTTCATGCGGCTCAGCACAGCGTCCAGCACCATGCCACCCACGTTCTCAAAATAGCCGTCGACCCCGTTAGGGCAAGCGTCTTTGAGGGCGGCCGACAGGGAGTTAGCATCTTTATGAAGCTTGTAATCAATGCAGGCATCAAAGCCTAGTTCTTCCACGGCATATTTGCATTTGTCCGGTCCACCCGCAATGCCCACCGTGCGGCAACCACGCGCCTTGGACAAGGCAGCAAAAGCACTGCCCACAGCGCCTGTGGCCGCACTGACCACCATGGTCTCGCCGGCTTTTGGCTCAATGATCTTGACCAAGCCATACCAGGCGGTCACACCCGGCATGCCCACTGCGCCCAGGTAGGCACTCAGGGGCACGTGGGTGGTGTCCACCTTGCGCAAAGCACCCAGCACGGTGGCATCCACCACGCTGTACTGTTGCCAGCCACCCATGCCAACGACCTTGTCGCCCACGTCGTACTTGTCGTTTTTGGACTCCATCACTTCACCCACCGTGCCGCCGCCCATGGTTTGACCCAAGGCCTGGGGCACGGCGTAGCTTTTGGAGTCGTTCATGCGGCCGCGCATGTAGGGGTCCAGACTTAAAAAATGATGGCGCACCAGTACCTGCCCGTCCTGCAGCGCAGGCGTTTCGGTGGTGACAAGTTTGAAGTTGCTGGCCACAGCCTCGCCCACGGGGCGGTTGTCGAGCTGAATTTGTTGGTTGGTCGGCATGGTGTGCTCCTTGAATGCGGTGTCAAATTGCTATAAAAATAAACTAACCCACCCTTATGCTACGCCGGCCAGAGGCCGAAATGGCATAAAAAAGGCTAAATCAGTCGGTAGAGATGACGTTAAGGCCGTTTGAGCTCTTGGGTCCGGTAGGCAAACGCCGCACAAACTTGAAAGTGCCCGTGGCGTGGGCACAGGCGCGCCCTTGTTCGTCAAAAATCGTGCCTTCGGTGAACGCCATGGTGGCGGTGCGGTGCATCAGGCGGCCCTTGCCCGTGAGCGGGCCACGCGCCGGTTGCATGAAGCTGGTCTTCATCTCGATAGTGACCACACCCATATCGGGCTGCACACTGCGCGCCGCCGTGGCCATGGTCACATCCAGCAGCGTCATCAAGGCGCCGCCATGGGTCACCGCAAAGGAGTTCAGGTGCTCGGCCAGCGGCGTGTAAGCCAGCTCCGACAAACCTCCTTCAAAGAGCTTGAGCTCAAACCCCAAGTGGGTGACAAAGGGGATTTCTACGCCAAACCCCCCGCCGGGCAAATCCGTCATGCGCTTAACCGCCAGTGACCACGCTCACGCCGCCGTCCACCGCCAGCCATTGGCCGGTGATGTGTTTGCCGGCATCCGACGCATACAACAGGCACAAACCTTTCAAATCTTCGTCATCGCCCAGACGGCCCAACGGCGCGTGCGCAGCGAGCTTTTCTTCGCCCATGGCAGCCAGCGTGCCCATGGTCATTTTGCTGGGGAAAAAGCCCGGGCAAATGGCGTTGACGGTGATGTTGTACTTGCCCCACTCCGCGCCCAGTGTGCGGGTGAAATTGATCACCGCACCCTTGGACGTGTTGTAGGCGATGGTGGTCATCTCGGGCGGGTTGCCGCCCAGGCCGGCAATGGAGGCCACGTTGATGATGCGGCCCGAACGGCGCGCGATCATGCTCTTTTTGGCAATGATCTGGCTCAGAATGAAGTAGGCGCGCACG
>JAUXPP010000129.1 GCA_030683705.1 Polaromonas sp. | reverse complement strand
TATCCGGGTATTGGTTTTTTTTCCCACCCGTCGGGCTGGGCCGAGGAGCGCAGCCGGATACGGATCAGGACGGGCGATTGTCTGAGCCGAAGGCGAGTTCGAGCCCGGCCCCGTTTTCGGCGAGCACCGCAGGTTGCCCCGGAGCGCAGCGCAGGGGACCCAGACCATAGTGTCGCCTTCTCTTTGCTTACTTTCTCTTGGCGACGCAAGAGAAAGTGAGTCGCCCGCCGGGGCGAAACCCGGCTTGTTGGCAAACTACAAGGCAAGGCATTGCACCCGGCCACGGACCACGTCCATCAAGCGTCAACAGCTATAAAAACAAGAGCACACTGGCTCATCTGGCCTTGTCCTACAGGTCCACGCGCATGACGCTGATTCGGACGCTGCGCAGTGGCCCCTAACATGGCTTCATCCATTTTTTACGGGCGAGCAGCGCCCCCACAGGAGAAGCTGATGCTCAAATACGCCATCATTTTTGCGATTATTTCCCTGATTGCCGGGGCCCTCGGGTTTGGCGGCATTGCGGCCGGCTCGGCCGGTATTGCCAAGATCCTGTTTGGCCTGTTCCTGATTCTGGCGGTCATTTTTGTGGTGCTGGCCGCGCTGGGAGTGGGTGCCGTGAAGAAGGCGCTCAAGTAAATGCCATCCTCGCTGTCCTGGTCCCCGCTCGCGATGACGGTTGCAGACAAGCCGAAAGAACAGGTTGACACGCGCACCGCCGTGTCGCGCGACAGCGCCCAGCGCGCCAGTGTGGCGCAGCTGTTGCTGGTGGCCCGCCTGAAAGCCCGCAACCGGCGCGACCTCGCGATGGACACGCTGGAGCGTGGCGCCCACGTGATCTGGGTCACCTGCAAGAGCTGGTTTTCTTCCGGCCAGCCCCCTTCTGCCGCAACCGGCGACAACAACAACAAAGATACAGATGCACACCGCGACCGTTGACTGCCTGCTTGACTACGATGTGGTCAACCCGACGCATTTTCTCTTCAACATCGAGGCGGCGTTTCACGACAGCCACAAGGTGATCGAGGAACGTCTGACCGTGACGCCCAGCGTCAAGGTCCGGCATTTTTGCGATGAGCGCAACGGCAACCGGTTTTTCCGGCTCGATGCGCCGCGCGGCCTGCTGTCGGTCAACTACCACGCGCAGGTCGAGTTGCACCATGCGCCGGTGCCGCTGCACCTGGACGAGGTGCCGGTCACCGCCGTGCCCGACGATGCCATGCGTTTCCTGATGCCCAGCCGTTACTGCGAGTCCGACATCATGAGCCGCGCGGCGCAGCAATTGTTCGGCCACCTGCCGCTGGGCCTGTCGCGGGTGCGTGCCATCGAAAGCTGGATTCACGACTCCATCCATTACCTGCCCGGTTTCAGCAACTCGACCACCACGGCGCAGGAAGTGTTTGTGCAACGCGCCGGTGTCTGCCGCGACTTCGCCCACCTGGGCATCACGCTGTGCCGCGCGCTGAACATTCCGGCGCGGCTGGTCGTGGGGTATGTGTATTTCGACGAACCGCCGCAGGATTTCCACGCGGTGTTCGAGGCATGGCTGGACGGCCGCTGGGTGATCTTCGACGCCACACGCATGGCCCCCATCGACCGGCTGGTGCGTATAGGCACCGGGCGCGATGCCAAGGACGTGGCCTTTGCGACGATTTTTGGCGGCGTCGTGATGCTGCGCAAGGAGCTCACCATCGAGCAGGGCGACATCCGCCCGGGCGAGGCCTTCTCCTCGCAGCCCGAGGTGCTGACGGCCTGACCGGCCGCTTGCCGCTTACGCGCTGTAGCCGGGGTCGATCCGGTCCAGCTTGCGAATCAGCGAGGGCCAGACAAAAGCGCCACCCATGCCGCCGGTCTGCACCCGCATGGCTTCGGCCACCCCCTTGACGATTTGCGGGTTCACCGGGATCAGTTCGCCGCCCGCCTGTGCGTCGAGCTGGATGCGGCAGGTGTTCTCGAAGGTGTACATGCTGAGGAAGGCGTCGGCCACGGTTTTGCCGACCACCAGCAGGCCGTGGTTGCGCAGCATCAGGAAGTTGGCCTTGCCCAGGTCGGCCTGCAGGCGCGGCTTCTCGTCGTCGCGGAAAGCCACCCCTTCGTAGTCGTGATAAGCCAGCGAACCCAGCACAAAGGTCGATTGCTGGCTGATCGCCAACACGCCGCATTTCTGCGCGCTGACGGCAACGCCGGCGCGGGTGTGGGTGTGCATCACGCAGCCGGCGTCGGCGCGGGCCTCGTGCACCGCACTGTGGATCACGAAACCCGCCGGATTCACGGGGAAGGGTGAGTCAATCACCTTGTTGCACTTCTCGTCGACCTTGACCAGGCTGGAGGCGGTGATCTCGTCAAACATCAGGCCGTAGGGATTGATCAGGAAGTGGTGATTTCCCGCGCCGCTGACCGACTCGGGCAGCTTGGCGCTGATGTGGGTGAAGACCAGGTCGCTCCAGCCGTACAGCGCGGCGAGGCGGTAACAGGCAGCGAGTTCGCAGCGCAGCTGCCACTCTTCGGCGCTGACGACTTCTTTCAATGAGGGAATGTGCATGGCGGTGTCTCCGGAAGATGAATCGGGCGATTGTGCGCTATCAAATTGGTAGCTGCTGACGCCCGGGGGACAGGGGCTAGAGGCCGATTTGATGCCCAAAAATCAGTGCTGCAGCGGCGCCGCCGCAGCTTGCCGGAAGGCGCTGGGGCTTTGGCCGGTGTGCTCGCGGAACACGCGGCTGAAATGCGAGAGGTTGTTGAAACCCCAGGACAGCGCGATGCCGGTGATGGCGCGCGATTGCGGCCCGGTGTGCTGGATCTCGCGGATGCAGGCCTGCAGCCGCAGCCGCAGGATGTAGCTGGCCAGGGTGTCGTCTTCGCCGGCAAAGGCGTTGTGCAGATGCCGCTTGCTGCAGTTCAGCGCCTGCGCAATCTGCTCGATGGACAGGCCGGGGTCGCGCAGGTTGACGGCGACATAGGCGCGGATCCGGTCCTTCAGGGCCTCGCGCTGCGTCAGCGCCGTGCCCTGGCCGGCCAGCTCGATCAGCGACAGCCGCACCAGTTGGGCGATCAGCTCGCCGGCGCCGTGCGCGGCGGCGGCGCTCATGTTGGGCAGCTCCTGGTAGGTGCTGCGCATGGTGGCCAGCGCCACCCGCGAGATGCCGCTGGCGCCGCCGACATGGCGCGCCATCAGGGTGTCGAGCTGCAGGCCGCGCTCGACAATCAGCGCCTTGGGCAGCATCACGATCAGGTGCTCGACGCGTTCGGGGTTTTCCACCGCGTAACAGCCGGTGGTGTCGTAAATCGTCCAGCCGCCCGGGCTGACCCAGGCCTGGCGTCCCATCTGCTCGACGCCTGCGCGCCCGTGCATGGGCGCGACGATCTTGAGGTAGCCGGCCTCGCTGGCGCGCGCCATGTCGGCGGTGCGTACCACGCGGTGGCGGTTCGCCTCGAGTTTGGTCAGGATCACGTCGCCGGCGCGCGCCGACGCCATGTGGCCGTCGAAATCGGTGTCGCCGTACAGGTCGGACTCGAGGCCGCCGAAGTGTTTCCAGATCCACTCGCGCCAGACCGGCGCGCGTTCACGCGGCGCGAAATTGTCGGTGGATACCAGGGTAGTCGCGGTCATGCTTTTTTCCGGTTTTTCGGGGGCTCGGGCCTCTGGGAAAGATTATGGGCGTTGGGACCTGTTCTGGTGTGCCGTAGGGCCAAGGGTTAACCCCAGTCGCCGTGCGCTGGCCGACAACTGCTTTGTGCACGCTCAGCAAAGCGCCGGCCGCAGCTCCTGCTTACTATCCGGTTTCCACTGCCCGCCGGGCGCGTACAACGAGGAGACATCCATGGTCCAGCCATCCAGACGAACATTGATCCAGGGCGCCGCCGCTGCCGTCGGCGCAGCCGCTTTTGCCCCGCAACTGTTGGCCCAGGCCGCGCCTGTGCGTGTCGGTTACGCGATCTCGCGCACCGGCCCGTGGACCGGCGGCGCGCAGGTCAGCCAGGAACCCAACTACCTGCTGTGGGCGGAGCAGCAGAATGCCGCGGGCGGCATCGACGTCAAGGGCGTGCGCCGCAAGATCGAGCTGATCAGCTCCGACGACCGCAGCGACACCGAGACCGTGGTGCGCACCTATGAAAAGCTGATGGGCAGCGACAAGGTGGACCTGGTGTTGCCGCCCTGGGGCAGCAACGCCAACTTCGCCGTCGCCCCGCTGGCCAACCGCTTCGGTTACCCCTTCCTGGCGCCCACCGCGCTGTCGCGGCGGCTGGTGGAAATGAAGCTGCCTTACTTCTTCCTGCTGCTGCAGCAGCCGGCGCCCATGACCAATGCGCTCGTCGACATGCTCAAGGCCAACGGCTGCAAGACCCTGGCCTGTATCTATGTGGACGACCTGTTCGGCCTGGAGAACTACTCGGCGCTGAAAGTGGCGCTGCAGGGCAGCGGCATCCAGCTGGTGGAAGAAAAGAGCTACCCGGCCGGCGTGAAGGACCTGTCGCCGGTGCTGCGCTCGATCAAGGACAAAAACCCGGACGCCTTTGTCGGCTTCACCTATCCGCCGGACACCATCCTGGCCAGCAAGCAGGCCAAGGAAGTCGGGCTGAACCCGAAGTTCTTCTATGCCTCGGTGGGCACCGCCTTCCAGCTCTACCGCAACGTGATGACGGCGCCTGGCGCCGAGGGCGTGCTGGGCATGGGTTCCTGGAACAGCAAGACCAGCCCCGGCGCCAAGGCTTACTTCGATGCGCACACGAAAAAGTTCGGCGGCAAGGAACCGGACCGCTGGGCCTCCGGCGCGGCCTGGGCCGGCCTGGAGATCCTGACCACCTCGGTCAACAAGGTCGGCCTGGACCGCAAGGCGATCCGCGACTATGTGGCGAACAACACCCACAAGACCATCATCGGCGACATCAAGTTCACCGGCAGCGAAAACACCGCGACGCCGGGCAGTGTCAGCCAGTGGCAAAACGGTGAATTCGAGGTGGTGTGGCCGCAGAAAATCGCCACTGCCAAGCTCAACCCGGCCAAGCCGGCCTGGAAATAAAAGATTCCCCCCCCCGAAGCGGCCTTTGGCCGCCTCCCCCTCAGGGGGCGACACCTGCGGCCCGGCAGAGCCGGTTCCGCGGTGTCCTGAAACAGAGTCTCATGTCACTTTTTTCCTGGTTTGAACTGATCGCCTCCGGGCTGATCACCGGCGGCATTTACGCGCTGGTCGCGCTCGGCCTGAATTTGCAGTACGGGCTGATGCGCATCCTGAACATCGCGCATGGCGAGTTCCTGATGCTGGGCGCCTACCTGACCTGGATGGCGCACACCTCGCTGGGCATCTCGCCGCTGCTGATGGTGCCGGTGTCCTTCCTGACCCTGATGGCGCTGGGCCTGGTGATCCACAGGCTGTGCTTCCGGCGCCTGACCGTGACCTCGCCGAATCTCGACATCTTCGAGGCGCGCGGCCTGATGGTGGCCTTCGGCCTGATGTTCCTGGTGCAGAACTTCGCCTCCTTCATGTGGGGCGGCGACCTGCGCGGTTACGACTACCTGGCGGACCCGGTCAAGATCGGCGAGGCGCAGTTCGCCGGCAACAAGCTGCTGGTGTTCGGCCTGGCCTTGCTGTTCAGCGGCGCCCTGATTGCGCTCTTGCGCTTCACGTTGCTGGGCAAGGGCGTGCGCGCGCTGATGCAGTCGCCGACCGGCGCGCAGCTGGTCGGCATCGACACCCAGCGCCTGCACCCGTTGATGTTCGGCATCGGCCTGGGCCTGTCGGGCGTGGCTGGCTGCCTGCTGTCCATGGCCTACACCATCACGCCGTCCATGGGTGAGCCCTACACCGTGACCGCGCTGATTGTCATCACCCTGGGCGGTTTCGGCAGCATGAGCGGCGCGCTGGCCGGTGGCCTGCTGCTGGGCGTGGTGGAAGCGCTGGGCATGCATTTCACCAATCCTTCGCTGAAGGCGCTGCTCTCGTACAGCGTGTTCATCGCGGTGCTGCTGCTGCGGCCGCGCGGCCTGTTCTCCAAATAAGAAAAAGATGAAAGACCGCCAAATCCTTGTTCGCGACCTGCTGCTGCTGCTGGCCTTTGCCGGCTGGGCGCTGGCGCTGCCGCATTACGGCAGCGAGTTTGTGGTGTCGATGGCGCTGACCTGCCTGATGTATGTGGCGCTGTCCTCGAGCTGGGGCCTGTTCTGCGGCAGCACGCGTTACCTGTCACTGGCGACCTCGGCCTTCTTCGGTATCGGCGCCTACACCAGCGCCGTGGCGCTGGAAAGCCTGCCGTGGCTGGGTGCGATCGCGCTGGGCGCCGGCATCGCCACCGTGGTGGCCGTCGTCATGGGCGCGGCCGTGCTGCATTTGCGCGGCACCTATTTCGCGGTGCTGACCTTCGGCATGACCGAGCTGATCCGCCACGCCGTGACTTACTTCGAGAAAAAAGTCACCGGCACGGTGGGCCGGGTGCTGACCGTGGTGCCGGACCGCGACACGATTTACCTGACGGTGCTGGCGCTGGCCGTGCTCGCGGTGCTGGTGTCCATCATCGTGCGGCGCAGCCGCTTCGGCCTGGCGCTGATGGGCATAGGTGCGGACGAGCAGCGCGCGCAGACCCTGGGCGTGAACACGCGGATGATCAAGGTGGCGGGTTTTGCGATGACCGCGGCCTTTGCCGGCGCCGTCGGCGCGGCGATGGCGGTGCGCTGGACCTACATCGACCCGCACACGGTGTTCAACCCCTTCATCGGTTTCCAGACCGTGCTGATCGCGCTGATCGGCGGCGCGGTCACGCTGTGGGGCCCGCTGATTGCGGCGATTGTGTTCAGCGTGCTGGCCGAGACCCTGCGCCTGCAGGCGCCGCAAATCTACATGATGTCGCTGGGCCTGCTGCTGATCCTGAGCGTGCTGTATCTGCCGGGCGGGCTGGCGTCCTTGCGCGGCTCCACCTTCACCGGCTGGTGGCGCGACAGCCGCGGCTGGTGGCGCGGCCTGGGCAAGAAGGAGCGCGACAATGACTGAGTTGCTGCTGCAGGCGCGCGACATCACGGTGCGTTTTGGCGGACTGACCGCGGTCGATGCGGTGAGCGCCGACTTCCATGCCGGCGAGCTGGTCGGCATCATCGGCCCGAACGGCGCGGGCAAGACCACGTTTTTCAACGCGATCTCGGGCGTGATTGCGCCGACGTCCGGGCAGTTGCTGGCCGGCGGCCACAACCTCAGCGGCAAGGGCCCGCACCGTTACGCCGCCGCAGGCATTGCGCGCACCTTCCAGACGCCGCGGGTGTTTCCCGACATGCCGGTCGAGGCCAACATCGGTTTCGGCCTGAAGTTCGCCGGCAGGCATCGCGCGGGTGCCTGGCAGTTGCGCGACGAGGCCGGCATCCTGGCCTTGATCGGGCTCGGTGCACAGGCGGATCTGCCGGCCGGTGCCATCACGCCCTCGCAGCAGCGCCTGCTGGAGATCGGCATGGCGCTGGCCACGCGGCCGCGCCTGTTGCTGCTCGACGAGGTGGCGGCCGGACTCACCGAATCTGAAATCGAAGCGATGGCGCTGCTGATACGCCGCATGCGCGACGAGCTGGGCCTGACGGTGGTGTGGATCGAACATGCGGTGACCACCTTGCTGCGCCACGTGGAGCGTGTGATCGTGCTGCACCAGGGACGCAAGATTGCCGACGGCACGCCGGCCGAGGTGGTGCGTGATGCCGAAGTGATTGAAGCCTACCTGGGTGACGAGATGAGCGAAACGACCGCTGGGGAGGCAGCACCATGAAGCGAAGGGCGAGGGCCCCGCGCAGCGGGATCGACCAGCGTAAGGGGGCTTGTGGCCGACACCGCAGGGACGCGTTGACTACGGCACGTGGGGAGGCCACTGCATCATGATGTGGCATGCCTCTCCCTTTGTACTCGGCGGCTCTGCGCAGGCGCACCTCCAGGTCACCGGCCTGAGCGCCGGTTACGCGGCCTTCCTGGTGTTGCGTGACCTGACGCTGGAAGTCAAACCCGGCCTGACGGTGATCCTCGGCCCGAATGGCGCCGGCAAGACCACCCTGCTGAAAGCCCTGTCCGGCCTGATCCCGCGCAGCGGCGCGGTGTCGCTCGACGGCGAGGCGCTGCCGCGCAAGACCAGCGAGATCGTGCAGCGCGGCATGGCGCTGGTGGCCGAAGGCCGGCAACTGTTTCCGCAGATGACCGTCACCGAAAACCTCGAGCTCGGCGGCTGGCTGGTGGCCAAGGCCGAGCGCGCGCGGCGGCTCGAGCAGGCGTTCAACGATTTCCCCAAGTTGCGCGAACGCGCGCAGCAACTGGCCGGCACCATGAGCGGCGGTGAGCAGCAGATGGTGGCGGTGGCGCGCGCCATGATGAGCGCGCCGCGCCTCTTGATGCTGGACGAACCCTCGCTGGGCCTGGCGCCGCGCATGGTCGACGAACTGCTGGCCATCACACGCCGCATCGCCGACGCCGGCACCACCGTGCTGATGGTCGAGCAGAACGTGAAGAAGGCGCTGGCCGTGGCCGACCGCGGTTATGTGCTGGAGCGGGGCACGCTGGTGGCCAGCGGTCCCGCGGCGCTGCTGGCGCGTTCGTCCGTGATTCGTGAGGCCTACCTCGGTGCCGGTGCTGCCGTGCCGGCCGCCAAGGCGGCTTGAAATTTCCCTGACCATTTTTTGGAGAATCTTATGTCCGACATGTCCATGCTGATCAACGGCCTCAAGGTCACCGCCGAAAAGGGCGCGACCTTTGAACGCCGCAACCCGCTCGACGGCAGCATCGCCACCCGCGCGCCTGCAGCTTCAGTGGCCGACGCGCTGATGGCCACCGAGGCCGCCGCCGAAGCCTTCAAAAGCTGGAGCCAGACCGGCCCGGGTGCACGCCGCGCCTTGCTGCTGAAAGCCGCCGATGCGCTGGAAGCCAAGACGCCGCAGTTCATCGAGGCGGTGGCGGCCGAGACCGGTGCCTCGGGCATGTGGGCCGGCTTCAACGTGATGCTGGCCGCCGGCATGATCCGCGAGGCGGCATCGCTGACCACGCAGATCAGCGGCGAAGTGATTCCGTCGGATGTGCCCGGCAACCTGGCCATGGGCGTGCGCCAGCCGGCCGGTGTGGTGCTGGGCATTGCCCCGTGGAACGCACCCATCATCCTCGGTGTGCGGGCGATCGCCACGCCGCTGGCCTGCGGCAACACGGTGATCTTCAAGGGCTCGGAGAACTGCCCGCGCACCCACCAGCTGATCGTCGAGGCCTTTGAAGACGCCGGCTTTCCGCCGGGCGTGGTCAACTACATTACCAACGCACCGGCCGACGCCGGCGCCGTGGTCGAGGCCATCGTCGCGCACCCGGCAGTGCGGCGCATCAACTTCACTGGCTCGACCAAGGTCGGCCGCATCATCGCCATGACCTGCGCCAGGTACCTCAAGCCGGTGGTGCTGGAGCTCGGCGGCAAGGCGCCGCTGGTGATCCTGGACGACGCCAACATCGATGACGCGGTCAACGGCGCGGCCTTCGGCTGCTTCGCCAACAGCGGACAGATCTGCATGTCGACCGAACGCATCATCGTCGACCAGAAAATCGCCGACGAGTTTGTCAAACGTTTCGCCGCCAAGGCCAAGGCCCTGCCGGTGGGCGACCCGCGCAAACCAGAGCCGGTGGTGCTGGGTTCGGTGATCGGCATGGGCACGGTGGAGCACTGCAACGCCTTGATCGACGACGCGCTGGCCAAGGGCGCCAAGCTGATGTGCGGCGGCAAGGCCGAAAACACGCTGATGCCGGCCACCGTGCTGGACCATGTGACACCGGCCATGCGCATCTACCACGAGGAAACCTTCGGACCGGTCAAATGTGTGGTGCGTGTCAGCGGTGTCGAGGAAGCCGTGGCCTGCGCCAACGACAACGAATACGGCCTGTCGGCGGCGGTCTTCGGCAGCGACATCGCCCGCGCCTTCGGTGTGGCCCAGCGCATCGACTCGGGCATCTGCCACGTCAATGGCCCGACCGTGCATGACGAGGCGCAAATGCCGTTTGGCGGCGTCAAGGGCAGCGGAATGGGGCGCTTTGGCGGCAAAGCGGGGGTGGCCGAGTTCACCGAACTGCGCTGGATCACGATCCAGACCACGCCACGGCACTACCCGTTCTGATTCGTCATCCCGGACTTGATCCGGGAGCCATCTCCGTTTTTCTCCTGCCTTGAAGTTTGCCAACAAGCCGGGTCTCGCCCCGGCGGGCGACTCACTTTCTCTTGCTTCGCCAAAAGAAAGTTACTTGCCGCCGGGCAACCCCCGGCTTGTTAGTGCGCCAACACGGTGGGGCTTGCCAGCGGCAGATGAGGTGTGGTCGCCACCTCCAGCGACGTCAGCCACTGCATCGCCGCAGTGGCGCTCCCTCCGCACATCTCGGCAGACGGCATGAGTTGCCCACACACCGCCGGCCGCCCGGGCTGGCCGAAGATGCGGCAGGCGTTGCTGTCGTCGAGCTGCACACAGCGCACGCCTGCCGGTTTGCCCTGCGGCATGCCGGGGATCGGCGAGCTGATGGACGGCGCGATGCAGCAGGCGCCGCAGCCGGGGCGGCAGTTCATGGCTGTTTGCTATAAAAACAGGAGCTGCTCACGCTCGTGCAGTATGGGCTGGTGGCCGATTCAGTCATTCAAACGGCGGCTGGCGTCCAGCACCTGGGTGATCACCGCCTGCACGCTGCTGCGGTGTTTTTCATTGACCAGCTCGCCCTGCGCATCGAAGGCCTCACCCGCATGACCGAGTGCAAACGCGCGCGGCGCGACCCAGCATTGCGCGTTGAGCAGCAGCGGCGCCAGGTGGCTTTGTGAACGCAGGCCACCGAGCGCGCCCGGCGAGGCGCTGAGCATGCCGACGACCTTGCCGCTGAAGGACTTGAAGCCTTGCTGCCAGGCCGGGTCGCCCTTGACCGGGCTGGAGACCCAGTCGATGGTGTTTTTCAGCAGGGCGGTGTAGCTGCCGTTGTACTCGGGTGAGCAGATGATCCAGGCCGGGTGCTCGAACAGGATCTGCTTGAGTTTCATGACGTCGGCCGGCGTGCCCTGGGCTTCCAGGTCGGCGTTGTACATCGGGATGTCGAAGTCGGCCAGCTCGATATGGGTGACCGCTGCGCCGGTGGCACGCGCCAGCCCGGCGGCGGCGTGGGCCAGCTTGCGGTTGAAGGACGCCAGGCGGGTGCTGCCGGCAAAGATCAGGAGTTTGGGGGGTGTGCTCATGGCCTGATTTCACCACAGGGCGTGGGGGGAAGCCGGTTGCGGTGGGCTGGGCGTCGCCAACCGGTTAAAATGTACAAAACATTCTATTTTGTACAAAATGCACACCATTCCTCTCAGTGAATTCCGCGCCCATGCCTCTGCCATGATCGATCTGGTCGAGCAGGGGGAAACCGTGCGGATTTTGCGCCATGGCAAGCTGGTCGCTGAACTGGTCCCACCCAAACCGGAGTCGCCGGCGAAGCCCCCAAGCTGGAAGCGGCCCATCACGCCGCTGAATATCGTGCGTCCCGACGGGAAAACCGGGGCCCAGTTGATCATTGAAGAGCGCGAAGGCGGCTGGTGATGCGTATCCTGTTCGACACCTCGGCGCTTTACAAGCGCTACAACATCGAGACGGGCCGTGACCAGGTGCTCGCTGCGGGCGATCGTGCCACTGAAGTGGTGGTGGCAGCGCACTGCAAATCCGAAATTGCCTCGGCGCTCAACCGCAACCGCCATGACGGCTTTCTCAATGCCGAGGACTACGGCCGCATCATGCGCGACGTGCAGGGCGATTTTGCAGACTTTACCCTGGTGGCGCTGGATGCCCAGGTCGAGGCGCATTCGATTTCCGCCATGGAAATGAGCCGCTTGCGCGCCATGGATGCGCTGCACATAGGCACTGCGCAGGCGGCCCGGGTGGACCTGTTCGTCACCGCCGACCGCCGGCAGGCGCTGGTTGCGCAGGCTGTCGGCCTCAAAACGGAACTGATTGCGGCCTGATACGCTGCGCCCTGAAAGACAAGCATGTTTTACCCGCAAGAATTTGACGTGATCGTGGTCGGTGGCGGCCATGCCGGCACTGAGGCTGCGCTGGCTGCCGCCCGCATGGGCTGCAAGACCCTGCTGCTGACGCACAACATCGAGACCCTGGGCCAGATGAGCTGCAACCCGTCCATAGGCGGTATCGGCAAGGGCCACCTGGTCAAGGAGGTCGATGCCATGGGCGGCGCGATGGCGCTGGCCACCGACGAAGGCGGCATCCAGTTCCGCATCCTCAACAGCTCCAAGGGCCCGGCCGTGCGCGCCACGCGGGCGCAGGCCGACCGCATCCTGTACAAGGCGGCGATACGGCGCATGATCGAAAACCAGCCCAATCTCTGGCTGTTCCAGCAGGCGGTGGACGATTTGATGGTGGAGGGCGACCGGGTGGTCGGCGCCGTCACCCAGGTCGGCATCAAGTTCCGCTCGCGCACCGTGGTGCTGACCGCCGGCACTTTTCTGGACGACAAGATCCATGTGGGCCTGCAGAATTACTCGGCGGGCAGGGCGGGCGACCCGCCGGCGGTGTCGCTCTCGGCGCGGCTGAAAGAACTCAAGCTGCCACAGGGCCGGCTCAAAACCGGTACGCCGCCGCGCATCGACGGGCGCAGCATCGACTTCAGCAAATGCACGGTACAGCCCGGTGACGGCATGCCCGGCGGCACGCCGGGCGCGGTCCCGGTGTTCAGCTTCATGGGCGGGCAGATCGCCCACCCCCGGCAAATGCCCTGCTGGATCACCCACACCAACGAGCGCACCCACGAGATCATCCGCTCGGGTTTTGACCGCAGCCCGATGTTTACCGGCAAGATCGACGGCGTCGGGCCGCGGTATTGCCCGAGTGTGGAAGACAAGATCAACCGCTTTGCCGGCAAGGACAGCCACCAGATTTTCCTGGAGCCGGAAGGCCTGTCCACCCACGAGATTTATCCCAACGGCATCTCGACCAGCCTGCCTTTCGACATCCAGTACGACTTGGTGCGCTCCATGGCCGGCATGGAAAACGCCCACATCCTGCGGCCCGGCTACGCCATCGAGTACGACTACTTCGACCCGCGTTCGCTCAAGACCAGTTTCGAGACCCGCCAGATCGGCGGCCTGTTCTTCGCCGGCCAGATCAATGGCACGACCGGGTACGAGGAGGCGGCGGCCCAGGGCATGTTTGCCGGCATCAACGCCGCCTTGCAATGCCAGGGCAAGGAAGCATGGCTGCCCAAGCGCGACGAGGCTTACCTCGGTGTACTCGTGGACGACCTGATCACCAAGGGCGTGACCGAGCCTTACCGCATGTTCACCAGCCGGGCCGAGTTCCGCCTGATGCTGCGGGAGGACAACGCCGACATGCGCCTGACCGAAAAGGGCAGGGAGCTGGGGCTGGTCGATGATGCCCGCTGGGACGCCTTCAACCGCAAGCGCGACGCTGTTTCACGTGAAACAGAACGCCTGCGCTCCATCTGGGTCAACCCGCGCAGCCTGCCGGCGGCCGAAGCTGAACGGGTGCTGGGCAAGGCGATCGAGCATGAATACAACCTGCTGGATTTGCTGCGCCGGCCGGATGTGGACTACGCCGCGCTGATGTCGCTGGAGGGCGGCAAGTATGTGAACCCCGATCTGGCGCCCGTCGATGCGGCCGGTGTTCCACGTGAAACATCGGCCAGCGCGGACCTGGCGCGCAGCGTGATCGAGCAGATCGAAATCGCCGTCAAATACGCCGGCTACATCGACCTGCAGAAAACCGAGGTGGAGCGCGCCTCACATTACGAGAACCTCAAGCTGCCGGCCGACCTGGACTACCTGCAAGTGTCGGCCCTGAGCTTCGAGGCGCGCCAGACCCTGGCCAAACACCGGCCGGAAACCCTGGGCCTGGCCTCGCGCATTTCCGGCATCACGCCGGCCACCATCTCGCTGCTGCTGGTGCACCTGAAAAAGAACCTCTGGAAAAACACGGTTCCGCTCAAAACCACCGAACAGGCCGACGCCTGATGCGGCCGCGTGAACAGGATTTGCGTGCCGGGCTGAAGGCCTTGCAACTGGACCTGAGCGACGCCCAGGTCACCCAGTTGCTGGACTACCTGGACCTGATTGCCAAGTGGACGCAGGTCTACAACCTGACGGCGGTGCGCGATCCGGCCGAGATGTTGACCCACCACCTGCTCGACAGCCTGGCCGTCATCGCACCCTTGCGACGGCATCTGGCCCAGGCCGGCCTGGAGAAGGCCAGCCTGCTGGACGTCGGCGCCGGCGCCGGCTTGCCGGGTGTGGTGATTGCGATTTGCTGCCCCGACGTCGATGTGAGCTGCGTGGACACGGTGGCCAAAAAAGCCGCGTTTATCAAGCAGGCGGCGCTGGCCCTGAAGCTGCCGAATCTGGCCGGCGTCCATGCGCGGGTTGAAACCATCAGCCAGCCCTTTGACGTGATCTGTTCGCGCGCCTTTGCCTCGCTGCATGATTTCACCCAGTGGTCGGCAGGTGCGCTGGCACCCCACGGTGTCTGGCTGGCCATGAAGGGCAAACATCCGGCCGATGAAATCGCCGCCTTGCCGGCTTCGGCCGGGGTGTTTCACGTGGAACAGTTGCAAGTACCGGGGCTGGATGCTGAACGCTGCATCGTCTGGATGCGACAAAAAACCACCGCGTGAACCGTCCCGCGCGCTGTTTCGGACGGGAAACGTAAAGCCAGTCCAGCCCCTGACGTAAACTCACGCTTCACTCCGGGGATTTTTATGCTGGGCTCTTTTGCTGGCGTCGCTGATTACGGCGCTTTTGTCATCGCCATCATTGTTTTTTTGCTGATTCCCGGGCCCGGCAACCTGGCGCTGATCACTTCCACCAGCAAGGGCGGCATCCCGGGCGGACTGGGCGCGACCTTCGGCGTGATCGCCGGTGACCAGGTCCTGCTTTGGGCGGCCGTGGCCGGTGTGTCGGCCGTGATGGCCGCCTACCCGACGGCTTTTCACGTCGTCCAGTGGGCCGGCGCTTTTTACCTGGCCTGGCTGGGCCTCAAGATGCTGCTGGCCAAACCCGGCGACGCGCCCATCCTGCAGATCAAGCCGCGGCATTACTTCCGCCAGGCCCTCTTGATCACCTTGCTGAACCCCAAGGCGATTGTTTTCTACATGGCGTTTTTCCCGCTGTTTGTGGACCCGGCGCAGCACCAGGGTTTGACCACCTTCGCGGTGATGGCCGTGACGATTGCCGCCCTGACATTCCTGTACGGCCTGAGCTCGGTGCTCATCACCCACTTCCTGGCCGAGCGCATCCGTTCCAGCCCCAAAGTCACCAGCCTGCTGAACAAGGCGGCGGGCGTGTTCCTGATCGGCTTCGGCATCAAGCTGGCCGTTTCCAAGTAATTCCGCATCGACAAAGAAGAACAACAGATGGCCAAGATATTCTGCGTTGCCAACCAAAAAGGGGGGGTGGGTAAAACCACCACCACCGTCAATCTTGCCGCCGGTCTGGCCAAGGTCGGGCAGCGTGTGCTGATGATCGACCTGGACCCGCAGGGCAATGCGACCATGGGCTCGGGCGTGGACAAACGCAAGCTGGAACTCACGGTGTATGACGTGTTGCTCGAATCGGCCTCGATTGCCGAGGCGCGTGTACACAGCGAGAAGTGCGGCTACGACGTGCTGGGCGCCAACCGTGAACTGGCCGGCGCCGAGGTCGAGCTGGTCGAGGTCGAGCGCCGCGAAAAACGCCTGAAGCTGGCGCTGGCCGCCGTCGCCGACAACTACGATTTCGTGCTGATCGACTGCCCGCCCTCGCTCAGCATGCTGACGCTCAACGGCCTGTGCTGCGCCCATGGCGTGATCGTGCCCATGCAGTGCGAGTACTTCGCGCTCGAAGGCCTGACCGACCTGGTCAACACCATCAAGCAGGTGCACGCCAACCTCAACAAGGACCTGGCCATCATCGGCCTGCTGCGCGTGATGTTCGACCCGCGTATCACCCTGCAGCAGCAGGTCAGCGACCAGCTCAAGGAGCATTTCGGCGACAAGGTCTTCAACACCGTGATTCCGCGCAATGTGCGGCTGGCCGAGGCGCCGAGTTACGGCCTGCCCGGCGTGGTGTTCGACCCGGCCTCCAAGGGCGCGTTGGCTTTTGTGGCGTTTGCCGAAGAGATGGTCCAGCGCATCAAGGCCATGTGATGATGACATTTAAGCAGAAAGTGCCTGCAAGCCGCATACAACAAGCGTACACAGCTCCTGAAATCATAGCAATCCAGGGCTGTCAGCGATGAAGCCGGCGAATGTCCTGGTGCTGCCGGGCTGGCAAAACAGTGGCCCGGGCCACTGGCAAAGCCTGTGGCAAACCACCCACGGCTACCAGCGCGTGGAGCAGCACGACTGGATGCAGCCGCTGCGCGGCGACTGGATCGCCCGGCTGGAAGAGGTGGTGCTGGACAGCGATGAAGCGGTGGTGCTGGTGGCGCACAGCCTGGGTTGCATCCTGACCGCCGCCTGGGCGGCGCATTCCCGCAACACCCATCGCGTCAAGGCCGCGCTGCTGGTGGCGCCGCCCGATGTGGACCGCGAGGAAGTGCGGCAGTTGCTGACCAGCTGGGCGCCGGTGCCGATGAAAACGCTGCCTTTCCCGTCGGTGCTGCTGGCCAGCAGCCGCGATCCCTATTGCCGGCCGGACCGCGCGCGGGAGTTCGCCGCCGCCTGGGGATCTGACTTTGCCGATGTGGGGCCGCTGGGTCACCTCAATGCCGACAGCGGCCTGGGCGACTGGCCCGAAGCCCATGCGCGGCTGGAAGCCCTGATGGCCTTGCCGGGCCAAGCCGCATGAAACACGCTGCGCTGTGGCTGGCGCTGCTGGCCGTGCTGGCCGCTCCGGCGCGCGCCGAACCCGATGAAGAGCGGCTTGGCAAGGCGCAGGACTATCCGCTGGGCACGGCCGCCACCTGGTACTACAACCCCTACCGCGTCGGCGCCTGGTCGGCGCTGGACAAGGTGCCCGGTGTGCGCACACGCCCGGTGGCGCGCGCGCCGCAGGCCAGTGCCTTGCCGCGCGCCGTGCAAGCGCCGGCCATCAGCTACCGCTACCGCAACATCCGCTACAGCGTGGCCGACTACCTCGAGCGCCAGCGCGCCACCGGCCTGCTGGTGCTCAAAAACGGCGAGATCGTCGCCGAACATTACCGCTACGGCCGCAAGGATGACGCGCGTTTCCTATCATTCTCGATGGCCAAAAGCATCACCTCGCTGCTGGTCGGCCAGGCCCATGCGCGCGGCCTGATTGCCTCACTGGACGACCCGGCTGAAAAATACGTCCAGGCGCTGGCCGGCAGCCCCTATGGCGCCACCACCGTGCGGCAGCTGCTGCGCATGAGCTCCGGCCTGACCTTCACCGAGCGCTACGACGGCACGGACGACATCTCGCGGCTGTCGCGTGCCGGCGCAGGTGCGCCGGGCGCCGGCTCGCCGCTGGACGTGTTGCGCTCCATCACGACGCGCCACAGCCCCACCGGCGACAAATTTGTCTACGCCAGTGCCGAGACCGATGTGCTGGGCCGGGTGCTGGCGGCGGCTACGGGCAAATCCGTGGCCGAGCTGACCAGCGAGTGGCTCTGGAAACCCATGGGTGCCGAACACGAGGCTTTCTGGCGCATCTCCAGCGACGGCCAGGAGCAGGCCTATGGCGCGTTCAACGCCAGCCTGCGCGACTGGGGCCGGCTCGGCCTGCTGCTGGCGAATGACGGCAAGGCGGGCGGGCAGCAGCTGGTGCCGGCAGACTACCTGCTGGACGCCACTGACCCGGCGCGCCAGCCCGAAGCCTTCAGGCCGCGCAAGGCCACGCCGTATTTCGGCTATGGCTACCAGTTCTGGCTGCTGCCGATGAAGCAGCGGTCCTTTGTCATGCAGGGCATCCACGGCCAGGGCCTGTACGTGCAGCCGTCCAGCGGCCTGGTGATGGTGTTGACCTCGGTCTGGGAAAGCGCCAGCGGCCGGCAGGACCCGCAGCCGCATGAAGAACGTGACGCCCTCTGGCGCGGCGTGTTGCAGTCGCTGGGCGGCAGCACGGCCGAATAAAACCCGAATACGAAACGAAGGAAAACACATGGTCACCAAAAAACCCAAGGGCCTGGGCCGCGGCCTGCAGGCCCTGCTGGGCCCCACCGTCGGCGAGTCCGCCAACGTGCTCGAAAACGGCGCCGGCAGCGCGAGCAGCCCGGGCCAGCCGGCCTCGCTGCTGCTGACCGACCTGGTGGCCGGCCAGTACCAGCCGCGCACCCGCATGGACGAGGGCGCGCTGTACGAACTCGCTGAAAGCATCAAGGTGCAGGGCATCATGCAGCCGATTCTGGTTCGTCGCCTGAGCTCGGGCGCCAACGACGGCAAGTACGAAATCATCGCCGGCGAGCGGCGTTTCCGCGCCGCAAAAATCGCCGGGCTGGACAGCGTGCCGGTGCTGGTGCGCGACGTGCCGGACGAGTCGGCCGCCGCCATGGCGCTGATCGAAAACATCCAGCGCGAGGACCTGAACCCGCTGGAAGAAGCCCAGGGCCTGCAGCGCCTGGTCAAGGAGTTCGGCCTGACGCACGAGCTGGCGGCGCAGGCCGTGGGCCGCTCGCGCAGCGCTGCGTCCAACCTGCTGCGCCTCTTGAACCTGGCCGATCCGGTGCAGACCATGCTGATGGCCGGCGACATCGACATGGGCCATGCGCGCGCGCTGCTGAGCCTGGACCGCGCTACCCAGATCACCGCCGGCAACCAGATCGCCGCCAAAAAACTCTCGGTGCGCGAGGCCGAAAGTCTGGTGAAAAAACTGGGCGCCGAGTTTTCGCTGAAGCCGCAAAAAGCCGCCAAGGAAAAGTCACGCGACACGCGCCGCGTCGAGGAAGAACTGGCCGACTTGCTGATGGCCGATGTGGAAGTGCGCGTGAAGAAGCAGGTCAAGCGCAATGGCCGGCGCGAAGACACCGGCGAAGTCGCCATCCAGTTTGCCTCGATGGAGGAGCTCAACGGCCTGATCGAACGCCTGCGCGGCACAAAATAGGGAGCTGCGTCTTCCGGTTTCGACGGAGCGGGTGCGCCGCCGTCCTACGCCAGGAGGGGGTGGCAACAGGCGGGTGCGCGGCCGGGGCCGCAGACATCATGGGGGCATTGAAAATTTCAGACCCACCCATGAACCCCACCGCCGCCCATCCGATCTCCCGTCCCTCTCTGGCCCTGCTGGGCACCGAGCCCTGGCGCGCTGCCTATGAGTTTGTGCAGCACAAAATCGCCCGCAAGGCGCCCATGCCGCGCGGCGACGGGCATCCGGTGATCATCTTTCCCGGCCTGGCCACCGATGGCGTGGCTGTGGCGCCGCTGCGCGACCATTGCCGGGCGCTGGGCTACAGCGCGATGGACTGGGGCCGCGGCTTCAACACCGGGCCGCAGGGCGACATCGACAGCTGGCTGGCGGCGCTGGCCGACCATGTGTCGGATTTGCTCGCCGGGCATTCGCAGCGTGCCACGCTGATTGGCTGGAGCCTGGGCGGCATTTACGCGCGCGAGCTGGGCAAGATGATGGCGCCGCGGCTGCGCCAGGTCATCACCATCGGCACGCCGTTCAATGGCGCGCCTGAACACACGCACGCCGGCTGGCTGTTCCGGCTGCTCAACGGCGCTGCGCCGGCCAGCGACCCGGCCCTGAGCCTGCGCCTGCGCACCCCGCCGCCCGTGCCGACCACGTCGATCTACAGCCGCTCCGACGGGGTGGTGGCCTGGCAAAGCTGCCGCCACGACAAAACCGGCGCGCAGGTCCGCGATGTGGAGGTCAAGGGCAGCCACATCGGCATGGGCTGGAACCCGGCAGTGCTGCGTGTGGTGGCCGAACGGCTCGCGTCGCCGGAGGCGAACCGATCCCGGGTTCAGCGGTAGCGGTTGAAAAACGCGATCATGCGCTCGGTCGCGTCTTTGGTGATCCCCGCGTCATAACGGTAGGTCATGGTCTGGCCGCTGTTGGTGCGGTAGACAAAGCCATTGTTTTCCGCCTTGTCCCAGCCGTGCGTGGTGCCGGGGTAGATGTGCCAGTGCACGTCCTTGCCGTCAGCCTTCATCTGATCCAGCAAGGGGAAGCAGGTGGCGGGCGGTGTTTCGATGTCGAGTTCGGCCATCAGCAGCAGGATGGGCCGGTCGCTGTCGGCGGACAACATCGGCATGTAGGTCGCCTGGGCCTGGCCGCCGGCGTAGGGCGTGGCGATGGTGCAGCTGCCGTAATTGGCCACCGTGGCGCGAAACCGGGCGGCGGACTTGAACTCCTGCGCGCCTTCAGGGCTGGCCAGCAGCGCAGCGGCCATGCCGCCGTAGGAATAACCGGTCTGGAAGATGCGCTTGCTGTCGATGTAGGGCAGGCTGAGCAGGTGCGCCAGGGCGTCGTAGGCATCCCTGGCGAACTCGGCGGGCAAGGGTTCACTGACGCCGGTTTTGTAGCCGCGCGGGCCGAAGGTATCGACCACCAGCACGGCGAAACCTGACTCGATCAAGGCCTTGGCATGCACCCGCAGATGTTCCGACACGCCCTTGGTCTGGCTGATGACGACGGCGGGGAAGGGGCCGTTGCCTTCGGGGGCATACACCTTGTTGGCCAGCGACTGGACGCGGGTGAAGGTGCCCAGTGTCCCGCGCTCGGGGTCGAAGCTCAGGGGCTTGGCACTGACCAGCCAGCGCATTTTGGCCGGATCTATGCCCGGCCCATCGATGCCACACGCGCGCCGCAGCATGGCGCCTGCCAGCGGGCCGGCGCCATAGGGATCGGTGAGTTTTCGGCTGCTGGCCAGTTCCATCGTGACCTGAACCGCTGCCTGCCTTCTTTCAGCCTCCGATATCGTGCAATAGACCTTGAAATCCGGAAACTTGCTGCGCACGGTGTCATAAATGAGCCGGACTTCGGCTTCGCTGGCAGCGTAGGCCGGCGCCAGCAGGCTGGCCAGCGCCAGCAACAGCGATGCCAGCAAACGCGAGGGTGTGGTGGTGGTCATCAGGCGGTTTGGCAGGCCTCAGCCGCCGCGGCACTCGCGCCCGACTTTCTGGCCGGCCTCACCGCCGACGGCTTGCGGGTTGCCTTTGATCCTGCCGGAGCCCATCAGGCCCATCACGGCGTCCGTCGAGGCCTTGCGGATGCCGTCCGGCCCCTTCTGGCACAGGGACTTGAGGTCGGGATTGGCCGCCTTGATGGCGGTGACCACGGCATCGACCTCGGCGGGATCGGCTCCTTGCGCTATGACCGGCAGTGCCACTGCCAAAACGCTCACCGCCAGCAACTGTTTGAACATGTCTTCTCCCCAAGTTGTTAATGACAGATTCATCCTAGCAAGGGGCCTATGAGATTCAAATCCCATATTCATGTCAGCCCGCGCTCCAGGGCTTGAGGATCACCAGCAGCGCCACTGCGATGATGGCAGCCAGCGTAAGCCCGGGCACCCAGCGCACCGAGGCCGGCGGCTGTGCCACCTGTCCGGCCAGCAGCCGGCGCAGGCTGGCCGACTGGTTGCCGTGTATGCCCGACAGCACAAACACGATGGTGAACTTGGCCCACAGCCAGGGCGCAGTGTGCCAGCCGCCCATCACCAGCAGCGTCAGGCCCAGCAGCCAGACCAGAGCCAGCGCCGGCGTGGTGATGCGCCGGTCCCAGCGGTAGATGGCTGCGAGCAAGGGCTGGCCGCTGGCAGGCGCGCCGTGCACGCGTTGTGCGGCCAGCGCGACCGCCAGCCCCAGCATGCCGCCCACCCAGGTCAGCACGGCGGCGAGGTGAAAAGACTTGATCAGCAGATACAGCATGGGGCTCCTTGTGATGACCGGCCGCTGCGCCAGCCCGACCGCCCAGAGTGTAAGGACGGAAGATGGCAGCGCCGCCGTGACATTGGCCGTGAACCTTGATGCTTTGGGGAGGCAGACCCCGCAAACGCGGGGGTGACGCCGCGCAGGCTCTCCGTTATCGTCACCAAATGTTACGTTTTAACGGCCCCGCCATGAAACACCTTGCCCTTCGCCTGTTGCCACTTGGTGCGGCGCTCGCCTCCGCAGTCGCGGCTGCCCAGACCATAGACCGTGTCAAGCTGACCGACAACGAGCTCAGCTGCCAGCAGATGTACGCCGAGGCCCAGCAGATGGAGGACGTCATCAAGCTGGCCGGTCCCGGCCTGCCGCCGGTGGCGCCACCTGCCGTGGCGGCCGCCCCCCTGGCGCCGGCGATGCCGCTGTCGGCCGTGCAGCAGGCGGTGCTCAACCATCCCAACAATGCCAAGCTCACGCCTGAGCAGAAGGCGACGCTGATCGCCCAGACCGGCATGGCCGAAGCGCGCGGCAACGCCGCCGTCGGCGCGCTGTATGCCGGCGCGCCCAGCGCCGCCGCGTTGCATGGCGCGGTGGCCAGCGATCCCGGCGTGCAGGCGGCCATCGCGCGGGCGCGGGCCTCGGGCATGTCGGAAGCGCAAATTGCCGCCACCGTCGGCGCCGGCATGCAGCGCAGCGGCGTGCCCGTGTTGGCGGGGCCGGCCTATGCACAGGCCGGTGGCCTGGCCAGCATGTTCGGCGCGCTCGCGGGCGCCGGGGGCGCCAGGGCGCCAGCTGCTGCCGCACCTGTGCTTGCGCCGGCGCCAGCCCCCGGCAACGCCGGCCTGGGCGCCCAGGCCTCGGCCCGCAAGGTGCATCTGACCACCCTGTTTCTCGCCCGGGGCTGCAAGCTGGCTGACGTCAGCAAGTAAGCCCTTGCTTATCTTCCTCCCCATATTTTGAAAGCCTTGCCATGAAACTGATTCCAATTGCCGCCGCTCTGGTCCTCTGCGCCGCAAGCGCCCATGCCCAGACCATAGAACGCGTGAAGATGAGCGACAACGACCTGAACTGCCAGCAGGTGTATGACGAGATCCGGCAGATGGAGGCGGTGATGACCCGCGTCAGCGCGCCAGCCACTGCCGCCGCAGACCCGGCTGCCGCCCCCTCTGCCGTGGGCGCGCAAATGGCCGGCGCCGTGGCACAGCAGGCGCTGGCGACCAGCGGCTTCGGCGGCTTTGGGGGCTTGGGCGGCATGCTGAGCGGGCTGGTCCAGGCGGCCGGCGCGCAACAGGCCCAGCAGCAGGCCGCCGCACAGCAAAGCGGTGCGCTGCAGGCGCAGCAAAATGCGGTGTTGATGCAACAGGCCCAGGGCCGCAAGGAACACCTGACCACGGTGTTCCTGTCCAAAGGGTGCAAGATGAGCGACGTCGCCAAATAACATCCGCCCATGCTGACTTCCGCCCTGCCGGCAAGCACCGGTTCATTGTTGCCGCCGTCCGATGGCGCCGCGCCGGCGGTGCTGTCCAGCAACGGCTTGTTCGAGCGGGCGCTGATTGTCGAGGACCTCGACGAGCCGCGCGAGTGGCTGGCCGACCTGCTGCCGCAGGCGTTGCCCAGCGTGCGGCAAGTCGATGCGGTGGCCACGCTGGCGCTGGCGCGCGAACGCATGCGCGAACACGCCTACGGTCTGGCGCTGGTGGACTGGGGCCTGCCCGACGGCACCAGCGAAGGCCTGATCGCCGAACTGGTGGCTGCGCGCCCCGGTGCGGTGGTGATCGTGGCGACCATCCATGACGACGACATGCATGTGTTTCCGGCCCTGCGCGCGGGCGCTTCGGGCTACATCCTCAAATCGCAGCCCCAGGCCGTGGTGATGGCGCAGTTGCGCCGCATCGAGCTCGGCGAGCCGGCGCTGTCGCCGTCGATCGCGGTGCGCGTGCTGCAGCACTTCCGTGCGGCGCAGGGGGCGCTGCCGGCGGCGGCCGTAGCGGGTGCTGGCCCGGCCGAACTGCGCCAGCTGACCGATCGCGAGATCGATGTGCTGCGGCTGATCGCCAAGGGTTACAAGGCACCCGAAGTGGCGGTGCTGCTGGGCCTGACCGCGCACACGGTGAGCAGCTATGTGCGCGACATTTACCGCAAGCTGGGCATTTCCTCGCGCGCCGAGGCCACCCTGGAAGCGGCGCGCCGCGGCCTGGTGGCCTGAGGCGCGCCGGCCCTCAGTCCGCCATCGGCAGGACCAGGCGCACCAGGCAACCGGTCGCCGGCGGGGCGTGGTTGACCACCTCCAGCTGCGCGCCGATTTGCCCGGCGCGGTACGCCATGTTTTTGAGGCCGCGCGCGCCGCTGCGTGCGGCTTGCCCCGCCAGTCCGGCGCCATCGTCAGCGATGTCGATCTGCAGCCGGTGCGTCCCCTCCGGACCGGGAAACACGCCGGCGCGCAGCGTCATCCTTTTGGCGCGCGAGTGTTTGACGACGTTGGTGGTGGCCTCCTGCAGGATACGCATCACGTGCAGGGCGGCTTCGCTGCCCAGGTTCACCTGGTCCAGCGAGTCGTCCATCTGCCACTCGAGCTGTACCCCGGCAGCGGCCAGGCGCGCGTCCCAGCGGTTGCGCCAGGCCGCCAGCGCCGCGGGCAGGTAGTGGCTGGTGTCGGTGCTGTCCATCAGCAGGCGCAGCTCGTCGAGGCCGTCCTGCAACGATTGCGCGAGCTGCTCGCGGCTCAGTGCGCCGCGCTCCACGCCGCGCAGCGCGGTCATCAGTTGCGCGCCCAGACCATCGTGCATCTCGCGCAGCAGGCGCTCGCGTTCCTGCGCGCGCGCTGCCTCCCGTGCGCTGGCGATTTCCGTGTTGCGCAGCTGGGTGTAGCTGCGCTCGAGCTCCCCTGATTTGGCGGCCACGCGCCGCTCCAGCTCCTCGTTGCTGCGTTCGGCGCGGCCCAGGGTCATCACCACATACTCGCCGGACATCAGCGCGTAGCCCACCAGTACCGCGACGAAGCCCCAGAACACCCAGGCGTTGGCGGTCGGTGGCAGCGCGCCGCTGACCACCATCAGGTCGTGCACCACGCAGACCACCAGCACGGCCAGGCAGGCCAGCAGGGCCGCGGCATGGCGCCTGGCCAGCAGCTGGCGGCGGCGCCAGATCGCCACACCCAGCCAGCAGATCATGCCGGTGCCGGCGATCTGCGCGACGCTGCGCGCCACGATGGCGCCGCGCTGCGCCAGCTCCGCGGCGCCGAAGCCGATCAGCGCCAGCAGCGTGACACCGGCCAGCACCGACAGGTAAAAACGCTGGCTGAAACGCAGCAGGTGCAGCACGGCGGCGGTGATGGTGGCGGCGGCCAGCAGGGCGTTCACCGCGTTGAGCTGCTCGTAGACCAGCGGCCGGCCGGGCACGGTGTTGTCGTAATAAATCAGGCCGCGCATGCCCCACAAGGCGCAGGCCGCCGCCAGCCACAGCAGGTTCAGGTCGCGCCGGCGCGGCAACCACAGCAGCAGCGCCATCAGGCCCAGCACCAGCACCACGCCCGAAGCGGCGTCGGCATAACCGACCACGTCACGCACGGCGTCGGTGTGCTGCGGCAGCAGGGCATGGGTGGGCCCGAGCGCCAGCTGCACCAGACCGGTGGCGATATAGGGCAGGGTCTGCAGCTCGATGACGACGCTGGTGGTTCCTGGGGGCAGGGCAAACAGTGCCGGAATGCGGCCGTTGTAGCTGCTGTCCATGTCGGCGGTTTCGCCGGGACCGGTCCGGGCGCGCTGGTTGGCGCTGAGCAGCCGCAGCGGAACCCCGCCGGCCTGCACGCGGTAGGGCGCGCCGGCCCGGAAAACCCACAGCGCCGCCGCCGGCACCTGGGCGCAGGCGCTGACATCGATGTCGTAGCGGATGCGCAGGTGCTCGCTGCGCAGGGCCAGCGGCAGCCGGTCCGGCACGCTGACCTGTTCGGGCGCGGGGCCGGCCGGCGCGCTGTCAGTCGACCACACACTGCGCTCCGCCCCGGCGACGGCCTGGGTGCCGGCGCAGGGGGCAGGCGCGGCGAAGGCGCTGCCAGCCGCCAGCGCGGCCCAGGCCAGGCCCGCGAGCAGCCCTTGCCAGCGCACTCCCATCGCCGCCACGGCTTACAGGGTAAAGATCTTGCCCGGGTTCATGATGTTTTTCGGGTCCAGCGCGCGCTTGATGGTGCGCATCATGTCGACCGCGCCGTCGCCGGCCTCGGTGACCAGGAAATCCATCTTGTGCAGGCCCACGCCGTGTTCACCGGTGCAGGTGCCTTCGAGGTCCAACGCGCGCTGCACCAGCTTGTGGTTCAGCGCTTCGGCAACCTCGCGTTCCTTCGGCAGCGCCGGGTCGATCAGGTAGCCGAAGTGAAAATTGCCGTCGCCCACATGGCCGACCAGGAAGTAGGGGATGCCGCTGGCATCGGCCTCGCTCACCGAGTCGAGCAGGCAATCGGCCAGGCGCGAGATCGGCACGCAGGTGTCGGTCGAAATCGCCTTGCAACCCGGCCGCGACTGGATCGCCGCGAAATACGCGTTGTGCCGCGCGGTCCACAGCCGCGTGCGTTCTTCCGGCGTGCTGGCCCATTCGAAGGCATTGCCGCCGAATTCCGAGGCGATCTCCTGGACCGTCTCCGCCTGCTCCTTGACGCTGGCGGGCGAGCCGTGGAACTCCATCAGCAGCATGGGCTCTTCGCGCAGGCCCAGCTTGCTGTGGGCGTTGACCATGCGCACGGTGTTGCTGTCGATCAGTTCGACCCGCGCGATCGGCACGCCGAGCTGGATCACCTGGATGGTGGTGCGCACCGCCGCCTCGATGCTCGGGAAGGAGCAGATCGCGGCGGAAATCGCTTCGGGCAAGGGGTAGAGCTTGACGGTGACTTCGGTGATCACACCCAGCGTGCCTTCGCTGCCGACCATCAGGCGCGTCAGGTCGTAACCGGCCGAGGACTTCTTGGCACGCGTGCCGGTGCGGATCACGCTGCCGTCGGCCGTCACCACCTCCAGCGCGAGCACGTTCTCGCGCATGGTGCCGTAACGCACGGCGTTGGTGCCGCTGGCGCGCGTGGCGCTCATGCCGCCCAGGGTGGCGTCGGCGCCGGGGTCGATCGGGAAAAACAGGCCGGTGCTTTTGACTTCCTCGTTGAGCTGCTTGCGCGTCACACCCGGTTGCACCGTGACTGTCAGGTCCTCGGCGTTGATGGACAGCACCTTGTTCATGCGGCTCACGTCGATGCTGATGCCGCCCTGCACCGCCAGCAAATGGCCTTCCAGCGAGGTGCCCACGCCAAACGGAATGACCGGCACGTGGAACTGCCCGGCGAGCTTGACCGCATCGGCGACATCGGTGGTGTTTTCGGCAAACACCACCGCGGCCGGTGGTGGCACTGCGAACGAGGATTCGTCGCGGCCGTGCTGCTCGCGCACCACCAGCGCGGTGGAGCAGCGTTCGGCAAAACGCGCTTTCAGCGCATCGATGAGCGCGGCGGGGGTGTCGCGCTGGTGGATCTCGGGAAGCAGGTGGTGGGGCAGGGGTGCGTTCATGGGGTCTCCAGGGTCCAGCGTACAGTTTACGACGTGTGCCCGGTCCTGTCTGCGGGGTGGTCCCGCGGCCGGCAGACCCTGCGAACGCGCGCTCAGGAGTTCGCCGCCCGGCTGAACTCCTCGAGTGAAATGAAACTGTCGCGGTTGCTGTCGATTTGCTCGAAGCGTTGCGCCACGGCGGGGAAACGTTCTGCCTCCTGGCGGCTCAGCTTGCCGTCGCGGTTGTGGTCTGCGCGCTGGAAGGCGGCTTCCAGATCCTGCGGTGTGGCGCGGTTGGCGGGGATGGATGCGCCGGGGGTAGCTTGCGCCCGCACGGCGGTGGCCGACCCGAGCGTCAGCAGCGCCAGCAGCAGCACGCTGCGCATCTCGAAGTTGGGAATAGAATGTTTTTGAAGCCGCATGCCGTCGTTCCTTGAAATGAGTGAGGGCCGATTGCACCTCAGCGGGCGTGGGCCCGCCAGTACTTTTGCAGGGCGTTGCATCGCTGACATCCGGACCGACACCCACACATTTTCTTGCTCCACGTAACGCGGCCGCCGGCCCACTGCGACACCACCGACACACCATGGCCAACCGACTTTCACAAATCGCCACCCGCACCGGAGACAACGGCACGACCGGGCTGGGCGACAACACCCGCGTTTCCAAGGACAGCCTGCGCGTGCACGCCATGGGCGATGTCGACGAGCTCAACTCAAACATCGGCGTGTTGTTGTGCGAAGAGATGCCGGCCGGTGTGCGCGAGCTGCTGGTGGAGGTGCAGCACCAGCTGTTCAACCTGGGCGGCGAGTTGTCGATTCCGGGCTTCGAGCTGCTCAAGCCCGAGGCAGTGATGGTGCTCGACGAAGCGCTGGAGACCTATAACGCCAGCCTGCCGCGGCTGGCCGAGTTCATCCTGCCGGCCGGCTCACGCGCCGCCGCGCTGGCGCATGTCTGCCGTACGGTGGCGCGCCGCGCCGAGCGTGCGGTGGTGGCGCTCGACAAGGCCGAAACCCTGAAGGAAGCGCCTCGCCAGTACCTGAACCGCCTGAGTGATCTGCTGTTCGTGTTGTCGCGCGTGCTCAACCGCATGAACGGCGGCGACGATGTCTACTGGAAAAGCGAGCGTCTGGCCCGGGCAGCGGCCACTTGAATCGTCCGCCGCACCGGTTCGTCTTTTACTTGAGCTGCGCCCACTCCTGTGGCAACACGCGTGCAACCACAGTCCACTGCGTTCCTTCCGGACGGAGGATGGCGGCCTCGCCCTCGGCCAGGTGCGGCGGGCCTGCCAGGGCCCGGAACGGTGTGCCGTGTCCAACCAGCCAGCGGTTGCTGCCTGCCGGCACCGGGCCGGCCAGCAGTTGCCTCAGGCCAGGGTAGTCGCCTGCCGAGCCCTCGCGCAGGGTGTTGTCGGGGGTGACGCGGCCCAGCATCAGTTGGGCAGTTTCCATGGTGCGGCACATCGGGCTGGCCAGCGCCTGCACGGGCGGCAGCTTCAGCGTGGCAATGTGCCGTCCGATGGCACGCGCCTGGCTGCGGCCCTGGCTGGACAAGAGGCGCTGGTTGTCACAGTCGGCGTAGTTCCGCATGCCGGCATCGGTTCTGGAAAAGTCTGTGGCCGTGTGGCGAAAATAAATCACGTAGCCGCCCTGGCGCAAGGCACTGGCCAGCTTTGGCAGAGCCACAGCCTGCGCGCTGTCGGGCGCCGAAGAGGCGCTGGGCGCGGGCTGGGCCAGGGCCGCCGTCAGGCTGAGCAGCCCGCCTGCCAGCACGGCAAGGTGCTGGATCGATCGAAGTGCGCGTGGTGGCGAAGTGTGCATGGGTGGTAGACCCGGGCTGGCGCGGTTTGGTTCCGGGCTGTGCGGTGGTCGCCAGGCGCCATCAAAAAAATAGCTGATTGCCCATGTGGGTGGGGCGCGGGCTGCAGGCCGGGTTTTCTTGTGAAAAGCGCTAGGTGGGCTGCAACATCGCCATGGTGATGCGCGACACACAGGTCAGCTCGCCGGCGTCGTTCCTGAGCTCGATCGCCCAGACCTGGGTGCTCCGGCCGATGTGCACCGGGCGGGTGATGCCGGTGACCCAGCCGCTGGTCGTGCCCTTGAGGTGATTCGCGTTGATGTCCAGGCCGACGGTGCGGTGGCCTTCGGGGGCGGCAAAGGCGGCGCCGCAGGAGCCCAGGGTTTCGGCCAGCACCACGGACACGCCGCCGTGCAGCAGGCCGTAGGGCTGGCGCGTGCGCTCGTCCACCGGCACACGCGCGCGAATGAAGTCGTCGCCGACTTCCAGAAATTCGATGCCCAGGTGCGTCACTGCGCTGTTGGCATTGTTCAGGGTCAGCAGTTCGACAGAGATCGGTCTCTTCCACACGGTCATGGCACATCCAGAAAGGCTTGAATGCCCTGACTATAAAGAGATTGCCGCCTACACTGCCGACGTCGGTGGCTGCCTAGACTTGCGGGTAAGCTGGGGCTGGGGACAACCGAAAGACATGCATGCAGGTTAGAAACAAATGGATGGTTGCCGGCGGCGTGCTGCTGGCCCTGCTGGTCGGTGGCTGGCTGGCGCTGCTGCTGTTGCTGCCCAGCGACGAGGAACTGGCCGCGAGAGCCTCTGCAGAACTGCAAGCCCGGCTCGGCGTGCCGGTGGCCGTCGGTTCCCTGGGCTGGCGCCTGTTCCCGGTGCCGGCCGTGGTGCTGCAGGACGTGGCGACCCGCCAGACCCCGCCCATCACCATCAAAAAGCTGACGGTCCATCCCAGCCTGCCGGCCCTGCTCGATGGCCGGCTGCAGTTCGACCGGGCCGATCTCGACGGCGCGGCGCTGCCGCAACTGTCGCTGCGGGCGCTCGACAAGGGGACGGGCCTGGCGCAGGCCAACCCCGACGCCACGCTGCTCGAGCGCCTGGTGTTTCGTGATGTGACCTGGATCTCGCGCCGCGGCATGGCGGTGGTGTTCGAGGGCGAAGTCGACTTCGATCCGGCCTGGCGCCCGCGCGAAGCGCATTTGCGCCGGCCCGGCGTGTCGCCCGTGACCGACCTCCGGCTGACGCGGCAGGGCCAGGAAGACCGCTGGACCACGCAAATCCGCATCGGCGGCGGCACCGCCGACGGCGAGGTGGAAGTCAAGACCCGCGACAAGGGCCGGCTGCGCCTGGAGGGCACGCTCAAGCCCCAGGGGGTGGAGGTCGCCAGCGCCATGGCCGCCTTCAACCGCCGTTCCGTCATCTCGGGCGAAGCCTCGGGCGACACCTCGCTGCTGGCTGACGGCAACACGGTGGGTGAGCTGGCCCAGACCCTGCACACCAAAACCCTTTTCAGCATGCGCCGCGCGACGCTGCTGCGCTTTGACCTGGACAAGGCGGTGCGCAGCCTCGGCCGGGACTACGCCGGTCAGACCCCGCTGGACAGCGTCACCGGCCAGATGGACACCCAAAACACGCCGCAGGGCATGGTGGTGACTTACACCGGGGTCAAGGCCACCTCCGGCGTGCTGTCGGCATCGGGCCAGGCCCGGATTGCCAACCGGCAGATCGAGTCGGAATTCGCCGTCGACCTGGTCGATGGGGTGATCGGTGTGCCGCTGAAGGTTTCCGGCCCGTTTGAGGACGTCAAGGTGTCGGCCCCAGCCGGTGCCGTCGCCGGCGCTGCGGTGGGTACGGCGGTGCTGCCGGGCATAGGCACGGCCATCGGCGCCCGCATCGGCGCCACCCTGGGCAAAATCTTCAGCCCCGATCCCGATCCGCCAAAACCGGCACCTGCGCGTTCAGGAAAACTCTAGCGCGCCCGGGCGCCAGCGCTGAAACCCGCGGGAACTGGCGGGTCTTTCCCTGCGCGCAACGGGGGCTTTTGGGTGCTATATTTGGCAGCAATTCATAGCTCGGGCGCTGAGGGGCATTCCGCCCATCCTTCCCGCCTGATCGTTTTGCCATCCACCATGTCCCAGACATCGTCCTCCGCTACGCCTGCAGCCACGCCCCTGGTGCGCGCGCTCGACCAGAACGAGGCCGTCAAGGAAACCGTCGAGCAGTCGGCCAACGAGCTGCTGGTGATCAACGCCGTGCTCAAGCAGGAACTCCCCAACGAGGTTCAGGAGGGCGAGGTGGCGCAGGCCCTGCGCAAGACCGATGAGCTGGAGACCCGGATCCATGAGTCGGCCGAGGACCTGGCCCAGGTCAACCAGGTGCTGGCGCAGGAAATCGACGAACGCGCCGACCTGGAACGCGAATTGGCCCGGACCAAGGCCGAACTGGCCCGGACCAAGTCCGAAACCGCAGACTAAGCCCCGGTTGCCGGGCGGCGATTCAGCAGCGCGTACAGCAGGATCGCGCCGAAGGTGGCGGTGCCTATGCCGCCCAGCGCGAACTGGCCGAACTTCAGCGGGAAATCCCCGGTGCCCAGTACCAGCGTGATGGCTGCCACCAGCAAATTCTTGTTGTCCGAAAAATCCACCTTGTTGTCGACCCAGATCTTCGCGCCGGCTACCGCGATCAGGCCGAACACCACGATGCTCACGCCGCCCATCACCGGGAGTGGAATCGCCTGGATCAGCGCGCCGAACTTGGGGCTGAAACCCAGCAGCAGGGCGATCAGCGCCGCCACCAGAAACACCGCGGTCGAATAGATCCGCGTGGCCGCCATCACGCCGATGTTCTCGGCGTAGGTGGTGACGCCGGTGCCGCCGGCCGCGCCCGAAACCATGGTCGCCACGCCGTCACCGATGAAGGCGCGCCCCATGTAGACATCCAGGTTCTTGCCGGTCATGGCCGTCACGGCCTTGATGTGGCCCAGGTTTTCCGCCACCAGGATGACGGCCACTGGCGCGATCAGCAGCATGGCGTTGAAGGTGAACACCGGTGCGGTGAAGGCCGGCAGGCCGAACCAGGCGGCGTTGCTGATCACCGAGACATCCACCGGTTTGCCCAGGCCCAGGCCATTGGTCAGCAGCGCGTAGATCAGGGTGGCGACAATCAGGCCGACCAGGATCAGAAGCCGCTGCACCATGCCGCGTGTCATCACCGCCACCAGCGCGACGCTGACGAAGGTCACCAGCTGCATCCAGGCGTCGAAGTTGCTGGCCGCCATGTTCTTGACCGGGATGCCCGCCAGGTTCAGGCCAATGACGGCCACCACCGCGCCGGTCACCACCGGCGGCATGAATCGCTCGATCCAGCCCGTGCCCACCATCTGCACGATCGCGCCTATCAGGGTGTAGAGCAGGCCGCAGGCGATGATGCCGCCCAGCGCCACGCCGAGGTTGGCATTCGGCCCCTTGCCGGCATAGGCCGTGGCGGCAATCACCACGCCGATGAAGGCGAAGCTGGAGCCGAGGTAGCTGGGCACCCTGCCGCCGGTCACCACAAAAAAGATCAGGGTGCCGATGCCACTCATCAGGATGGCGATGTTGGGATCGAAACCCATCAGGATGGGCGCGAGCACCGTTGCGCCGAACATCGCGATCACGTGCTGCACACCCATGACCGCGGTCTGCGGCCAGGGCAGGCGTTCGTCGGGCGCAATCACGCCACCTTGCGACAGCACTGCGCTGCTTTTTTCCGTCCAGCTGAACATGCCCATCATCGTCTCCTCATGTTGAAGTGCGGCAATGATAGGGCCTTGCACAGGGATGGTGCATGCTTGCGCTGCGCTTCAGGCCAGAAAGTCGGCAACCTCCTGCAACACCGCGTCGTCCTTGAGCAGGCGGCGATGCCCCAGGTCCTGGGTGGCCAGCAGCCGTGCGCCGGCGATGGCCTGGCTGAAAGCCACGCCGTCGGCGAAGCGGTTGATGCTGTCGCGCCGGTCATGGACCACCAGCGTGGCCTGGCGAATGCGCGGGCCGACGGCCTGCGGCTCGAACTGCGGCATCAACACACCCTCGCGCGCCTCGAAACGTTTTTGCATGGCCGCGCGGGTGCGCTCGCTCAGGCCGAAGACCTGCGCAAACAGCCGCGTGTACTCATGCGGTGAAGCCGGCGGCGCCAGCAGCACCAGCTTGCGCAACGCCAGGCCGCGGCTGGCGGCAAAGGCCGCGGCGTTGGCGCCCAGCGAGTGGGCGACGACCGCGTCCAGCCGGAAACCCTGCTGCTGCAGGCGCGCTGCCGCGTAGTCGATGGCGCGCGCGAACTGCGGCAGGTTGCTGGTCGGGCCGGCGCTGCGGCCATGCGCCGGCATCTCGAGAATCACCGGCCGCAAGCCCTGCGACTGCAGGCGATCGGCGAGCGCCAGCATTTGGCCGGCATGCCCGCCCCATCCGTGCACCAGCAGCACCACCGGCCCGTGCGGCGCGACCGGCCGGCTGTAGAGCGTGATGCTGGCGTTTTCGAACGGCCAGGCGCTGAGCGTCCAGTCGGCCGGCCAGGCGCGGCGCCGCGCCAGCCAGCGCGGCGGCAGGGGCGTGCCGAACAGGCGGTAGGCGGCGCGCACCGCCAGCGCGGGCCACAGGCGCTGCGACGCGCCCAGGCCCCAGCGGGCCAGCCGGGTGACCGGGCTGGTGTTGTAGAAAGCGGCGGTGGCTTCAGCAGGACTGCGGGTCATGGCGGTGTCCTCTCAGTACCAGATCCAGTCGCGGTTGCTGCGCGGCACACCGCGCAGCGACTCGCGGACGGCGCGCGCCGCGCGCACGACAACCAACAGGGCCAGGGGAACGATCAGGAGCAACATGGCATTTCCTTTTTTCTCCGCACGGTTGTGCGAAATGCGGGTGAACAAAAAGCCCTTGTGGGGCATCACTTCTCGCCAGGTCTCAGGCCTGGTAACTGGTTTTCAGGCGCTGCCAGCTGGCCTGGGCCCGCTCGGCGGCGCGCTGGTCGCGCAAAAAACGTGCGTCGTGCAGCAGGCCCATGGCCAGGGCGCTGACTTCACAGACGAGTTGTTCGGGGTCGGTGTCGGCCCTCAGGTGGCCGGCATCGATGGCTTGCTGCGTGGTCCGGCGCAGCGCGGCGCGCCAGCGCGTGACTTCCTGCAGCAGCACGTCGCGCAACTCGCCTTCGCGGTCGTCGAGCTCGAAGGCGCCGGCGGTATAGATGCAGCCGGACTTCACCTCGACATCGCGCATGCGCACGATCCAGCGCTGCATGATCGCGTCCAGCCGGGGCAGGCCCTTGGGCAGCTGCATGGCCGGCACAAACACATCGGCGATGAAGCGCCGGCCGAATTCCTCGATCACGGCTTTCTGCAGCGCCTCGCGCGAGCCGATGCGCGAAAACACCCCGCTTTTGGACAAACCCAGCCGGTCCGCGACGGCCTGCAGCGTGATCGCTTCAAGTCCGTCGGCCGACGCGAGGTCCAGCGCCGCACCGACAATCGCGGCGCGGGTCATCTCGCTTTTCTGGGTTTTGGCATCCATGGATAAATATTAGCACACTTGTGCTAAACACGTCAAAACGGTCCAGCCACCCTGAATTCGGGTGTTGCCGCAGGCAGTTGCGTTAACCTGTGCCCCATGACCCGTAACGTCTCCCCCTTCATCCCACAAATCCGCCTGTACCAGGACTGGCTGCAACATACCCGGGGCCTGAGCTTCGCCTCCTATGACGCGTTGCGGCGCTGGTCGGTCACCGACCTCGACGCCTTCTGGCAAAGCATCTGGGACTATTTCGATCTGCAGTCGCCGACGCCGCACCGTGCCGTGCTGGCACTCAATCGCATGCCCGGTGCGTCCTGGTTTCCGGGCGCGCAGTTCAATTATGCGCAGCAGGTGTTCCGCCACGTCGGGAAAGCCGATGCAGCGGGTTTTCCGGCCCTGATCAGCCACAACGAAAAAAGCCTGGCGGCCGGTGCGCCGCCGCGCGAGATGAGCTGGCCCGAGTTGCGCCGGCAGGTCGCCGCGCTCGCCCTGCACCTGCAGGCCCAGGGTGTGCAGCCCGGTGACCGCGTGGCGGCGTACCTGCCGAACATTCCCGAAGCGATGGTGGCATTCCTCGCGGTGGTCAGCATAGGCGGCGTCTGGAGCATTTGTGCGCCCGACATGGGCACCAACGCCGTGCTGGACCGCTTCCGCCAGATCGCACCCCGGGTGCTGATCGCCTGCGACGGCGTGACTTACGGCGGCCGAGATTTCGACCGGACGGCGGTGCTGGACGAGTTGCGTGCCGCGCTGCCCAGCGTGCAGCACGTGATCGTGCACGGCAATCTGGATGCTACAAAAACAATAGCTGGCTGCGCACGTCTGGCGGACGCCACAGCCCGAAATGATGCCGAAACGGCGGCCTTCGAGCCGGTCTGGCTGCCATTCGACCACCCGCTGTGGATTGTGTATTCCAGCGGCACCACCGGCCTGCCCAAGCCGATCGTGCACGGCCACGGCGGCACCGTCATCGTGGCCCTGGCGCTCAAGACCCTGCACAACGACGTGGGCTGCAGCTACCACCCCAACTCCTGGGGTGAACGTTTCCACTGGTACAGCTCGACCGGCTGGGTCATGTGGAACGCGCAGACAAGCGGCCTGCTCAACGGCACCACCTGCTGCATCTACGACGGCAACCCGGGCGGCAGCAAGGACCAGCCGGACTGGACCACGCTGTGGCGCTTCGCCGCCCAGCTTGGCGTGACTTTTTTCGGCGCCGGCGCGGCCTTTTTTGCCAACTGCATGAAGGCGGGCATCGATTTGTCGGCTTGCGGCGATCTTTCCCGTGTGCGTGCGCTGGGCACGACGGGGTCGCCGCTATCCGAAGAAGCGCAGCGCTGGGGCACGGCGCAGTTTGAACGCTTGCGCGCGCAGGGTCGCACGAGCACGCCGCGACAATTTTCCGACGGGCCGCCCCTAGGAAAATTAGCCCCCTCAGGGGGCAGCGCATTACACGAAGTGAAAAGCGTGGGGGAGCCGATCTGGTGGTGCAATATTTCAGGGGGAACGGACTTTGCCGGGGCCTTCATCGGTGGCAACCGCGAGTTGCCGCAGGTGCCGGGGGAGATGCAGTGCCGCCTGCTGGGCTGCGCGGTGGAAGCCTGGAATGAAGCCGGTGAACCGGTCATTGGCGAGGTCGGCGAGCTGGTCTGCAGCCAGCCCATCCCGTCCATGCCGCTGTACTTCTGGGGTGACGAGGGCAACAAACGTTATCTCTCCAGTTACTTCGACATGTACCCGAATGTCTGGCGCCATGGCGACTGGCTCAAGGTCACGCCCTCGGGCAGCTGCATCATTTATGGCCGGTCCGACGCCACCATCAACCGCCACGGGCTGCGCATGGGCACCAGCGAGCTGTACAGCGCGGTCGAGGCCTTGCCGGAGGTGATCGATTCCATGGTGGTGGACCTGGAGTACCTGGGCCGCGAGAGCTACATGCCGCTGTTCGTGGTGCTGCGCGAGGGCGTGACGCTCGACGACGCCATGAAGGCCAGGCTCAACAACGCCATCAAGACCGCCTTGTCACCGCGGTTTGTGCCCAACGACATTTTCCAGGTGCCGGAGATCCCGCGCACTCTGTCAGGCAAAAAGCAGGAACTGCCAATCAAGAAACTGCTGCTGGGCCAGCCCATCAAAAAAGTGGTCAATCGCGATGCGATGGCGAATCCGGCTTGCCTGGACTGGTATGTGGCCTTTGCCGCCAAGCGCGGCGCCCCGGCCTAGGCCGCCGGCTTGCGATTCACCAGCACAATGCCGAGTGCCACCAGCACCAGCGCCGCCAGCAGGCTGGGCGTGGCGGCCTCGTTCAGCCATACCACGCCGAACAGCAGCGCAAACAGCGGCGTGAGGAACACGAAGACGGAAATTTTGGTGGCCGGGTAGCGGCCCAGCATCCACATCCAGGCCAGGTAGCTGGCAAACGCGCCGACCACCGTCTGCAGCAGCAGCGAGGTGGCGGCGAAGGCGCTGAAGTCCCAGGACCAGCGTTCACCCAGCGCCAGCGACACCAGCGGCAGGATGGCCGTGCTCACGGCGATCTGGTACAGCAGCAGCTTCTCCGGCGACACGCGCGCCAGTGAGGAGGCGCGGATCACCACCGTGGTCAGGCCCCACAACATGCCGGCCACCAGGGCCATCACGTCGCCGATCCAGGTGGACGCCGCGCCCGCGCTGAAACCGTCGCGCAGCGCAAACACCACGGCCGCAAAGGCGCAGGCCAGGCCGGCCCATTGCACCGGCCGCAGCTTTTCGGATTTGACCCAGATCGGCAGCAAGGCCGCCACCCAGAACGGCGAGGTGTAAAGGAAAACGGTCAGGCGCGACGCGCTGGTGTACTGCAGGCCGAGGTAGAGGCAGGCAAACTCGGCGGCGAACAGGCTGCCCGCCAGCAGCCCGGCGCGCAGCGAGCCGTCGGCGCCGAACAACCGGATGCCGCGCCAGGCGCACCACACCAGCAGCAGCACGGTGGCGCCGGCAAAACGGATGGCGGCCTGGAAAGCCGGAGCCACCTCGGCCAGCGTTGCCTTGACCAGCACCTGCTGGAAGCCCCAGAACAGGCAGCAGGCCAGCAGCAGGGAGATGGCCAGGGTATCGAGTTGGGTCTTGCGTGGCGTCATGCGTGGCGATGGGTTGCGGCGGGTGCGGTCAGAGCGGATGCTCGGTGTAAAAGCGCCCGCCGTGAAACAGCAGCGGTGCGGCGCCGGCGCGGTGGCTGCAGTGCTCGACTTCGCCGACAAAAATCACGTGGTCGCCTTCTTCATAACGGCTGCGGTTGAAACATTCGAAGACCGCGGCCGACCCGGTCAGCAGCGGTGCGCCGCCCACCCCCTCGGTCCAGGCGACACCGGCCCAGCGGCCTTCGCGCCTGGCGGCAAAACGCTCGGCCAGCTCCTTCTGGTCGGCCGCGAGGATGTTGATCGCGTAGTGCGAGCCGGTGCTCAGCGCGGGCAGGGAACCGGCCGCGCGGGCCAGGCTCCAGAGCACCAGCGGCGGTGCCAGTGAAACGGAATTGAAGGAGTTGGCGGTCAGCCCGATCAGCTCGCCGTTGTCGGCACGCGCCGTGACAATCGTCACCCCCGTGGCAAACATGGCCAGCGAGGCACGGAACTCCAGCGGCGAAAAACTCGGGTGGCCGGCCTGGCGGGGGCGAACGGGGGGAGACATCCGGCTAATTTACCCCAAGCACCCACGCGCGATGCGGCGCGTAGAATTTCCCGATGCACCTTTCCCTGTTCGCCGCGCTTCTGGCGTCCCTGCTGCTGACAGTGCCTGCCCAGGCCGCAGGCCCCTGCGACGAGTTTGTCCGCAAGCTGCCCAACGTCAAGCGCAGCCTGTGCGAGGCGGCCCGGCTGGAGGCCACGTCGGCCCGCTCTGTGCGCGGCCAGACCCTGTGGAAGCGCGACATCCAGCCCGACGACGCGAACCTGCGGGTGCTGGTGCTGGGCGCGATCCATGGGGACGAACTGTCGTCGGCGGCGGTGGCGCTGCACTGGATCCAGCTGGCCGAGCAGACGCCCGCGCCATGGTCGCAGGCGATTCACTGGCGCTTTGTGCCGGCGCTCAATCCCGATGGACTGCTGTCCACGCCGCCGCGCCGTGTCAATGCCAACGGGGTGGACCTGAACCGCAACTTCCCGACACCCCACTGGGAGCGTGATGCCAAGGTTTACTGGGAAAAACGCACGCGCAAGGACCCGCGCCGCTGGCCCGGGCCGAAACCGCTGTCGGAGCCGGAGTCGGCTTTCCTGCACAGCGAGATGCAGCGCTTCAAGCCCAACCTGATCGTCAGCATCCATGCGCCGTATGGGGTGCTGGACTTTGACGGCCCGTCGGTGCCGCCGACCCGGCTGGGCCGGCTCTACCTCGACCAGGTCGGCATTTTCCCCGGTTCGCTGGGCAACTACGGGGGCGTGCACAAGGGTGTGCCGGTGGTGACCATCGAGCTGCCCAATTCGACGCGCACACCGCTGGATGCCGAGATGCGCCAGATGTGGCTGGACCTGATGCGCTGGATGAGCGAGCGCATGGGCGCGGGCGAGCCCTCGCGCTCGCCGCGGGTGGCTGTCCCCTGAATCACAAGCCAAACCAGCCTCTGGCTCTTGCTGGACGAGCGTATCCAGCTATCAAAACAGGAGCAATAGCGGTCAGGGACGTTTGAGCTTGTCGTAGGCCGCGTCCATGGCGGGGCCCTTGCCGGTGTCCTTGAGCCCGCGGCCCAGGTCCTTGCTGGCCTGCTCGACCTGCGGATCGGGCGCACCGTCGGTCATGACCACCGACTGGTCGCGTTCGTGCGGCAGGGCCAGGCTGGCTTCGTCCGATGCATCGGCCGGCGTGCTGGCGTGGCCGGGCCGGGCGCGGCCATCGACGGGGGTTTTCGGCGGCATGCCTTCGCTGCTGCCGGGCGCTTCGGACGGGGAACGGTCCGGGGAGGGGGAGGGTGCGGGTGCGGGTGTGACCATGGGATTTTCCTTGCAGGCGGCATGACCGCGGTGATCTGTCAATGTCAGGGCATGGCCGCTGCCGGACTGTCAGTGCATCCGGCGGCTTGCTGTAGGAGGCTGGCGGTGCCGCGGCGCCCAAGCTGTTCAAGCCAGCCTCAACGTACTACGATCAGGCCACATCGCGCCGCCGCGGTGTTCCCGCAACCTTCACAAGGCAAATGGCATGCTGAGTTCCTGGGGCTTGCGCTCCCGTCTTGCGCTGTTGGCCGCCATGGCCCTGTTGCCGGTGCTGGGACTGCTCGCCTGGATGGCGTCCGGCAACCAGGCAGCGGCGCTGCGGCAGGCGCAGTCCCGGCTGCAATCGCAGACCCTGCTGCTGGCCGCGAACCAGCAGCCGCTGGTGGAAGCCGCCCGGCAGATGCTGGGCGACCTGGCGCTCTCCCCGCTGATTCGCCCCGGCCAGAATGGCGATTGCGCCGACCACCTGCGCAAGCTGCAGGCGCTGCAGCCCGCCTATGCCGAGATCGGGGTGGTGGGGCCGGATGGCGTGCTGCTGTGCCACTCGCAGGCTGGCGAGTCCGGCACCCGCGCCGGTCCTGCCGGACTGATCGCCGAGGCGCTGGCCAGGCGCCAGTGGGTGGTGGGCGGCCATGAAAGCGGCCGCAGCAGCGGCAAATCGGGACTGGGTTTCGCGCTGCCGGTGTATGGCGCGGGGGACACGCTGATGGCGGTGGTCTTCACGGTCGTGGATGTCCATGGCTTTGGCGCGGTGTTGTCCATGGCCGGCTTGCCGGCCGACACCCGCGCGGTGCTGCTGGACCGCCGCGGCACCTTGCTGGCGGCGCACCCGCCGGGGCTGGAACGGATTGGCAGCCTGCAGACCGATCCAGCCATCCGGGCGTTCTTGCCTGCCACGCAGGCCGGGGTGGCTCAGGCGCCGGACGCCGACGGCCAGTCGCGCCTGTACGCCTATGCCCCGGTGCCCGGCGCTGCGCAGGAGGCGCTGCTGGTGGCGCTGAGCGAGCCCGTCGCACTGGCTGCAGCAGCATCGCGCCAGGCGTTTCTGGCGGATCTGGCGATGCTGTTTTTCACCGCTGCCTTCGGCATGGCCTGTGCATGGTGGCTGGGCCAGCGCCTGATCATCCGGCCCGCGCAGGCCATCCTGCGCGAAGCCAACGAACTGGCCATCGGCAACCTGGCGGCGCGCGTCGAGGTCGGCCCGGCCTACCGCGGGGAGCTCGGGCACCTGGCCCGCACCTTCAACCGCATGGCCGACTCGCTGCAGCTGCGTCGCGGCGAGCTCGACGCGGCGCTCGCGCGCATCGGCAAGGAGCACCGGCTGCTGGACCTGATCATCAACAGCATGAGCGAGGGCGTGCTGGCAATCGATGTGCAAGGCCGTTTCCTGCTGTTCAACGCCGCGGCGCGCAAGACCTTCCCGGTCAACGAAGCCGGGCTGTCGCTCGCCGAATGGCGCGAAGACCACGAGGTGGTGCTGGCCGACGGCAAGACCATCTGTCCGCCGCAGGACCGGCCCCTGAGCCGCGCGGTGCGGGGTGAAGCCATGGACAACTGGGATGTGTTCCTGCGCCGGCCCGGTGTCCGGGACCGCGTGCTGCGCAACAACATCCGCCCGCTGCGCGACGAGTCGGGCCGGCTGGTGGGCGGGCTGGTGGTGTTCACCGACATCACCGACCGCAAGCTGGCCGACCTCGAGCTGCGGCGCACCCACCGGGCGCTGCAGATGCTCAGCCGTTGCAACGAGGCGCTGACCCGCATCGACGATGAAACCGCGCTGCTGAAACAGGTCTGCCGGGTGGCGGTGGACGTGGGCGGCTACCGCATGGCCTGGGTCGGTTATGCGCAGGACGATGCGGCGCGCACGATTGTGCCGATGGCCCATGCCGGGCATGACACCGGCTACCTGTCCTCGATTGCGCTGAGCTGGGATGCCGCGCACGACACCGGTCGCGGTCCGGCAGGCCAGACCATCCGCAGCGGCGAGGTCCGCCTCAGCCAGGACATCACCCGTGGCGACAACCAGTTCTTCTGGAGCGACAAGGCCCTGGAACAGGGTTACCGCAGCGCCGTTTTCCTGCCCCTGCGCGATGCCCACCGCACCTTCGGCCTGCTCGGCCTGTATTCCGCGTCGGTGGAGAGGCTGGCCGCTGAAGAACTCACGCTGCTGCAGGAACTGGTGGACAACCTGGCCTTCGGCATCGGCAACATCCGCGCGCGGCTCGAGCGCAAGCAGGCCCAGGAGGAAGTGCTGCGGCTCAATGCGGAACTGGAGGAGCGGGTGCGGCAACGCACGGCGCAACTCGAATCGGCCAACCAGGAGCTGGAAGCCTTCTCCTACTCGGTCTCGCACGACCTGCGCACGCCGCTGTCGGCCATCGACGGCTTCAGTGGCCTGCTGGCCAGGGACATCGGTGCCGGCGACCTGCCCAGCCCGCGCGGCAAACATTACCTGAACCGCATCCGTGCCGGTATCGCACAGATGGGCGAGCTGATCGACGCCCTGCTGTCGCTGGCCCAGGTGTCGCGGACCAGCCTGCGCATGGACAGCGTCAACCTGAGTGTTCTGGCCGAGCGGCTGGTCGGCAGTTACCGCGAGCGCGACCCGGGCCGGCGTGTCGAGGTCGAGATCGAGCCGGAGATGTGGGTGCAGGGTGATGCGCGCCTGCTGCAGCAGGTGCTGGACAACCTGCTGGGCAATGCCTGGAAGTTCAGCGGCCGCCAGCCGCAGGCCCGCATCAGTTTCCGGCGCGCGCCGGTGTCGGATGAGGTTGCGCCGGCGGTGTATGTGGTGCGCGACAACGGCGCGGGTTTCGATATGGCGTATGCGGAAAAACTGTTTGGCGCCTTCCAGCGGCTGCACACGGTGACCGAGTTCGAAGGCACCGGCATCGGCCTGGCCACGGTGCAGCGCATCGTGATGCGCCACGGCGGCCGGGTCTGGGGCGAGTCGGCGCCGGGCCAGGGCGCGGCGTTCTACTTCAGCCTGGGCGGTGTGCCGCCGCCGGCGCACACCGGCTAAAGGCCGGCCTGCAGCAGCGTTTCCCGCAGGTTCTGCGCCTTGGCGGCGTCAAACATGCCCTCGGCCCGGGCCAGCACCTCGCCGCGCCGGTTCACCACCACCGCATAGACCTGGTCGGTCCCGCCCAGGCCCGCGGACCGCACGAAATCATCGCGGTTGGTGAACACCGGCATCATGCGGGCACGTTCGTCGTCGGCCGGGTAGTGGCTCAGCAGCTTGTTTTCGATGGCGTCGCGCCCGGCGACGCTGCCCGGGTCGTTGAGGACCGGCATGCGCAACCAGGCGATGGAGCGGTCCTGCCGCAGGTTCAGGCCGGTGACCCAGCCGTCGATATGCTCTTTTTGCGCGCCGCGAAAGGCGATCAGGGCCAGCGTGCGTTCGGCCGGAAGGCCACCGGGCACATGGACCGGCTGGCGGTCCAGGGTGCGCGCCATGAAGGCCGGTACCTGGCCCATGACGCTGGCCTCGTTGGGTGAGGCCCAGGCAAGCAAGAAGGCGGCGCAGGCTGCGAGCAACCAGGCGAAAGTGGAGGTCCAGGGGGTGGTCATGATCGTCCTCCGGCAGTTCGGCGGCGCCGGCAGGGCCGCCGGTTTCTTTCACGCAAGATACATGCAAAGGCAGAACGGCGGCGCTGCTGATTTGGAACAAGGCGTGCATTACTGTTCGGTATTGTTGTGACTAACAGGTTCCGAAATAATCAGAAACTTTGTTTTGAGACGCCTGTGGCTAAAATCGGGGGTATGAGTACCCGCACCCTTGTTGCCCCCGCCGCCGTTCCCCCGGCCAAAGTTTCCTTCAAGGCCCAGATGCTGGCCGTCCGGGAGGACGCCATCATCCATGCCGTCAACCGGCTGCTCGCCGAGAAAGGCTTTGACCTGATGACGGTCGACCAGGTGGCGGCCGAAGTGGGGATTGCCAAGGCCAGCCTCTACAAACACTTCCCCAGCAAGGAAGACCTGGCCGCTGCCGCCATGGTGCGCGTCATGCAGCGCGCCCAGGCTTTCCTCGCCAGCCTGCCGGCCGATGGCCGTCCGCTGGACCAGCTCAAGGCCATGGTGCGCTGGATGCTGACCCTGCAACTGGCGGGCGAGATGCCTTCGCTGCCGCACCACAACTCGACGCTGCGCACCGCGCTGGTCAACAACAAGGCCTATCTGGACGGACTGATGCAGGTCAGCGACCAGCTCGGCGGCTGGATCGAAAAAGCCCAGGCCGACGGATCGCTCAACAAGCAGCTGCCGCCGGTGCTGGTGCTGTACACGCTGTATGCGCGCGCCTGTGACCCGGTGCTGGAGTTTCTCAAGGCCGGCGGCCAGCACAGCGATGAAGAGGTCATCGCGCTGGTGCTGCAGACCTGTTTTGAAGGCCTCAATTCACGTTGACAGGCGGCCCGTGGTTGCTATGAATTAAATAGCTGCTGACGCACGTCAGATATGGGCTGGCGGCTGATTTCGATCAGCAACTCGGGCTTGAAAGCGTCCTGCTCACCCTTGCGCGCGTAACCGAGCGGGTTGGCTACCACGCGGCAGCCGTTTTTCACATAGTCGCTGGGGCAGTGCAGGTGCCCGTGCAGCCACAGTTGTGCCTGGGCCAGCAGGTCGTCGAGGGCATTGCAAAAACCCGCGGTGCCCGGCGCCAGCCCGTAACGCGGGTCGGCGCTTTGCAGGCTGGGCGCAAAGTGAGTGACCACCACGGTCGGGCCGTCGAAAGGCCGGGCCAGCGCCTGCCGCAGCCAGGCCTGGCTGGCCAGGCCACGTTCGCGCACTGCCGCGGCCAGCACCGGCTGGCCATTCTGGAAGCTGTGGTTCTTGCTCAGGTAGAAGTTGGCAGCGCGAAAGGCTTTCTCGCGGCTCTTGAGTTGCTCGCCCAGCGTGATGTCGCCGGCGGCTGCCGCGGCCGCACCCAGCGCGTCGAAGTCGGCCCACAGGGTGCTGCCGATAAAACGCACACCGTGCAGCACGACACTTTGCTGCTCCAGCCAGACCAGCCCCAGGCGGTCGCAGGTCTCGCGCAGCCGCGCGTGGGTGGCCTCGAAATCCAGGCCGTCGTACTCGTGGTTGCCGGGAATGAACAACACCGGCGTCGGCCAGCCGGCCCCGCCCTGGGCCACCGGCAGCGGCGAAAACCGCGCCAGCCCGAAGTCGCTGCCCTGGAGCAGCGAGCCCGGCTGGTAGGAACCGATGTCGCCGGCCAGCACCAGCAGGTCGGCGCCCGGTGTCGGCTGCGCCGTGAAATGCGGGTTGGATTCGAGGTGCAGGTCGGACAGGAGCTGGATGTTCACCCGCCGATTGTGCGGGATGTGTGGCGGCGATCCGGCCGCTGCGGCAGCCGCCCATGCCCGCAACAGGCCAAGCCATGCCGGTTCCGCATGGGAAACGGGCCTGCAGCGTCTTGCAAACCTAGGGAAAACCCTTAATCTTGAATCATCGCAACTTTTCACCCTGGTGGTGACTTCGACATGACCCGCTTTTTTGCTCCCCTGCTTCGTTTCCTGGCTGCCCGCCGCAGCGCCGCCGCCACGCCTGGCGTGGCACGCCAGCTGATGGAGCGCGCCGGTGACCGCGCCGGCCGCAACCCGCGCCAGGCGCGTGAACTGCGCCGCGCCGCCTTCGCCTACCTCAGCGTGGTCCGCTGAACCGACGCTACCAAAACAATAGCTGCTGACGCTTGTCAGTCAAGGGTTTGAGCCCGATTCGGCACACAGCCGGGATCAAACCGAAAACGCCTTGTCGGCCGCCCGCTCCAGCGCCTGGCGCAGCCAGATGTGGGCGCTGCGCTGCTGGGAGCGCCGGTGCCACACGGCATCGACGTGCACCGGCGAGACGTCGAACGGCAACGGCCTGAGCACCAGCTGGTCGGCGATGCCGGTGACGCGCACAAAATGGCGCGGCAACACCGTCAACAGGTTGGAATTGGCCACCACCCGGCCGGCCGTGAAAAACTGGTTGACGGTCAGCACCACCTGGCGCTCGCGGCCCAGCGAGGCCAGCGATTCGTCGATAAAGCCGTATGGCCGGCCCGAAAAACTCACCAGCATGTGGCGCGCCGCGCAAAAACGGTTGAGCGTGAAGGGCCCGCTGGCCAGCGGGTGGCCGCTGCGCATCACACACACATACTCCCCGTCGTACAGGCGTTTGTGCATGAAAGGCGTTGGTTCGCCGCTTTGCGCCCGCGCTGTCAGGTCGGCCAGCACCGACGGGAAATAACCGACCGCGAGGTCGCAGTGTTCCTCATCCAGCAGGCGCCGCGGGTCGCGGGTGGTCAGCGGTACCACGCGCACCGAGACGCCCGGCGCCTCGTGCTCCAGGGTGTCCACCAGCCCCGGGATCAGTTCCGCCGCGGTCGCGTCGGCCATGGCCAGCACAAAGGTGGTGTTGGCGGTCGCCGGCTCGAACTCGGCGGGCGCCAGCGATTCCTGCAATTGCTGCAGCGCGTCCCGCACTGCCGGCCAGATCGCCAGTGCCCGCGGGGTCGGGGCCATGCCATGCCCGCTGCGCTGGACCAGCTCGTCGCCCAGGGTCTCGCGCAGGCGGCGCAGGGCGTTGCTGACGGCCGGCTGGGTCAGCGACAGGTTGCGCGCTGCGCGGGTCAGGCTGCGTTCGGCCATGACTTCGTCAAACACCCGCAACAGGTTCAGGTCCAGGGTACGGAAATTGGGTTGGCTCATGGCGATTGCGGCTGGGGAGGGCTAATTATCACCAGTGTGAATGATCAACATCATAAAGATAAAGTTGAGTAACATCAGTGATAACCCTAATATTCATCCGTGCCTCAACCAATACCGGCGGTGGCACTCATCAAGGGAAACCATCATGACCAGCTTCGTCAACACCAAGTACTCCACAGAGCACACCGGCGCCGCCCGGGTTGAGTCGGCAATACACGCTGCTGGACAGCTGCGTCAGGGATTTTCCGGCACGCGCGGCCTGGCCGCACTGCTGTTGTCCGCCATCGTCGCCTCCATCATGGTGGTGGCCTACCAGGTCACGGACAGCGTGGCCGAAGGCCATTTGCTGGTGATCTGGATGGCATTGTGGGCCGTGGCTTTTGCCGGTCTGGCGCTGTTTGCCGGTACCGCCCGCAATCTGGCAGCACGCACGGTGGCCGCGATGGACGCCTGGTCGCAGACCCTGGCCGAGGCCCGCGCCGACATCCGCATGTGGGAAGCCGCCCGGACCGATCCCCGCGTGATGTCCGACCTGCGCGTGGCGATGGCCCGCCAGGAAGTGGCCGCTGACGAAGCCCCTGCTGTGGTCGCCGCCGCTGCAGTGCCTGAGTCTGCCGCCCCTGCCGCCGGACTGACCCCGCGCGCCGTCCGCCTCGGTGGCCACGAACTGCGCGCCTTCCAGCGTTATTACCTCTGAGTTGGCGCTACACCCGCTGCGGCGGGGCATGAAAAAAGCCACCGGATCGGTGGCTTTTTTTGCGTCCAGGTGATGGCCGGGACACCGGAGCCGCCAGCGCAGGTCGTGCGCCGGGCTCCACTGCGACAAAGGCGCCGCGGCCGGTCAGGCCGCCAGGCGCTGCTCGATCGCAGCCTTGGTCTCCTCCAGCTCTTTCGGCAGGTGATGTTCGAGTTGCTTGAACAGCTCGGCATGGAGCTCCAGCTCCTTGAGCCAGGCCGACTTGTCCATGCTGGTGACGGATTTGAACTGCTCGGCGCTGAAGTCCAGGCCGGTCCAGTTGATGTCTTCATAACGCGGGCTGATGCCGGTGAAGTGGTCCGTGCCCTGGCCCTTGCCTTCGATGCGGTCTATCATCCACTTGAGCACGCGCATGTTCTCGCCGTAGCCGGGCCAGACGAACTTGCCGTCCTCGCCCTTGCGGAACCAGTTGGCGGTGAAGATCTTCGGCAGTTTCGCGCCCGCGGCCTCGAGCTTGCTGCCCACATTGAGCCAGTGCTGGAAGTAGTCGGACATGTTGTAGCCGGCAAAGGCGATCATGGCAAACGGATCGCGCCGCACCACACCGACCTGGCCGGTGATGGCCGCCGTGGTTTCCGACCCCATGGTTGCGGCGGCGTAAACGCCTTCGACCCAGTTGCGCCCCTCGGTCACCAGCGGCACGGTGTTGGAACGGCGGCCGCCGAAGATGAAGGCGTCGATGGGCACGCCAGCCGGGTCGTCCCAGGCCGGATCGAGGGCCGGGTTGTTGGTCGCGGCCACCGTGAAGCGCGAGTTCGGGTGCGCCGCCTTGGCGCCGGTTTCCTTCGCGATCTGCGGTGTCCAGTCCTTGCCCTGCCAGTCGATCAGGTGCGCCGGCAGCGCCTTGCCCGGTGTGTCCTGCTCCATGCCTTCCCACCAGACGTCGCCGTCGTCGGTCAGGCCGACGTTGGTGAAGATCACGTCATGGTCCAGGCTCTTGAGGCAGTTCGGGTTGGTGAGCATGTTGGTGCCCGGCGCCACGCCGAAGTAGCCGGCTTCCGGGTTGATGGCGTAGAGCCGCCCGTCCTTGCCGGGCTTGATCCAGGCGATGTCGTCGCCGATGGTCGTGACCTTCCAGCCCTCGAAGCCGGCCGGTGGCACCAGCATCGAGAAGTTGGTCTTGCCGCAGGCCGAGGGGAAGGCCGCCGCCACGTGGTACTTCTTGCCCTCGGGCGAGGTGACGCCCAGGATCAGCATGTGTTCGGCCAGCCAGCCTTCGTCGCGGCCCATGTTCGAGGCAATGCGCAATGCGAAACACTTCTTGCCCAGCAGCGCGTTGCCGCCGTAGCCGGAACCGTAGGACCAGATCTCGCGCGTTTCGGGGTAATGCACGATGTACTTGGTCTTGTTGCAGGGCCAAGTGACGTCCTTCTGGCCTTCGGCCAGCGGCGCGCCCACGGTGTGCACGCAGGGCACGAACTCGCCGTCGTCGCCGAGCACATCGAACACCGCCCGGCCCATGCGGGTCATGATTTTCATGTTGACGCCGACGTAAGCACTGTCGGACAGCTCGATGCCGATGTGGGCGATCGGCGAGCCCAGCGGCCCCATGGAAAACGGCACCACGTACATGGTGCGGCCCTTCATGCAGCCGTCAAACAGCGGCTGCAGCGTGGCGCGCATCTGGTCCGGGGCCATCCAGTTGTTGGTCGGGCCGGCGTCTTCCTTTTTCGCGGAACAGATGAAGGTGCGGTCTTCCACGCGGGCCACGTCGGTCGGGTCGGAGTTGGCCAGGAAGCTGTTCGGGCGTTTGGCTTCGTTGAGCTTTTTGAAAGTGCCGGCGTCGACCAGCTGCTGGCACAGGCGCTGGTATTCAGCGTCGCTGCCGTCGCACCAGTAGATGTCGTCGGGTTTGCACAGGGCCGCCATATCGGCGACCCAGGCAATCAGCCGGGCGTGTTTGACGTAGCTGGGCGTGTTCAGGTTCAGCCCTTGCATCGCGGGGTGGTTCATCGGGAGCTCCAAAGTTAAAAAGCGTGATTTCGACAAACGCCGTATCGGGCTGCCTGTCGGAATGGCGCTGGTTCCGGCTTCAGAAACATCAGGGGTGACTCGCTTTCCGGCGCTCCGCGGGCCGCCCGGAAAATTCATTTTAAGAACATCGGCAGAAGTTACCGCGTGGGTACAGGCAAAACATATGCAAAACCTGCATGGGGTTATGCATTGCCTCCGCCGCAGTTCCGGCAGTGCTGACCGGGGTGATGGAAATGGGGCTTGCGCCGGCAGCCGGCGGGCGGGCCGGGGCGCCGCCCGCCCGCTCGCCTAGAATCCGGTGATCTGCCGCCGTCCCGGTACCGCACGTTCCCGTCCAGCCTCCATGTCCCTGTCCCCCACCGCCACACCGGTAGCCCCGCAGGCCCTGCCCGCGGGACTGGACGCGATTTTCGTGATCCACGCCACCCGCTTCGTCGAGCGGCGGCGCCTGATCGAGGCCCAGATGGCGGGACTGGGCCTGCCTTATGAGTTTGTGCTCGACTTCGATATCCCGGCGATTCCCGACGACCTGCGGCAGCGGCTTTTCCGCGGCGACAAGCTGTCGCCTGCGCAGCAATCCTGCGCACTCAAGCACTGGCAGGCGCACCGGCTGATCCTGGAACGCGGCCTGTCGCGGGCCCTGATCCTGGAAGACGACGTCATTTTTTCCCCGCAGTTCTGGCCGGCCCTGAACGGCCTGATGAAGGAAGAGCTGGCCCTGGGCGATCCGCATGTGACCTTTCTGGGCTGCGGCGGCCACTACTACGTGCCGCACGAACAGATTCGCGCCGGTCAATGGCTGTACCCGCGCAACCAGGGCAAGTTTGCGGACTCCTACATTGTTTCGCTGGCCACCGTGCAGCGGCGCCTGGACTGGATTGAGGCCAACGGCATCACCCTGCCGATAGACCACACCTTCGAACACATCGACCGCACGCTGGCCACCCCGATGTTCTGGCTGGAGCCGCCGGTGGTCGAGCAGGGCAGCCACAACGGCAGATTTTCATCGGCACTGGACAAGTCGCACCCGCTGTGGTTTCAGGCGCTGCAGTTCCGCTGGAAAAAGCTGTGGCGGCGGCGGCGGCATGGCTAGCAGCAGCACTGGGGACGTCCTGTCGAGCAGGCCGCCGGCCCTGATGGTCTGGGCACAGAATGCCGCGATATTTGCATGCTGCGCCAACCTTTTCTCGACTGCGCTGGCAAACCTCGGCTTTGCAGCGTTTTTACTGCTCTTTTTTGGCCTTTGCCTCTCGGGTGGGCGACGCGCGCTGGATACGGAAAATTTCCCCGCGGGTGTGTCGCTGGCCATTGGCTTGTACATCGGCTGGCAGCTGATTGGCTTGAGTTATACCGAGGCACCCCTGTCCTACGCCTTGAAAAGCGTTCTTTCCGAACGCAAGATTTGCTACATCCTGCCGCTGGCACTGATTTTTTCGGATGAGGTGCCCAAACGCCGGTTTTTGGCAGCCTCTTTGACTACCGGAACCGTTGCACTCGTTGCTTCATTCCTGTTGTCGCTGGTGCCCATTGCGCACTGGATACAACTTTTTCCCATGGTATCCGCGCGCGTTGTCTCACGGCTGGTGACGGAAAACGTGTTTGTGCTCAGGTCCAACGTGACCCAAGGTATGGTGTTCGCCCTGTGCGCTTTCCTTGCATTCTGGTACTCACTGCAACCGTTCAGTGTGCCGCGACAATGGGCGTTTAGGGCATTGGCTGCGCTGTTCGTGCTCAACATTGTTCTGCTGACACATGGCAGAAGCGGCTATGTCGTTTTTCTGGTGTTGATTGTCTGGGCTTTTGCGATGTGGCGGGGGTGGCGCGGTGTGGGGGTCGGCATGGCAGCCGCTGTGGTGGTTGCTGTTTCCGCGTTTTTCGGCTCCGCTTCAGTGCATGACAGGGTGATGCAGGGGGTGGTTGAAGCCAGGGGCTTTGCAACTGTTCCGAAGGAAACCTCGCTAGGGATAAGAATGGTTTTGTACGAGACCACGCTGGAGCTTCTCGAAAACAATCTGGTCTTCGGGCTGGGCACCGGCGCATTCAAAACGCACTACAGCGCCCGGGCAGCGGAGAAATACCAAGGATGGCAAGCGAAGCCCGCTGACGATCCCCACAATCAGTATCTGTTTGTGACAGCCGAAAACGGGTTGATAGGCTTGGCTACGTTTTTGTTCATGCTGGCGTCAATGGTCCGTTCCTGCCTCAGGAGCGGAAGCATTTACGGAAAAATGGCGGCGGGCTGCCTGCTGGCCTGGTGTGCGACCAGCCTGTTCAGCGGCCATTTCCGGACCTTTCCCGAAGGCCACCTGATTGCGTTCATCGTGGGAATGCTGATGGTCAGCCGCGCGCCCGATGGGCAGCAGGCTGGCGCTGCGCCTGCTGACGGTGCAGCGGCCTGAGCCTGTGGCGTGACCGGCGCGGACGGCTGGCCCGCCGCGCTGCCGGCCGGAAATCAGGCCATGTAGATGGCGATGAAGGCCAGCAGGAACATCAAGACCGCGCCGGCAACCGGCAACACCAGGGGCATCATCGGGACGATGGCTTCGACGGCGTCCTGTTCCTGGGCGTGGGTCGGGCTGCTGTGGGCGGCGTTGGTGGTTTGTTCTGGGCTGGACATGGTGGGGAATTCCTGAAATCGGGACAACGCCGCTATTTTACCTTTTCACACGCCACCCGAACCGGGCCGGCCGCTAACATGCACTTGTCCGTGCCGGGGCCGGGAGCTGCCGGTGCACCTGCTGCCATCCTTGTTCTGGAGCCTGCCATGTCTTTTTTTGCCCCAGCAGGCCGTGCCTGCCTTGTTGCCCTTCTGCTGGCTGGCCTGGCCGGTTGTGCTGCCACCGGCCCCCACAGCCCCTCGGCCCAGCCCGTGCTGTACCCCAATCCCACCCTGAACCGTGTCGGTGATGCCCAGGGCCGCGCCGAGGCCGACGCCTGCATGGCCCGCGCGGTGTCCGCCGGGCTGACGCCCGACGAGAAAAACAATGCGGTTGCGCGCGGCGCCGGCGTGGGTGCGGCCACCGGCGCCGTGGCCTCGGCGGTCGGCGCCCTGATCACCGGCCGGGGTGGCGAAGGCGCGATCCGGGCCGGCGCCGCCGGCGCGGCTGTGGGGGGGTCGGCCGGTGCGGTTCAGGGCGCGTTTCGCAATGACCGGCCCAGCAGCACCTACCGCAACTTCGTTCAGCGTTGTCTGGCCGAGCGCGGCTTCGAGGTGATCGGATGGAACTAGCGGACAGCCGCGCGCCGGGTGTGAAGCCTGCCGCTGTTCACCGCCTGCTGTCGGTGCAGGTGGGCGCCGCCCGGCGCATCCCCATGGGCGGGCGCAGTGTGCTGACCGGCATGGTCAAGCGGGCTGTGAGCGGGCCCGTCCCTGTGCTGCCCATGGGTTTGACGGGAGACGAACAGGCCGACCTGTCCATCCACGGCGGGCTGGAAAAAGCCGTGTACGCCTATCCGGCGGAACACTACCCGTTCTGGCAGGCCGCGCGGCGTGAACAGGGCCTGGGACTGATCGATGACAGCCTGCCGCATGGCAGCCTGGGCGAAAACCTGACCCTGCAAGGCCTGCTCGAAAGCGAGGTGTGGGCTGGCGATGTGCTGAAATTTCCCGCGTGCGAGCTGCAGGTGCGCATTCCGCGCGAACCCTGCTACAAGTTCAATGCCGCCATGGGCTTTGCGCGGGCCTCGAGAAGGATGGCACACAGCGGCTTCTGCGGCTTCTATCTGTCGGTGCTGACACCAGGCAGCATCCGCGCCGGCGAAGGTTTCGAGCTGCTGCCGGGACGCCGCAGCGTCAGCATCACGCAGCTGTTCGCCGCCAAAATGGCCAAGCACCTGCGCTAGGGATTACAGCAGCGCGTACGTCGTGGTGGCGCGGCTGACACTTTTGCCGTCGTCGGCGCCGCGGATGTCGATTTCACCGAAGGCCAGCGACTTGCCGGCGCGTATCACGCGCGCCTCGATCAGGGCGTCCTGCTTCGACAGCGGCTTGAGGAAGCTGCTGTTCATCTGCACCGTGGTGCAGGGCCTGAATTCCCCGAAGTGGTTGATCAGGGCCAGCACCATCGCGGTGTCGGCGGCGGCCATCATGGCCTGGCCGCAAAGCATGTCGCCCACGCGGGACAGCGCCGGATTTTGCGGCAGGCGCAAGGTCACGCCCTGTCCATCGGCGGCCTCGACTCTCAGGCCCAGGGCCTGCACCCAGGGTGCGAAATAGTCCGGCAACGCGGCCTGCAAGGTATCGATGTTCATGACTGCTCCACGGCTTCGAAGCCGGCTGTATGCAATACCGCGAGCACCTGTGCAATGTGTTCGCGCCCGCGTGTCTGGATCACCAGTTCGATGTCCACATTCTGTGCCGACAGCATGGTGAACGCGCGCTGGTGGTGCACTTCGTCGATGTTGGCACCCGCGCCCGCCACGGTGGCCGTGATTTTTGCCAGCGAGCCGGGTATGTCTCGCGCGCTGACGCGGATGCGCGCCAGCCGGCCGGCACGCACCATGCCACGCTCGATGATGGCTGCCAGCAACAGCGGGTCGATGTTGCCGCCGCACAGCACCAGCCCGACCTTTCTGCCGCGAAAACGCTCCGGGTACTTGAGCAGCGCGGCCAGGCCGGCGGCGCCCGCGCCCTCGACCAGGGTTTTCTCAATCTCCAGCAGCATCACCATGGCCTGCTCGATGTCGCCTTCATCCACCAGCACCAGGTCGTCCACCTTCTGCGCGATGATGGCCTGCGGAATCACGCCCGGCGTGCCGACGGCAATGCCTTCGGCGATGCTGCTGCTGCCCTGCGGGTGCTGCGTGCCCTTGATGGCGTTGACCATGGCCGGAAACCGCGAGGTCTGCACGCCGATGATGGTGATGCCGGGTTTGATCGCGCGCGCCGCCGTGGCCATGCCGGCAATCAGGCCGCCGCCGCCCACCGCCACCACCAGGGTGTCGAGCTCCGGCACGGCCTGCAGCATTTCCAGGCCCACCGTGCCCTGGCCGGCGACGATGGCTTCATCGTCGTAGGGGTGGACAAACACCAGGCCTTCACGCTGCGCCAGTTCCAGGGCGTGGCTGCGCGACTCTTCCAGCGTGTCGCCGTGCAGCACCACCTCCGCGCCGAAGCCGCGGGTGCGGTCTATCTTGACGCCGGGTGTGAAGCGCGGCATCACGATCACTGCCCGCAGGCCCAGCCGCTGCGCATGGTAGGCGACGCCCTGCGCATGGTTGCCGGCGCTCATGGCAATCACGCCGCGCGCTTGCTCCTGCGCCGTGAGCTGCACCAGCTTGTTGCAGGCGCCGCGCTCCTTGAAGGAGGCGGTGTACTGCAGGTTCTCGAACTTGAGGAACACTTCCGCACCGGTGATCTGCGACAGCGTTTTCGACGCCACACAGGGGGTATCGAGCAACTGGCCGTGCAGCCTGCGGGCGGCGGCTTCAATATCGGCAAATCCAAGCATGGTGCTCCTGGCGGGTGGGGCTGTCACGGCATTTTTGCGGGAGCACCGATTGTGGCGGGTTTTGTGGCGCAATCCACACGGGGGCATTGGGCCGGTGTCTTCCATGATGCGACAAGCTGCGTTATGGTTGGGCATATGGCATCTGCGCCATGACGGCGCAGATAGTTTTTCCTTCCAGGCTGGAGGTCCATCGATGAGCAAGCGTTTGGGTGCCGACAAGCACGGTCCGTTGCTGCTGTCCCCTGGCCTGAAGGATGCGCCGGTGCTGGACCTCATGTGTTCACATTTCGTGCTGACGCTGGCGGCGCGCCAGGGCGCCAAGTTCAATGTCCGGCGTGACCTCAACAGCCTGCTGTCGCTGTCCGGCCGGCACCTGGTGTGGCCCTTGCCGGCATTGCAGCGCCTGCGCGAATTCCTGGGCCGCCGCTGCCGCGACAACGAGTTCTGGCGCGGGCACGAGGCCCTGAGCGACACCGCCTTCCTGGCCCGGCACGGCGCCTGGCGCGGACCGTATGAAGAGGGCACGCTGTTTTTTTATCTCGACGAACACGCCAAGGACCAGCCCAAGGACCTGCTGTCGGTGCTCAGCGCGACCGGCGACTGGCTGACCCATGCGCTCAAAAAGCAATCCACGCTGGTGGAAAAGAACATCGATGCGCTGGCCAACCTGCTGCAGCTCAACCAGGCCGAGCGCGCGCTGCTGCTGTACGGCACGCTGGCGCGTTACCAGCGCGACCTGCGCTCCCTGCTGGTCGAGTTCAAGGTCAACAATGCGCCCGAAGCCTATGCCGCGATTGCCGAGGTGGCCGGTGTCAAGGCGGGCGAGGTGGCCGAAGCGCTGCGCGCCGGCTCGCGGCTGGAGCGCATCGGCATGGTTGAGAACCTGATCTCCGAGCACAACATCACCGACCTCGCGGACCTCATGAAGGTCAGCGAAAAGCTGCCGCCGGTGCTGATGCGTGAGTACCGCGACCAGACCGAGTTGATGGCCGTATTCACGCGGCCGGTGGACCGCAGCAGCCTGGGACTGGCGGATTTTTCCTTTGCGCAGGAAGACGCGCAGGTGATGGTTTCGCTGTTGCGCAATGCCGTGGCCGGCAAGGAGCTGGGCGTCAACGTGCTGCTGTATGGCCCGCCCGGCACCGGCAAGACCGAGCTGGCCAAGGTGGTGGCGCAGGCTGCCGGACTGGACCTGTTCGAGGTGGAGTATGCCGACCGCGACGGCAACTCGCTGAGCGGCCGCGACCGCTACCGTTCGCTGCAGATCGCCCAGGTCTTCCTCAAGGGCAGTGCCCATGCCGCGTTGCTGTTCGACGAGGTGGAGGACGTGTTTCCGGCGATCTCCAGCGAGGCGGCCCAGTTGATGGCGCGTTCCGACCAGCTGGTGGCGCCGGCCACCGGCTCGGTCAGCGGCAAGGCCTGGGTCAACCAGATCCTCGAATCCAACACCGTGCCTACCTTGTGGGTGACCAACCGCATCGAACAGATCGACCCGGCCTTCCGGCGGCGCTTTGCCTACCACCTCGAACTCAAGTCGCCGCCCCCGGGCGCGCGCGAAGGCCTGGTGCGCAAGACCCTGGAAGGCGTGGCGGTCAGCGACGGTTTTGTGGCCCGGCTCACCGGCCGCAAGGGCCTGACGCCGGCGCAGATCCGTACGGCGGTGCGCTTTGCCAAGCTGGCCAGCGAACCCGGCAAGGACACCGATGGCGCGGGCATGCAGGCCATCCTCGGCGGCGGCCACACGGCGCTGATGGAGTCGCTGATCGAGCGCCAGCTCAAGAATGCCGACCTCGCGCTGGGCAACAAGGCCGATGCCGCGGGGCGGCGCAGCGTCACCACTTATGACCTGTCCATGCTCCACGTCGAGTCGCGCTTCGACGTGCCGCGTATCGTGCAGGCGCTGAAAAGCCGCGGCCATGGCAGCCTGTGTTTTTACGGCGCGCCCGGCACCGGCAAGACCGCCCTGGCCGAACACATCGCGAAAGAGCTGGAACGGCCGCTGATCATCAAGCAGGCCAGCGACCTGATGAGCAAGTATGTGGGCGAGACCGAACAGAACATGGCGGCGATGTTTGCCGAGGCCGAGGCCGAAAAGGCGGTGTTGTTGCTCGACGAGGCCGACAGCTTTCTGCAGGACAGGCGCGGTGCCCAGCGGACCTATGAAGTGACCGAGGTCAACGAGATGCTGCAGGGCATGGAGCGCTTCCACGGCATTTTTGTCTGCACCACCAACCTTCTCGAAAGCCTGGACCAGGCGGCGCTGCGGCGCTTCACCTTCAAGATCAAGTTCATGCCGCTGACCGCGGGCCAGCGCGAAACCATGTTTGTCACCGAAGCGCTGTCCGGTGATGCCGCCGGCCTGACCGGCGCGCTGCGCGAGCGGCTGGCCCGGCTGGAGCAACTGTGTCCCGGCGACTTTGCGGCGGTCAAGCGCCAGACCGACATCCTGGCGGTGCAATTCACGGCCGATGAATTCCTGGGCCAGCTGGAGGCCGAACACCGGATCAAGCCGGAAGTGCGGGAGGCACGGGGCATGGGGTTCATCCAATAGACCTGACCCCCACTGGTTCCCTTCGTGCGTCGCGGGTCGCTTGCTCCTGACGGCCGGGCACAACCGGCCTGCTCGAGTGCCTTATACGGCCTGGTTTCGCACGCCCTACTTCAACCAGCCCCGCTTCCGGAAGTACCACATCGGCACCACCGCACTGGCCGCCATCAGCAGCAGCGCATACGGGTAACCCAGCGCCCAGTCCAGCTCGGGCATCAGCTTGAAGTTCATGCCGTACACGCTGGCGATCAGCGTGGGCGGCAGCAGCGCGACGCTGGCCACCGAGAAAATCGTGATGTTCTTGTTCTGGTTGATGTTGATGAAACCCACCGTGGCATCCATCAGGAAGTTGATCTTGTCGAACAGGAAGGCGGTGTGGGAGTCCAGCGAGTCGATATCGCGCAGAATCTGGCGTGCTTCCTCGAACTGCTCGGCATTGAGCATCTTGCTGCGCATCATGAAGCTGACGGCGCGGCGCGTGTCCATCACGTTGCGGCGTATGCGCCCGCTCAGGTCCTCGTGCCGCGCGATGGCGCCCAGCACCTCGCCGGCCATCACGTCGGTCACGTCGCCGGACAACACCTTGGTACTGACCTTCTCAAGGTCGATGTAGATGCCTTCCAGCGTGTCCGCGGAGTATTCCGCATCCGCGTCGAACAGCTTGAGCAGCACTTCCTTGGCGTCTTCGATCAGGCCCGGGGCCCGGCGCGCACGCATGCGCAGCAGGCGAAATACCGGCACGTCCTCGTCATGGATCGAAAACAGCACACCCTTGCTCTTGAGGTTGTCGTTGACGAGGTTCAGGATGAAAGCAACACGCACGGTGCGGGGCTCTTCGTCGTCGGCAATCAGGAAGTCGGAACGGATGTGCAGTTCGCCGTTGTCTTCCTCGTAAAAACGCGCGGATTCCTCGATGTCCTCGTCCATCACGTCTTCGGGAATCGACAGGCCGTAATACTGCTTGATCCAGCGTTTTTCTTCCAGCGTCGGTGACTCGAGGTCCACCCAGATCGGCTGGAAGCGGGACAGCTCCTCCAGCGATTCGATCTCTTCCTGGAACAGGCGCCCGTTGGCGAGCGTGAAAATATTGAGCATGACTGGCTCCCAATCGGTCAGGGGCGCCGGCACCGGGCATCAGCGGGGGCTTGGGCGGGGGTTGCGGAGGATGGCATCGCTTTCAACCCCGGCAACAACAGTCTGCGGCGTTGAAAGCTAGCGACTGGGGCTGCTTTCCAAGGATTTCTCCGTGATCAGAATGGCGTGATTATGGCATCCACTCGCGCTTTTTCCTTCATCAGCGACGCCTCGATGCGGGCCTGAAAGTCATGAATCGCCGGGCCAGGGCGGTCGAAGATGTAAGTGCTTGCTCGCATGCAAGGCCAAACGACCTGTAAACCGTCAGGTGGCACGCCCCCCGCATTTTCAGTTCCACCCGCCTGGTGGCACCGTGTACGCCAGGCGGGCCAGGCCTCTTTCAGTCGGTTTCATTTTTTGTTGCGACGCAGGATTGCCTTTAACCGGCTTAGCGCGCATAGTGAAACCAAGCGCGTTGTCCGTCCACCGCCACGTCACCCTCGGCAAGGCGGTGTTTTTAAACCCCCATCCAGCCATGGAAAAGGAGTCTCTGTATGAATTTGACGATCAGCGGCCACCATCTTGAAGTTACCCCCGCCCTGCGCGGCTATGTGACCAGCAAGATGGACAGGATCACCCGGCATTTCGACCAGGTGGTCGATGTCAAAGTCCTGTTGACCATCGACAACATGAAGGAGAAAGAACGGCGCCAGAAAGCCGAATGCAATGTGCATGTCAAGGGACGCGACCTGTTTGCCGAGAGTTCCCATGCTGATCTGTATGCCGCGGTCGATGAACTGGCGGACAAGCTGGACCGCCAGGTCGGCCGCTACAAGACCAAAACCCAGGACCACCACCACGTTGCCGCCAAGCGCCAGGCCTGAGGGTCCTGTCAGCCGCCGAGGCGGCAGGGTTTGACACCCACCGGAGGCCGCCTGTGCCCTCAGGCGGCTTTTTTATGCCCTGCATGGTATCCATGCATATGAAAGTGCATAATTCGGCGACTAAAAGATCGTTATGAACCGTCTTTCGCAAATTTTGCCCTCCACCCAGGTGCTGGTGCGTGTCGAAGCCACCAGCAAAAAGCGTGCTTTTGAAGAAGCCGGCCTGCTGTTTGAAAACCAGCACGGCCTGAACCGCGCCCTGATCACCGACAGTCTGTTCGCCCGTGAGCGCCTCGGCTCGACCGGTCTGGGCCACGGCGTGGCCATTCCACATGGCCGCATCAAGGGCCTGAAGGCGCCGATGGCGGCGGTGTTCCAGCTGCAGGCGCCCATCGGTTTCGATGCACCCGACGAGCAGGCGGTCGCCCTGCTGATTTTCCTGCTGGTGCCGGAAGCGGCGACCCAGAAACACCTGGAAATCCTCTCCGAGATCGCCGAGCTGCTCAGCGACAGCGCCCTGCGCGAACAGCTTAAAACCAGCACCGACGCTGCGGCCCTGCACCAGCTGATTGCCTCCTGGCAGTCCAGCCACGCTGTCACGCCCTGATTTCATGACCCCGGTTGTTTGCGCAGGCGCGGGAGCGGTCGGGCCATGAAACCCACTGTTGTCAGCGCCGATGTGCTGTTCGAGGATCACCGCGCCGCCCTCAAGTGGGAATGGGTCGCCGGTCTCGGCGCTTCGGAGCGGCGTTTTGACGAGGTGGCAGTGCGCGCCGCGCGCTCCGGCGCCGACCTGGTCGGTTACCTCAACTACATCCATCCCTACCGCGTGCAATTGCTCGGCGAACGCGAAGTCGCCTACCTGAGCGACGGCAGCCCCGAAGACTGCGCGCGCCGCATCTCGCGCATCGTCACGCTGGAGCCGCCGGTGCTGATCATTGCCGACGGCCAGGTGGCGCCCGATACGCTGCTGTCCATGTGCGAACGCGCCCAGATACCCATGTTTGCCACGAAGGAGTCGGCGGCCTTCGTGATCGACGTGTTGCGGGCCTACCTGTCCAAACATTTTGCCGACCGCACCTCCATGCATGGCGTGTTCATGGACATCCTGGGCGTGGGCCTGATGATCACCGGCGAGTCCGGACTGGGAAAAAGCGAGCTGGGCCTGGAGCTGATCTCGCGCGGCCACGGCCTCGTGGCCGATGACGCCGTGGACCTGTACCGCATCAACCAGACCACCATCGAAGGCCGCTGCCCCGAGCTGCTGCAGAACCTGCTGGAGGTGCGCGGCATCGGCCTGCTCGACATCAAGGCAATTTTTGGCGAGACAGCCGTGCGGCGCAAGATGCGGCTCAAGCTGATCGTGCACCTGGTCCGGCGCGAGACGCTGGAACGCGAATACGAACGCATCCCGTACGAGCCGCTGACGCAGGACGTGCTCGGCATCCCGGTGCGCAAGGTGGTGATCCAGGTGGTGGCCGGCCGCAACATCGCGGTGCTGGTGGAGGCTGCGGTGCGCAACGTCATCCTGCAATTGCGCGGCATCGACACCTACCAGGAATTTGTCGAGCGGCATCGCCAGGCGATGGAGCGCGGCGGCTAGAGTCTGCAAGTTAGCTATCGAATTGATAGCTGTTTACGCTCGCCAACTATGGGCTGGAGCCCGTTTTTACCCGAAATTCAGCGGCAGGGCGCGAGCCGGACGGCGTCGGCCTAGTTGTGGTGCCGCGGCGAGCTCGGCCGGTTCGGGCACTTGTCCTTGGTGCAGTTCGCGTACATCGACAGCGAGTGGTCGGCGATAGCAAACCCCTTGGCCTTGGCGACCGCGTGCTGGCGTTTTTCGATTTCGGCATCGTAAAACTCCTCGACCTTGCCGCAATCGAGGCACACCAGGTGGTCGTGGTGCTGGCCTTCGTTGATTTCGTAGACGGCCTTGCCGGACTCGAAGTTGCTGCGGTTGAGCAGCCCCGCCTGTTCGAACTGGGTCAACACCCGGTACACCGTGGCCAGCCCGATATCGGAGCGGTCTTCCAGCAACACCCGGAAAACGTCTTCTGCCGTCATGTGGCGCTGTTTGCCGGCCTGGAAAATCTCCAGGATCTTCAGACGCGGCAGGGTCGCTTTCAGGCCTGTGTTTTTGAGTTCGTCAATGTTGCTCATGGCGGTATCCCGGGGAAAGGCGGACAAAACGGTCCAGTCAGGGCTGTCTGGCGCTGGCCAGCGGGGGCTGGCAGGAGCCCATGAGGGTTGAACACCCTGCCGCTACAATGATCAATCATATCGCTACACCCCAATCCATGTCTGCAAAAAATCGTCACGGCATCCAAGCCGCTGTTACCGTCCTGGCGTGTGTCGTGCTGAGCGCATGCGGCAGCATGAAGAGCATGACCAGCGGGTTCAGCGATAGCAAGATCAATCCGGTCAACTGGATCACGCCCTACAAGATAGAGATCGTCCAGGGCAACTTCGTGTCCAAGGAGCAGGTCGAACTCCTCAAGCCCGGCATGCCCCGGGTGCAGGTACGCGACGTGCTGGGCACGCCCTTGCTGGCCAGCGTGTTCCACGCAGACCGCTGGGACTATGTCTTTACCCTGAAGCGCCAGAATGCCGAGCCGCAGGCGCTCAGGCTGACCGTGTTTTTCAAGAACGACGTGCTCGAGCGCTTCGAGGGCGACGCCATGCCCAGCGAGACGGAATTCGTGTCCCGGCTCGACTCCCGCCGCAAGCTCGGCAAGGTGCCGGTGCTTGAACTGAGCGACGAGCAGCTCAAGGCCGCCGAGAAGAAATCGGCCAGCTCCGCCGCTGCGCCGACAACACCGCCGACCCCCATGGCGCCGCCAGCCGCCAGCTACCCGCCCCTGGAAAGCCCGACGCGGTGAACCCCGCCAGCAGCGAATCCCGTCACCTGATTGCCGTCGCCGGCGCCAGCGGCCGCATGGGCCAGATGCTGGTCGAAGCGGTTCGCGCCAGCGGCGATTGCCGGCTGACCGGCGCCCTCGACGTTGCCGCGAGTCCCGGGCTGGGCAAGGACGCTGCCGCGTTTCTCGGCCACAGCAGCGGCGTGACCATCACCGCCGACCTGGCCGCCGGTCTGGCCGGTTCGCAGGTGCTGATCGATTTCACCCGGCCGGAAGGCACCATGGCGCATCTCGCCAAATGCCGCGAACTCGGTGTCAAGCTGGTCATCGGCACCACCGGGTTTTCCGACGCACAGAAGGCCGACATCGCCGCCGCCGCCAAGGACATCGCCATCGTGATGGCGCCCAACATGAGTGTGGGCGTCAACGTCACACTCAAGCTGCTGGAGATGGCCGCGAAGGCCCTGAACACCGGCTACGACATCGAGATCATCGAGGCCCACCACCGTCACAAGGTGGATGCGCCGTCGGGCACCGCGCTCAAGATGGGCGAGGTGATTGCCGGCGCCCTGGGCCGCGAGCTCAAGGACTGCGCGGTCTACGCGCGCGAAGGCGTGACCGGTGAGCGCGACCCCTCCTCCATCGGTTTTGCCACCATCCGCGGCGGCGACATCGTCGGCGACCACACGGTGCTGTTTGCCGGCACCGGTGAGCGCATTGAAATCACCCACAAATCCTCCAGCCGGGTCACTTATGCCCAGGGCAGCCTGCGCGCCGCGCGTTTTCTCGCGGGACATCGGACCGGTTTGTTCGACATGTTCGATGTACTCAAGCTGAAATGATCCGGTCATGAATGTGCTCGCGCTGATCACCCAGGGCGACGCCGTGACCGGCCTCGTGGCGGCACTGTTGCTGCTCATGTCCGTGGCCAGCTGGGTGGTCATCGTGTGGAAAGCCTGGCTGTTGCGGCGCGCCAGCGGCGATGTGGCCCGCAGCACGGCGGCGTTCTGGCAGTCAGCGGCCATCACCGACGCGCAGCAGAAGGTGGCAGCCTTCGACCGCGAGGCCCTGGTCCTGCCGCTGATTGCCGCCACCGGGCTGCAGGCCCCGGGCACGCTGGCTTCGGCCGGCGACCGGTCGCAACAGCTGACACGACTGCTTCGCGATGCACTGCACGCCGTGCTGCACCGGTTGCAGTACGGCCAGGTCCTGCTGGCCACCGTCGGCTCCACCGCCCCCTTTGTCGGCCTGCTGGGCACGGTCTGGGGGATTTACCATGCGCTGGTGGGCATTGCTGCCGCCGGACAGATCACCATCGACAAGGTGTCCGGCCCGGTCGGCGAAGCGCTGATCATGACCGCCGCCGGCCTGGCGGTCGCCATCCCGGCCGTGCTGGCCTACAACATCTTCGGCCGCCACATCAGCCGCATCGAAGCCGATCTGGAAGGTTTTGCCTACGATTTGCGCGAACTGCTGGCAGTCCGCAGCGACGGGGTCGACGTGCGCAGCGAAGGGCCGCCCCGAGCAAGCACAGCCCCCCAGGGGGGCAGCGATGTACGCGTAGCGACGAGCGTGGGGGCTCCATGACTTTCGGCCGGCTCGAACGCACGCCGGGCGCCCAGCCCTTCAGCGAGATCAACGTCACGCCGCTGGTCGATGTGATGCTGGTGCTGGTGGTGATTTTCATCATCACCGCGCCGCTGCTGGCCAGCTCCATCCGTCTCGACCTGCCCCGCAGTGATGCCGCCCAGCCCGGGGACGTGCCGCAGTTTGTGACCCTGGTGGTCGACAAAAGCGGCCAGGCCTTTCTCAACGACCAGCCCGTGTCCGCCGACCAGCTGGCGCAAAGCCTCCAGCAAAGCGCCGCCCGCAACCCCGACACCGAAGTGCAGCTGCGCGCCGACCAGGCCGTGCCCTACGGCCGCATCGTCGAGGTGATGGGGGTGGCCCAGAAAGCCGGCCTGAACCGCATTGGTTTTGTCGCGGACGCTCCGCCTGCGGCGCGCCCGTAAAATCGGCACGAATCAGCCAATTCGAGTATCCGGAAAACGCCCGGCCTGCGCCAGCGTCTTCCACGCGTTTTAACCGTCCGAAAGTATCGTGCGCCCTGTCCGGTGAAACCGGCGGGCGAGCCCGCCATGCAAGAAAAATACAGCCACCTCGACGTCGAGCGCAACGCGCAAACCCACTGGAATGCCGCGGACGCCTACCGCGTCACCGAAGACAGCTCCAAAAAGAAGTATTACGCCTGCTCGATGCTGCCTTACCCCAGCGGCAAGCTGCACATGGGCCATGTGCGCAACTACACCATCAACGACATGCTCACGCGTTACCTGCGCATGAAGGGCTACAACGTGCTGATGCCCATGGGCTGGGACGCCTTCGGCCTGCCGGCCGAAAACGCCGCCATGAAAAACGGCGTGCCGCCGGCGCAGTGGACCTACGACAACATCGCCTACATGAAAAAGCAGATGCAGGCGATGGGGCTGGCGATCGACTGGAGCCGCGAGGTCGCCACCTGCGACCCGAGTTATTACAAGTGGAACCAGTGGCTGTTTTTGAAGATGCTGGACAAAGGCATTGCCTACCGCAAGACCCAGGTCGTCAACTGGGACCCGGTGGACCAGACCGTGCTGGCCAACGAGCAGGTGATCGACGGCAAGGGCTGGCGCACCGGCGCTGTGGTGGAAAAGCGCGAGATCCCCGGCTACTACCTGAAGATCACCGACTACGCCGAAGAACTGCTCGACAGTGTCAGCAACAAGCTGCCGGGCTGGCCCGAACGCGTCAAGCTGATGCAGGAAAACTGGATAGGCAAAAGCGAAGGTGTGCGTTTTGCATTTCCGCATGAGATCAAGGACGCCTCGGGTGGCTTGATCGGCGACGGGAAGATGCATGTCTTCACCACCCGCGCCGACACCATCATGGGCGTGACCTTCTGCGCCGTGGCGCCCGAACATCCGCTGGCGATTCACGCGGCGGCGGCAAACCCCCAACTCGCGGCCTTCATCGAGGACTGCAAGTCCGGCGGCACCACCGAGGCCGAACTCGCCACGCAGGAAAAAAAGGGCATGGCCACCGGCCTGTTTGTCACGCATCCGCTGACCGGCGACCAGGTCGAGGTCTGGGTCGGCAACTATGTGCTCATGAGTTACGGCGACGGCGCGGTCATGGGCGTGCCGGCGCATGACGAGCGCGACTTCGAGTTCGCGAAAAAATACGGCCTGCCGATCAGGCAGGTCACCGACGTTGCCGGCAAAAGCTACAGCACGACGGCCTGGGCCGACTGGTATGGCGACAAGCAGCAGGGCGTCGCGATCAACTCCGGCAAGTACGACGGGCTGGCCTTCAAGGCCGCGGTCGACGCCGTAGCGGCGGACCTGGCGGCCAAAGATCTGGGCGAGAAAAAAACCACCTGGCGCCTGCGCGACTGGGGTGTGAGCCGACAGCGTTACTGGGGCACGCCGATCCCCATCATCCACTGCGAGGAACACGGCGCGGTGCCTGTGCCTGAAAAGGATTTGCCGGTGGTGCTGCCGCAGGACTGCGTGCCCGACGGCTCGGGCAACCCGCTGCACAAACACGTGGGCTTTCACGCCGGCGTGACCTGCCCGGTCTGCGGCAAGGCGGCGCAGCGGGAAACCGACACCATGGACACCTTTGTCGACTCGTCCTGGTACTTCATGCGTTATTGCGACCCGAAGAACGATCAGAAGATGGTTGCAGAGGGCGCCAACTACTGGATGCCGATGGACCAGTACATAGGCGGCATCGAACACGCCATCCTGCACCTGCTGTATGCGCGTTTCTGGACCAAGGTCATGCGCGACCTGGATCTGGTCAAGGTCGATGAACCCTTCACCAAACTGCTGACCCAGGGCATGGTGCTCAACCATATCTACTCGCGCAAGGGCGACAAGGGCGGTATCGAGTATTTCTGGCCAACCGACGTGGACGACGTGCACGACGAGCACGGCAAGGTCACCGGCGCGAAACTGCGCAAGGACGGCACGCTGGTGAACTACGAAGGCGTGGGCACCATGAGCAAGAGCAAGAACAACGGTGTCGATCCGCAGGACCTGATCGAGAAATACGGTGCCGACACCGCGCGCCTGTACACCATGTTCACCTCGCCGCCCGAAGCCACACTCGAGTGGAACGACGCGGGCGTCGAAGGCTCCTACCGTTTCCTGCGCCGCGTCTGGAACTTCGGCGTCAAGCTCGATGCTATGAATTTAGGAGCTGCTCACGCTCGTCCACAAAGGGCTGATGGCCAATTTGACAAGGAAACACAGGCGCTGCGCCGCGAGATCCACACGGTGCTCAAGCAGATCGACTACGACTACCAGCGCATGCAGTACAACACCGTGGTGTCCGGCAGCATGAAGTTATTGAATGCGCTGGAAGACTTCAAGGGACAGACTTCGTCGGGCGCAGCTTTCGCGCTGCGTGAAGGCATGGGTATTTTGCTGCGCTGCCTCTACCCCGCGACGCCGCATGTGGCGCACACCCTGTGGTCCGACCTCGGTTTTGCCAAAGACCAGGGTGAGCTGCTCGACGCGCCCTGGCCGGAGGTGGACGCCACGGCGCTGGTGCAGGACGAGATCGAACTGGTGCTGCAGATCAACGGCAAGCTGCGCGGAGCCGTCACCGTGCCCGCCGGCGCCGACAAGGCGACCATCGAGGCGGCGGCGCTGGCGTCGGAGGCTTTTGTCAAACAGGCTGCCGGCGCACCCGCGAAAAAGGTTATCGTGGTGCCGGGCCGCCTGGTCAACATCGTTATCTGAAGGACAACACCATGCAGCGTCGCGTTTTCTTGCTGGCCGCAGCGGCATCTGCCGGCCTCAGCGCCTGCGGCTTTGCACTGCGCAAGGCGCCCAACTACGCCTTCAAGACCCTGTTCAACACGGTGGGCGAAGGCTCGACGCTGGGCACCGAACTCAACCGCAACCTGGAAGCCAGCGGCACGGTGAAAGTGATCCGCGACCCGCGCCTGATCGAGCAGGCCGAGGTGATCTTCGACGTGGTGACCGACCAGCGTGAAAAAGTCGTGGTCGGCGTCAATGCGTCCGGCCAGGTGCGCGAGTTCCAGTTGCGCACGCGTTTCACCTTCCGGCTGCGCACACTCGCGGGCAAGATCCTGATCCCGCCCAGCGAGATCGTGCTGACCCGCGACATCACCTTCAACGAAACCGCAGTGCTGGCCAAGGAAACCGAGGAAGCCCTGCTGTACCGCGACATGCAAAGCGACATCGTGCAACAGGTGTTGCGCCGGCTCGCGGCGGTGAAAGAACTGTAGGGCGTTCCCGGCCATGCAGCTCGCGCCCAACCAGCTCCAGCAGCACCTGCAACGCGGCCTGAAGCCGCTGTACACGCTGCATGGCGACGAGCCGCTGCTGGTGCAGGAGTTTGCCGATGCCTTGCGCGCCGCAGCGCGTGCTCAGGGTTACACCGAGCGCACGGTGCACACCGTCGCGGGCGCCCATTTCGACTGGAGCGAGGTGCTGGCCAGCGGCGGGTCCCTGAGCCTGTTCGCCGACAAACAGATCGTCGAAATCCGCATCCCCAGCGGCAAGCCCGGCAAGGACGGCTCGGTGGCGCTGCAGCAGATCGCCGAACGCGCGCAGGGCGACGACAGCACGCTGACGCTGGTGATCCTGCCGCGGCTGGACAGCATGACGACCAAGGGTGCCTGGTTCGGTGCACTGGAAAGCTTTGGCACCACGGTCAAGTTCGACCCGATTGACCGGCGCAACCTGCCGGCCTGGATTGCCCAGCGCCTGCAGGCCCAGGGCCAGCGGGTTTCCGCCGGCGAGGAAGGCCAGCGCACCCTGCAGTTTTTCGCCGACCGTGTCGAGGGCAACCTGCTGGCCGCGCACCAGGAAATCCAGAAGCTGGGCCTGCTTTACCCGGCCGGCGCCGGGGAGGCCGCGGCCGTGCTGGGCTTTGACCAGGTGGAAAACGCCGTACTCAACGTCGCGCGTTATGACGTTTTCAAGCTGTCCGAAGCGGTGCTGGGCGGACAGGCGCTGCGGGTCCAGCGCATGCTCGACGGCCTGCAGTCCGAGGGCGAGTCCGAGGTGCTGGTGCACTGGGCGCTGGCCGAGGACATCCGCAGCATGAAACGCGTCAAGGACGCGCTCCAGGCGGGCCGCCCCATGCCGATGGCCCTGCGCGAAAACCGCGTGTGGGGCATCAAGGAAAAACTGTTCGAACGCGTGTTGCCCCAGATCGGCGACACCACGCTGGCCAACCTGCTGCACGCCGCGCACAAGGTCGACGGCATCGTCAAGGGATTGAAGCAGGCCGACTGGCCGCAGGACGGCTGGCAGGCCCTGCACCGGCTGGCCAGCATGGTCTGCACCGCCTGTTCTGCGCCGGCGCCGCGCAGCCCGCGGGCACCGGCTGGCGCAGCCGGGCCCTAACCCAGGCCCGGCCAGCGTGCACAGGGCATGGCGCGGTGCCGGGATCGGCGTTACGCTAGCGACCATGCAACAGACGGCCTCGCTTTCGAAAAAACTCATGCGCATAGGCGCCGGCTTGCTGGTGGTGGCGCTGGTATCGATCGGGCTCACCTTGTGGGTCACCTGGCAACTCGAAGGCGGTGCAGCGGCCGTCAACGAAGCCGGCCGCATGCGCATGCAGACCTGGCGGCTCGCAAGTGCCGTGCAGGCCCGCGTGGAAACTGCCGAACTGCAGTCACTGGTGGCCCGCTTCGACGAGAGTCTCGCCTTGCTGCGCGAGGGAGACCCCTCCCGCCCCCTGTTTGTGCCCTGGGACGACCAGGTGCGGGCGCGCTTCAACGATGTCGAGTCGCTGTGGAGGACCCAGCGGCCCCTGTGGCTGGCCGAGCCGGCACCGGCGGCCCAGGACCTGCTTCAGGCGGGGGCAGCCTTCGTGGACGCCAGCGACCGCCTGGTGCTGGTGATCGAACGGCATCTGTCCCGGCTGACCGCCATCCTGAACCTGTTCCAGCTCCTGATGATGGTGCTGGCGATCGGCGGGGCGGTCATCATGCTGTTCACCGGCTATATGTACGTGATCAATCCCCTGGCGCAGCTCCGGGAGGGCTTGCGCAAGCTGGAGTCCGGGGATTTCAGGACACGCATCGAGGTCGATACCGTGGACGAGTTCGGCCAGGTGGCAGCCGGCTTCAACCACATGGCCGCCACCCTGCAGTCGCTGTACGGAGGGCTGGAAGCCAAGGTCGAGGCCAAGACCCGGCGCATCGAGGCACAACGCGCGCGGCTGGAAGCCCTGTACAAGGTCAGCGCCTTCCTGGCGCAGGCCGGCAGCATTGACGAGCTGGCACGCGGCTTTGCCCAGCGCGTGCGCGCCGTGATGAAGGCCGATGCCGCCGCCGTCCGCTGGTCCGATGATGCCAACCAGCGTTACCTGATGCTGGCTTCCGATTGTTTCCCGCAGGAACTGGTGGAGGAAGAGCGCAGCCTGCTGGCGGGGGCGTGTGCCTGCGGCAACCTGCGACCGGATGCACGCACCCGCGTGATTCCCATCCTCAGCCACGATGAGGCACCCGTGCGTCACTGCGCCAAGGCAGGCTACGAAAGCGTGGTCACGGTCCCGATCCGCATGCAGCAGCGCCTGCTCGGCGAGTTCAACCTGTTTTTTCGCACGCCCATCCTGCTCAGCGCCGACGAGATCGAACTGCTGGATGCGCTGGCCAGCCACCTGGCCAGTTCGCTCGAAGGTTTGCGTGCCGATGCCCTGGACCGGGAGGCGGCGGTGGCGGAGGAACGCGCCTTGCTGGCGCGCAACCTGCATGACTCGATTGCCCAATCCCTGGCCTTCCTCAAGATCCAGGTGCACCTGCTGCGAACGGCCGTACAGAAGGGCCAGGCGCCCCAGGTGCAGGGCGCGCTCGATGAGCTGGACATCGGCCTGCGCGAAAGCATAGGCGATGTCCGGGAACTGCTGGTGCATTTCCGCACCCGCACCAACACCGACGATATCGAGCAGGCCTTGCAGGAAACCCTGCAGAAGTTCCAGAGCCAGACAGGCTTGTCCGGGCAACTTCAGGTCCAGGGCGAGGGCCTGCCCTTGCCCTCCGACGTGCAGGTACAGGTGCTGCACGTGATTCAGGAAGCGCTGTCGAATGTGCGCAAACATGCGGGCGCAACACAGGTCGGCCTGGAAATCCACAAAGGCGAGCGCTGGCGTTTTGTGGTGCGCGACAACGGCGGCGGCTTCGATACTGCCAAACACCCCGGACCGTCCCACGTCGGCCTGAACATCATGCGCGAGCGTGCAGGACGGCTGGGCGCCGAGGTCGGCATCGTTTCCCGGGCCGGCCAGGGCACCACCGTGACGCTGATCCTGCCGCCACATCCGGAAGTCAGCAGCAGCGCTGCCAGGGCGGCGGCTGCGACACCGGTGGCCGCTGGCGTGTATGGAAGCTGAGAAAAACGCATGACCACGCCCATTGCCCTCCTGGTGGTCGACGACCACACCCTCTTTCGCCGTGGTCTTGTCGCGCTGCTGTCGCAGGATGAACGCTTCCGTGTGGCCGGCGAGGCCGGCGACATAGGCGAGGCCTTGCGCTGCGCGGAACGCAGCAAGCCGGACCTGATCCTGCTGGACAACCACCTGCCCGGTGTGCTGGGCGTGGACGGTATCGCGACCCTCAAGGACGCTGCCCCCGGCACCCGCATCCTGATGCTGACGGTGAGCGAAAACGAGGATGACCTGTCGGCGGCGCTGCAGGCCGGCGCCGACGGCTACCTGCTGAAAACCGTGGAACTCGATCGCCTGTCCGAATCCATCATCAAGGTGCTCGACGGGGAGTCGGTGGTCAGCCCGGAAATGATGACCAAGCTGGTGGCGGCCTTCCGGTCCAGGGCCTCGCCGACCGCCCATGACGGGGCCGGCGCGTCCCATGAGGGCCGCAACGGGGAGGTCCCGGCGCCGGCTCTGCCGGCCGACACGGCGATTGCGCTGCTGTCGGCGCGCGAGCGCGAGGTGCTGGCGCTGATCGCGTGCGGCGACAGCAACAAGGTGATCGCCCGCAAGCTCGACATCGCGGAGACCACGGTGAAGATTCACGTCCAGCACATCCTGCGCAAGCTGCAGCTCAGCTCGCGGGTGCAGGCAGCCGTTTACGCGACCGGCCGCAACCTGACTTGATAAAAATCAAGTCCGGCGCAGTTTGACCCGGCAGTAGTTCTTCAGAACGAGACGGCCGGGTCCGTCATCGCTTCTTTCATGCCGTTTTCCTGTGCCGAAGGAGGATATTCACCGACGCGCTAAAAGCCGACAGTCATGCCATGTGTCAGGAGAACTCGCATGGCCTCTGAACTGGGCAATTCAAGAAAAGCATGGTCGGTGCTGATCGTCAGCACGCTGGCATTCACCGTGTGTTTCATGGTCTGGATGATGTTCGGCGTGATCGGCATCCCGATCAAGAAGATGCTGAACCTCAATGCCACCGAGTTCGGCCTGCTCGCGGCCACGCCGGTGCTGACGGGCTCCCTGATCCGCGTCCCGCTGGGTATCTGGACCGACCGCTACGGCGGCCGCATCGTCATGGCCATCCTGATGGCCATCACGGTGCCCGCGATCTGGCTCATGAGTTATGCCACGGCCTACTGGCATTTCCTGGTGATCGGCCTGTTTGTCGGCCTGGCCGGCGGCTCCTTCTCGGTGGGCACGCCTTATGTGGCGCGCTGGTTCCCGAAGAACCGCCAGGGCATGGCGATGGGCGTGTACGGCGCCGGCAACTCGGGCGCCGCTGTCAACAAGTTCGTGGCGCCGGTGCTGCTGGTGGCCTTTGGCTGGGCCATGGTGCCGCAGGTGTATGCGGCCATCATGCTGGCTGCGCTGGTGTTGTTCTGGCTGTTCAGCTACAGCGACCCTTCGCACCTGGTGCCCAGCCACGTCAAGTTCAGTGACCAGCTCAAGCTGCTCAAGGATCCGAAGGTCATCAAGTACTGCCAGTACTACAGCATTGTGTTCGGGGGTTATGTAGCCCTGTCGCTCTGGATGGTGCAGTACTACGTGGGTGAGTTCGGCCTGGACATTCGCGTGGCCGCGCTGCTGGCGGCGTGTTTCTCGCTGCCGGGCGGCGTGTTGCGCGCCTTTGGCGGTGTGTTGTCCGACAAGTATGGCGCGCACAGCGTGACCTGGTGGGTGATGTGGGTGAGCTGGGTGTGCCTGTTCCTGCTGTCCTACCCGCAGACCGATTTCACCATCCTCACGGTGAATGGCCCGGCGACCTTCCATATCGGCCTGAACGTCTACACCTTCACCGCGCTGATGTTCGTCCTGGGTATTGCCTGGGCCTTCGGCAAGGCCAGCGTCTTCAAGTACATCAGCGACGACTACGGCGCCAACATCGGCGCGGTCAGCGGCATTGTCGGCCTGGCCGGCGGCTTGGGCGGCTTTGTGCTGCCCATCATCTTCGGCGGCCTGATGGACCTGACCGGCATCCGCTCCAGCGCCTTCATGTTCATGTACGGCATCGTCTGGGTCTCGCTGATCTGGATGTACTGGACCGAGGTGCGGCGCACCGAGGTCATGGGCAGCAACGCATCCGGCGCCCAGGCCTGAAACAGCCCCTTTTTCCAGGAAGCACCATGAATAGCAAAACCAGTTCCAGCGTCGATATCACCGACTGGCGTCCCGAGGACGAGCAGTTCTGGGAAAGCACCGGCAAGCGCATTGCCAACCGCAACCTTTGGATTTCCATCCCCAACCTGTTGTGCGCCTTTGCGGTGTGGTTGATGTGGGGAATCATCACTGTACAGATGCTCAATCTGGGCTTCCCCTTCAAGCCGGCCGAGCTTTTCACGCTGACCGCCATCGCCGGGCTGATGGGCGCCACGTTACGCATCCCCGCGTCGTTCTTCATCCGACTCTCGGGTGGGCGCAACACGGTGTTCCTGACCAGCGCGTTGCTCATCATTCCGGCCATCTGGACCGGCATCGCGCTGCAGGACAAGGCCACGCCGCTGTGGGTGTTCCAGGCCTGCGCCTTCCTCTCGGGCATCGGTGGGGGCAACTTCTCGGCCTCGATGAGCAACATCAACACTTTCTTCCCGAAGAAGCAGCAGGGCCTGGCACTGGGCCTCAACGCCGGGCTGGGTAACTTCGGCGTCACCACCATGCAGATCGTGATTCCGCTGGTGATGACGGTGAGCCTGTTTGGCGCATTCGGTGGCGGCTCCATGGTGCTGACCAAGGACTCCGGCTG